>JAJRRY010000135.1 GCA_024279095.1 Alphaproteobacteria bacterium
ATGTCATCCTGCGGCCGATATATCTGCTTTCCGGTATCATATTCTTGCCATCTATGCTGCCGCAGCAGTTGCAGGATATCGTATGGTATTTTCCTACTGCACATGGTGTCGACTGGATGCGGCAGGGCTTTTATGAAGGCTATGAAAGCGCCTTTCTGCATAAGGGGTTTCTGGTGGGCACAGGCCTGTTCCTGCTGTTTGCGGGGCTGTTGCTTGAGCGTGTTACCCGTTCCAGGATAAAACTGGCGTAGTGTCTGGCACGATGATGGTGAACGGGCCCCCATTTCGACCGGACACCCAAGCCCAACCAAGGAGGGCTTAGGCACAGGCTTAAGCATATGCTCATGTCCGATATTGAGATCATCACCGATGGTGGCCGTCGCCGGCGCTGGTCGGCGGCCGAGAAGCTGCGGATCGTCGAGGAAACGTTGCAAGGTCACGACAGCATTTCCGCTGTCGCCCGGCGCAATGGTGTGGCACCCAATCTGTTGTATCGTTGGCGCAAGCTGATGTTGGAAGGAGGGAGTATCGCCGTGAGCGGGGATGACAGCGTGACCAGCAACCGGACCGTCCGCGAAATGGAGGCCCGCATCCGCGAGCTTGAACGCCAGCTCGGGCGCAAAACGCTTGAGGTCGAGATTCTCAAGGAGGCTCTGGACAAGGCGCGTTCAAAAAAACCGATCTTGCATGCGCTGTCGCATCGACCGGGAGGTTCCCGGTGATGGCGGTGGCAAGAACCCTGGGCGTATCTCGCTCCAACCTGCACGAGCGGCTGAACGGCGGCAGCAAGCCGCGTCGGCGCTATCACAAGGCGCAAGACGCGGCGTTGCTGCCGCTGATCGACAAGCTGGTAGAACAGCGCCCGACTTACGGCTATCGCCGGATCACGGCGGCGCTGAACCGTCTGCTGCGCTCCGAGGGACTGGCTCCGGTCAACCACAAGCGCGTCTACCGGATCATGAAGATCCATGGCCTGCTGCTGGAGCGTAGCGGTCAGCCGCGGCCCGAGCGCAGCCATGACGGCAAGGTGGTGATGATCCGCTCCAACCTGCGCTGGTGCTCGGACGGGCTGGAGTTCACCTGCTGGGACGTCGAGGTTATTCGCCTGGCCTTCATCATCGATGCCTGCGATCGGGAGGTCATCGCCTGGTCGGCCGTGGCCGGCGCCGGGATCAGCGGGTCGGACGTGCGCGACATGATGCTCATGGCGGTGGAGCGGCGCTTCGGCGCCTGCCGGGCGCCGGAGACGGTCGAGATTCTTTCTGACAATGGGGCGCCGTACACCGCCCGCGAGACGCGCATCTTCGCCCGCCAGCTCGGCCTGAAGCCTTGCTTCACGCCGGTCAAGAGCCCGCAATCGAACGGCATGGCCGAGGCATTCGTGCATACATTCAAGCGCGACTATGTTCAGGTCAACCCACTGCCCGATGCCGAAACCGTTCTCAAGTTGATCGGAGGCTGGATCGAGGATTATAACGAAAACCACCCGCACTCGGGGCTCAAATGGCGTTCGCCACGCGAGTTCCGAAGGGCCCAAACCGAAACCGCTTAGGTGTCCGGTGAAACGGGGGCAAGATCACGTTCCACATCGCATCTGGCGCGATAGCTTCCTTCCGGCGTATCAACGCCACGCAGGCGGACACTGACCATTACGGCTGCAGTCGGCCAGACCTTCACCTGCATGCGCAGCGTATCGGCATCCAGAACGCGGATCACCTCCGCCACGTACGGACCGGGATATTCCGCCGGCCGCGCCCTGGCACCGTTCAGGGACGCCAGCAGAATCAGGAATACTGCCGTTATCTGTTCCTTCATTGCGCCTTCGCCTTCGCTTCAATGAATGTCCGGTAACCACCGGATTTCGAGAACGTGTGGCGGACCGTCTTCTGAACGAAAGAAACGCCATCAACCCCCACCCGCACGCCGGCAAATGCCATTGGCGCGCCGGCCATGGCGGTGATGTTACCTTCAATAGTGACGGAGGCGGTATCGGCGCTGCGCGTCATCTCCTTCGCCTTGGCCCCGGCCGCCTTCTTCGCCTCCGCCTCGTCAGCGAAGGGCTCGCGCAGCTTCAGCACGGCCTTGGCCTTTGGATCACCGTCCGCCTCCACCTTGCGCCTCTGCGCCACAGCGCGATCCTGCCAGTAGGCAATCACCTTCCGGTAGCGCGGCCGATCGATGAATTTCACCCGGCAGCTCCCGGGCACGATCATCGGCGGGGTGATGACCAGAGCCGTCATCTCCTTACCACCTGCCGTCTGCCCTGCCCCGCGTTTGGCGATGATCAGCTTTTCGTCCTTCACCACCACCATTCCGCCCAGGCGAGAGACGATGCGGCGCAGAAAGTGCAGATCGCTTTCGTCCTGTTGTCCTAGCCACTGATATCGATGGCTGCCGATCTCCTGATCCACCTTCG
>JAJRRY010000136.1 GCA_024279095.1 Alphaproteobacteria bacterium
CCGTTCAACAGATGCGGATCGTCGGCCAGCGCCTGTTTCCAGCCCTTGTCTGCCAGCTCGAGGACATAGGGCAGGGTGACGTTGTTCAGGGCGTAGGTGGAGGTGCGGGCCACCGCTCCGGGCATGTTGGCCACGCAGTAGTGCACCACGTCGTCCACGATGTAGGTGGGTTCCGAATGGGTCGTCGGCAGAGAGGTTTCCGAACAGCCACCCTGATCGATGGCCACGTCCACGATGACGGAACCGGCCTTCATGTTGCGCACCATGTCGCGGGTGATGAGCTTGGGCGCGGCGGCACCGGGAATGAGCACGCCACAGATCACGGCATCGGAGGCCAGCACTTCTTCTTCCACCGACTGCCGGGTCGAGAACACGGTCTTCACGGCTCCGCCAAAGATGCGCTCAAGATCCTGCATGCGGGGCGCGGACTTTTCGAGGATCGTCACGTCCGCCCCCATGCCGACGGCCATTGCCGCGGCATGCTCGCCGACCACGCCGCCGCCGATGATGCAGACGCGTGCGGGTTTCACGCCCGGCACGCCGCCAAGCAGGACGCCCATGCCGCCACGCTCCTTTTCGAGACAGTAGGCGGCCGCCTGAATGGACATGCGTCCGGCCACCTGCGACATCGGCGCCAGCAGCGGCAAGGAGCCGTCATCTGCGGTCACCGTCTCGTAGGCGATGCAGATGGCACCGGAATCCACCAGATCGCGGGTCTGGTCGGGATCGGGGGCGAGATGCAGATAGGTGAAAAGAACCTGTCCTTCGCGCAGCATCTTGCGTTCCGCAGCCTGTGGTTCCTTCACCTTGACGATCATGTCCGCCTTTTCGAAGACTTCGCGAGCACTGTCCGCGATCTTCGCACCGGCTGCGCGATAATCCTCGTCGGATGCGCCGATACCTGCACCGGCGGAAGTCTCCACAAGCACCTCGTGGCCGTGATGCACGGCCTCACGCACGCTGGCCGGCGTCATGCCGACCCGGTATTCGTGCGTCTTGATCTCCTTGGGAACTCCTATGAGCATGGCCGTATGCCTCTGTTCTGGTCCAACCTGGATCCAAGCCTTGCATGAGAAAACCGGAGGAACCTAGAACCAGTCAGGTCCGTGCGTTCAGGCCAGAAAGCGCCTCCCGTTCCATCTCCCGGATGGTATCGGCAAGCAGTTGCACACCGGGCTCGATGCGCTCCGTCGGAATGGCGGAAAAACCGAGACGGAAATGGTTGCGTGGCCGGTTGCGGGCGCCGTAGTAGACACTACCCGGTTCGATGAGGATGCTTCTCTCGCGGGCGGCGTCCCGAAGGTGCAGATCGTCCAGCCATTCCGGCCCCTGCACCCAGAAGGAGGAACCGCCGAAGCTGGGGGCCTCGGTGGAATCCGGAAGATGCCTGTGCAGGGCGTCGCCCATGATCTCCCAGCGCTCGCGCAGTACCCGGTGCATGCGCCGCACCAGCGTGTCATAATGGCCCAGAGACAGGAAGAGGGCGACGGTGCGCTGGTTGATGGATGGCGGGTGCCGGACCATGAGTCGACGCATGGCGCGGGCCTCCTCGATCAGCCGGGACGGAGCGACCATGAAGCCCAGCCGCAAGCCGGGAAACAGGCTCTTGGAGAGAGAACCAACGTAGACGACCCGCCCTTCGTCATCAAGAGATTTCAGAGCCGGGCAGGGTTCGTTGACATAATTGGCCTCGAACTCGTAGTCGTCCTCGATAACGATGAAATCATGCTCGCAGGCCGCTTCCAGCAGAGCCATGCGTTTTTCCAGCGGCATGGTGACGGTGGTCGGAAACTGGTGCGAAGGGGTGACGTAGACTAGGTCGCAGGAGTCCAGTCCGTTCAGGGACACGCCATCCACGCCGACGGGCAGCAGCCGGAGTCTGCGACTGCGCAGAGCGAAGATGCTGCGGGCATCCGCATAGCCGGGTTCCTCCATGCCGACGGTGGTCTCCGGCCCCACCAGCAGGTCGGCCAGCAGCGCCAGGGCATGCTGTGCGCCGAGCGTGACCAGGATCTGGCTGTCGCGGGCCATGATGCCGCGACGGGGCAGGATGCGCCGGCGGATCTGCTCGATCAGCAGGGGATCGTCGATTTCGGGACTGTCCTTGATCCAGTTGGACAGGAAGCGGCGGCCGAGGGCCTGCCGGGCACACTCGCGCCATTCGGCAAGCGGGAAAAAGTCCTCGTCCACCTGCCCGTAGATGAAGGGATAGCGGTATTCCGCCCAGTCGGCAGGTTTGCGGACAAGGTTCTGGCTGCCCGGTCGCATGTGAAAGCGCTTTTCCCAGTCGATGGAACATGTTGCCGGCTGGGCCCGTTCACCGCGTGGCGTCCGGGGGCGTACCGTGAAGGCCTTGTCCGACACAAAATAGCCGGAGCGTTCGCGAGCTACGAGATAGCCGTCGTCGAGCAGGCTTTGATAGGCAAGCACCACGGTGTTGCGGGAAACGCCGAGCAGCCGGGCCATCTTGCGGGTGGACGGTATGGGTTCGTCACGGGCCAGCTGGCCGTCCAGTATGGCCGAAACCAGTGCCTCCCGGATCTGCGCCTGCAAGGAAAGATGACTGTCCTTCCGGATGTGTATCAGCCAGTCCCGCATGTGTCCTCCCACTGTTGCCGTGCCAGCATTCCAACCCGACGTTTCCGCAAACGTCGAACTGGTCTCATGATAGGGCCAGTCAGGAGACACGTCAAAGTGGTGTAAAAGGTGCATTCTGCTGCAAATGCAAGTATTGGATGTGTGTCGATCAAAAGCCCTTGACAGGCTGGTTGCCGACCCGGACGCTTTCCTGCGGACGGTCAACCGATGGAAGAGATGACGAACATGGAGCAGCGGGCTTCCTATTCCGGACACACGACCTTCATGCGCCGCCCGGTTTCCGACGCCTTCACGGAGGCGGACGTGGTGGTGACGGGTGTGCCCTTCGATGTGGCGACGACCAACCGGCCCGGGGCGCGGTTCGGTCCGCGCTCCATCCGTGAGCAGTCGCTGCAACTGGACTGGGGGCCCATCTGGCCGTGGGGCTTCGACCCTTTCGACAGGTTGCGGGTCGTCGATTCCGGTGACGTGGACTGGGACTGGGGCAGGCCGCAGGACATGGCCCCGGCAGTTTCCGGTCATGTCGGGCGGGTTCTCGAGGCGGGCGCTCTGCCGCTCGTCCTCGGCGGCGATCATTACGTCACGCTGCCCGTGCTGCGCGCGGTGGCGGAGCGGCACGGCCCGGTGGCGCTGGTGCATTTCGATGCGCACCGGGATGTCGAGACCGGGGCGGGAGAGGGGCGCATCGATCATGGCATCGTGTTCTCGGAAGCGCTGGCAGAAGGGCTTCTCATCGAGGAAGCCTGCGTGCAGGTGGGCATTCGCACGGTCTTTGAGGGCGAGACGGGAGCGGCCATGACGGTTCTTGATGCGGCGCAAGTTCATGCCATGCGGTCGGATGCGGTGGCGGCCCGGATTCGGAAGGTGGTCGGCGACAGGCCCGTGCATCTGACCTTCGACATTGACTGTCTGGATCCGGCCTTCGCGCCGGGTACGGGCACGCCGGTGCCCGGCGGCCTGAGCACCCATCAGGCCCGCGCCATCCTGTGGGGGCTGAAGGGACTTCGCTTCACCAGTTTCGACATCATGGAGGTGGCCCCCGCCTATGACCCGGCAGGCATCACGGCCCTTGCGGCGGCCACCTTGGCTGTCGACTTCTGCTGTCTCGCGACTGGAGGCAGGGTATAGCCTCAGAGGTGCTGCAGATTGGGGAGCAGAACGGGCATCGGCAAACGTCCCGCGCTCAG
>JAJRRY010000137.1 GCA_024279095.1 Alphaproteobacteria bacterium
CCCTTCTGCTTCGTAGTGGCTTCGTCCTTCTCCGGTTCCTCCGCCTCCTCCGGAGCAGAGATCACGCCGGCGGTCAGCAGGGGTTCGGCCTCTTCCGCGGTCATGGAGACCTTTCCGCCGGGCTGATAGAGCTTGCCGTCATGCCGCAGCGGCGAATGCACGTGGAATGTCGCTTTCCTGCTCATGATCACCTCCATCAGGCCACGGTCTGCAGAAGGAAGCCGGCGTCGGCACCGACCACCAGCGGCTGATGTTCGGAGATCACCGGATAGAGCCAGCTTTTGCGGTCGCGGTCATACCAGCCCTTCTCCACCGCCGGCGTGCCGCGCAGCTGGTAGGTGTAGGCGAAGGACGGTTCCATGTACGTCCGGCCGGCCGGCGGCACGTAGGCCAGAATGACGTCAGTGCCCCAGATGTCCGTGGCCGGAGTGTCATCGGTAGCGGTTTCGGGCAGATAGATGCCCTCACCGACCACCAGGCGACGCACGCCGAAATATTCCTTCAGCATGTCCGCCGTGATCGACTTGCCAGACGTGTACTTGAACTGCTCCTTGACCTTCGGATGGGCGGTGATGGCATCGAAGGCAGCTGCCGAGAGCAGCATGGTGTTGGGCCGCCGGCCGATGCGACGGCGCACCGTGGCCATGGCATCCTTCACCTGGGCCTGCGGGTCGGAAGAAGCATCCGTCCATTTGTCCGTTCCGGACAGCGCCAGGGTATGACCGGAAGCGTAGCTCGCCGGATCGCGCGCGAGGCTGGCCGCCTCCACCTCGATGCCAAGCATGATCTTGTCCCAGGTGGTCTCCACCGCAGCTTTCTCGAGATCGATGCCGGGACCCTTTTTCGCCTCGTCGGCGATCTCGTCCGGGACCATGGCCTTCAGGCGCTCCTGATACAGGCCGTACTGGCGGCCGGCATAGCCCAGCTGGTAGGTTTCGGTCTGCGCGCCCGGCGCACGGCGGGTCTTCTGCAGGCGGAAGCTCTCCTTGCCGAATTCGATCGTCGTACCGCCACGCTGCGGCACTGGCACGCGCGGAAACAGCGCCTGGGCGACGAATTCGGCATTGCGATAGGCGCGGATGTGGTTGGACAGCACCGGATCGATGACGCGGGCCTGTCGGGTGTTCATGGGCATCTGCCTGTCTCCTTACTTGATCAGCACTTCGACCGGGTCGCCGGGATTGGCGGCCGCCGTGAGCGCATGGCCGAACACGTTGGTGGCGGTGCCCTGCGGTACCGGCTGGCCATTGGCGTCCGAAACGAGTGCATCGCCAACGGCAATGGCCGCGCCGGCAGGCAGCGTGATCCTGCCAATGGTGAGCACGGCAAGGTCGTCTCCGGCATCGGCGTCGGCCATGGCCACGCCGAGAACCTGCGCGTCCGCCCCCGCCTGATTGCCGGCAAAGTCCACGAGGCGATGGGCCGAAATGGCGCCGGCCGCCTTGTGCGTGATGGTCATGATGTTGATGAAGGTGTTCGCCATCGTCTCCTCCCTCAGTGTCCG
>JAJRRY010000138.1 GCA_024279095.1 Alphaproteobacteria bacterium
CATGCCGCACACGCCGCCCTGATGATGCCGCTGGCCAAGGCCTTTTCCACCGATACCGGCGTGGAAGTGGCGGATGCGGGCATTCAGGTGCATGGCGGCATGGGCTACATGGAGGAAACGGGCGCAGCGCAGCTTTTGCGCGATGCCCGCATCCTGCCCATCTACGAAGGCACCAACGGCATTCAGGCGCTGGATCTGGTGCATCGCAAGCTGCTGATGGACAACGGCCTGCCCCTGCGTCGCCACATGGACGCCATCGCCGATCTGGTGCGCCAGCTGAAGGCGCAGGAAAAGCTGGCCGAAACGGGCGCACGCCTTGGCTGGGCACTACAGACGCTGGGCGAGGCCGCCCGTTTCATGGAAGCAAATCTGAAGGACGGAAACGGGCGCCCCTCCGCCGTCGCCGTGCCATTCCTGCGGCTGCATGCGCTGGTGGCCGGCGGCGCAGGACTGGCCCGCATGGCTTTGGTCACAGAAGATCCCGCGCTCACGTTTCAGGCACGGCATTTCATGCAGGGGCCGCTTTCTGAAACAGCGGCACTGAAACAGGTTGTCATGGGCACGGTGGACACCATCGCCGACGAGGAGACGCTGCGGCTGCTGGCGGAGGGAGGATCATGAAGCGCACCCTGCTGCTGACGCATCCGGACTGCCACAGGCATCTGGTACCCGAGGGCCATCCGGAGCGTCCGGCCCGTCTGGAGGCAATAGAGAAGCTGCTGGCGACGGAGCACTTTGCGGATCTGGTGCGCGAAGAGGCCCCGGAAGCCCTGCGGGAGCACCTGCTGCTGGCCCATGCGGCGGAGCACGTGACGCATATCGAAAGTCTCATGCCCGACGAGGGGCTGACGCAGGTGGATCCGGACACGTGGCTTTCCCCGCACAGCATGGAGGCGGCCCTGCGCGCCGCCGGCGCGGCAGTGCGGGCGGTGGATGCGGTGGCCAACCTGGAGGTGGACAACGCCTTCTGCGCCATACGTCCGCCGGGGCACCATGCGGAGAGCCACCGGTCCATGGGGTTCTGCCTGTTCAACAACGCCGCCATCGCCGCCCGTTACGCTCAGGAGGCTTACGACGTGGAGCGGGTGGCCATCGTGGAATTCGACGTCCACCACGGCAACGGCACGCAGGAGATCTTCTGGTCGGATCCGGATGTGCTCTACTGCTCGACGCACCAGATGCCGGCCTATCCGGGATCGGGCGATGCCTCGGAAACCGGCGAGCATGGCAACGTCATCAACTGCCCGCTGCCGCCGGGGGCGGGGTCGACCCAGTTCCGGGAGGCGGTGCGCTCGCGCATACTGCCGGCGCTGGATGCCTTCGAGCCGGAGTTTCTCGTCCTCTCGGCCGGTTTCGACGCGCACGAGCGCGATCCCCTTGCCTCGCTGAAGCTGCGGGAGGAAGATTACGTGTGGATCACCCTGACCCTCATGGAGGCGGCGGACCGGATGTGTGCCGGCCGCATCGTTTCGGTACTGGAGGGCGGGTACGACCTGCCGGCGCTGGCCTCTTCGGTGGCGGTGCACGTGCAGGCGCTGATGAAGGGAGCTGCGACATGACGGACGGTCCGGAGACCGGAAAGGCAAAGCCGGTCGAGGAAATGAGTTTCGAGGAAGCTGTGGCGGAGCTGGAGCGCATCGTCTCCGAGCTCGAGCGCGGCAGCGTGCCGCTGGAGAAATCCATCGCCATCTATGAACGGGGCGAGGCACTCAAGAAACGCTGCGA
>JAJRRY010000139.1 GCA_024279095.1 Alphaproteobacteria bacterium
GACGTCCTCTTCCGAGACGCCAAGGCGCTCGGCGATCTCCTTTACCTGCTCGGGCTTCATGTCGCCCTCTTCCAGGGCCTTGATCTGGCCCTTGAGCTTGCGCAGGTTGAAGAAGAGCTTCTTCTGGCTGGCGGTGGTGCCCATCTTCACCAGCGACCAGGAACGCAGAATATATTCCTGAATGGCCGCCTTGATCCACCACATGGCATAGGTGGCCAGCCGGAATCCCTTGTCGGGCTCGAAACGTTTGACCGCCTGCATCAGCCCGACGTTGCCCTCCGAGATGACCTCGGAGATGGGCAGGCCGTAACCGCGATAGCCCATGGCGATCTTGGCCACCAGCCGCAGGTGGGAGGTCACCAGCTTGTGCGCCGCCTCGCGATCGGCATGTTCACGCCAACGCTTGGCCAGCATGTATTCCTCGTCCGCAGAAAGAATGGGAAACTCGCGGATCTTCTGCAGATAGGCCGCAAGACCGCCCTCCTCCGTCGGCACCGGCAGAGTCTGCCCCGTTACCTTCGGCGTGGGCAGATTGACCTTGTCCGCCGTGCGGGCCTTCATGCCCTTGGCTCTTTCCCGTCCCGCACTGGCCGCATCCCCGGCCTCGGTCGTGCCGGTCGCTGTCGCATTCTTCTTCGCCATGAAGGCTCTCCGGTTGGCTGGTCGAGAACAGACTATAGCATCAGGCTCCCGCTCTCTGGATAGACAAAATGGCAGGAGCTGCAAAGTGTTGGATTGACCATCCGTAATCGGCACACCGGTGACGCTTCAGAGCCGGCACGCCCCTTCACGACGAAAAGGGGCCCCATGCGACCCGCAGAGGACATGGGTCGGGAATTTTTCCGTCCGCAAGGCACCGTTTTGCATTGCCCTGTCGATCCCGTTGCGGGATGCGCTCCACGCCCCCTTGTTCACAGGAGGAAAATCTGAAATCATGCATGTGCATATTTTCCTGCACAATCGGACCGGAGGGCACATCTGATGGGGATTTTCGATTTCATCAAGTCTGCAGGCAAGAAGCTGGGGCTGGTCGATGAGGACACGGCGCCGGAGCCGGAGGCCCTGAAGAAGGAACTCGAGGAACTCGACCTGCCGGCCGACGGCATCGACGTGGAGGTCGAGGGCGACAAGGTCATCCTCAAGGGCGAAATTGCCGATCAGGAGATTCTGGAAAAGGCCATCGTTGCAGTAGGCAACACGCTCGGAGTCGCGAAAGTGGAAACGCGGGTGGAGGTCGTCGAGGGCTCGACGCGGGAGCCGGTGTTCCATACCGTCGCCAAGGGCGAAAACCTGTGGAAGATCGCCGAACGCCATTATGGCGATGGCAGCAGGTACAAGCTGATCTTCGAGGCCAACCGCCCGATGCTCAGCGACCCCGACAAGATCTATCCGGGCCAGGTATTGCGCATCCCGGACGCGTAAATCGGCTTCACGGCAGGTCCATTCTTCAGGACGTACGGTTTTTTCCCTGTTTGCACACCATTCCGGACGTCGCCTGACAACGGGGCGGCGTCTCTCGACCCGGCAATGGACAAGAAGTCGCTCTGGCTCCTGCGCACACGGGTTTTCCGATACCCCGGAAAAACGCTGGTGCCGGCTGAGGGACTTGAACCCCCGACCCCCTGATTACAAATCAGGTGCTCTACCAGCTGAGCTAAGCCGGCACGCAAGGCCATCCGCAGGGATGGCCAGACCGTTTTAGTCGCTGTACGGAAGCGTTTCAAGCCGGCCTGTTCGTATCCCCCGCACGAGGAATACAAAGCCCAACCCACAGGCATAGGCGGAATGTCTAGGTATCCCCTTTTTTCCCGCTGATCTAGCATGCCGCCATCGATGGACCATCTTCCGGGAGGCTGGCATGGGCTACAAGGATCTGCTCGTTCACGTGGACACCTGCGACTCCTGCAGCGAACGCGTCAATGCCGCAATTGCGCTGGCGAAGAAGCACGACGCACATCTGAAGGGCGTCGCGCTCGCCCTGAAATCCTCCATATCCACCTACCTTGGCATCGACATTCCCACATCGCTGACGGAGCAGCAGCAGAAGATCGTGCGCGAGGCTACGGAGGCCGCCATGGAGGCCTTCGAGAAAGCCGCGAAGGAAGCCGGGATCTCCTATGACAGCGAGATCATAGAATGTGGAGCGGCAAAAGCTCCGGGCATTCTTTCCTTCCATGCCCGGCACGTGGACATGACCTTCATCGGCCAGCCCGACCCGGACGGCGGGCGCGGCTCCTTTCAGGAAACCCTGCTGGAAGGCGTACTCTTCGCCTCCGGCCGGCCCGTCTATATCGTCCCTTACGTGGGCCGGCCCCACATGGAGCACCGCAAGGCCGTCGTTGCCTGGGACGGGGGCCGCAAGGCCGTGCGCGCCGTCAATGACGCCATACCCCTGCTGCAGGCACGCGAGGAAGTCTTCATCGTGGTGGTCAATCCCGACAAGCGCAAGGATGTCCACGGACCCAAGCCGGGACACGACATCGCACGGCATCTGGAACGCCATGGCGTAAACGTCACCGTGGTGCCACTCATTATGCCGGAAGCGGCAGCCGACACGGTGATCCTGAACTATCTCACGGATTCGGGTTCCGACCTGCTGGTCATGGGGGCCTACAGCCATTCGCGCCTGCGCGAGAAGGCATTCGGTGGCGTCACCAATACCATTATCCATCACATGACCACGCCGGTGGTCATGTCCGAATGAGCCGCACCGTCCTTTCTCCTCCTCCGGCGCGGCAACGGAAAGGGACCCGGGCAGAAAGCCGTCCGGGTCCCTTTCGATTCCCAAAATGACAGAACGCCGAGAGGCCGCACATGCTCCTGTCAGATGGCGAGATAGCGCTGGCGCAGCTCCTCGTCATCCAGCACTTCCTGCGCGCTGCCATCGAAGACGATCTGCCCCATGTCGAGGATGACCGCGCGATCAGCCAGCTGGAGCGCCGCGATGGCATTCTGTTCCACCAGAATGGTGGTGATCCCCAGCTCCTTGATGTTCTGCAGGATCTTCTCGATCTCCTGCACGATCACCGGAGCCAGCCCCTCGTAGGGCTCGTCCAGGAGCAAGAACCTGATGTCCCGGGCAAGGGCGCGGGCTACCGCAAGCATCTGCTGCTCGCCGCCGGAAAGCGTGATACCCTCCTGATCGCGACGCTCGGCAAGCCGCGGGAAATGCTCGTATATCTTTTCCAGGTCCCAGCCCTTCGGTTCGGCGATCTGGGCCAGCTTGAGATTTTCCTCGACGCTCAGCCCACCGATGATGCGCCGGTCCTCCGGCACCAGAGCCACACCGACACGGGCCGCCTCAAAGGCCTGCATCTCGTGCAGGGGTTTGCCATCGAGCCAGATTTCGCCACTTCTCAGTTCCGGCGAATCCAGGCGGGCGATGGTGCGCAACGTGGAAGTCTTGCCCGCACCATTGCGGCCCAGCAGGGCAAGAATCTCACCCTCGTTCACCTCCAGACTCACACCTTGGACGATATAGCTCTCGCCATAATAGGCGTGCAGGTCGCGGGCGGAAAAGAACGGTCTGCTGCTCATGCGTGCGCACCCCCAAGATAGGCTTCCTGCACCTTCGGATCCCCCTTGATCTCCTCCGGCGTCCCCTCCGCGATGAACGTGCCGCGGGCCAGAACCGAAATGCGGTGAGCCAGGGAGAACACCACGTGCATGTCATGCTCGATGATCACCTTCGTGATGCCCCGCTCGCCGATCTTCTTCAGAAGCTCGATGGTATTGTTGGTATCGGCCCGCGACATGCCCGCCGTCGGCTCGTCCAGCAGCAGCAGCTTCGGATGCTGGATCAGGCACATGGCCAGTTCCAGCCGCCGCTTGTCGCCACGCGACAGGGAGGAACAGACGACATTGCGCTGCTCGATCAGGCCGACGTCCTCCAGGATGTGTTCCGCCTCCTCGATCAGCTCCTTGCGGGCGCTCACCCGCTGCCACGGGCTGAAGCGGAAGGCTCCGTCATGCTTGGCCATGGCAGGGATCACCACGTTGTCCAGAAGCGTCAGGTCCTCGAAGATCTCCGGCGTCTGGAACACCCGGGCAATGCCCATCTGGTTGATCTCGTAAGGCTCGCGGCCCAGCACCGGCTGCCCGGCGAACAGCACGGTACCGGTATCCGGTTTCAGACGCCCCACAAGGCAGTTGAGCAGGGTCGACTTGCCGGCACCGTTGGGGCCGATAATGGCATGAACGGCCCCTTCCTCGACGGTCAGGTTCACCTCCCAGAGGGCGCGCAAGCCGCCGAAGCTCTTGTTCACATCATGAATTTCGAGAATGGCCGCCATGGATCACGCCTCCTTGTCCGCACCGGATGCCGCACCGTCCTCCTCGGAACGCCCCCGACGGAACAGCCCGAGGATCCGGTTGAAGCCTTCCATGAGGCCACCGGGCAGGAAAATCACGATGAGCATGAACAACAGTCCCAGCGTCAGATGCCAGCCCTCGCCGACGAACATGCCTGCCACCGCCACGACGGCATTCTCCACCGGATCCGGCAGGAAGGCGAAGAGCTGATGCAGGACGTTCTCGTTGATGGCGGAGAAGATGTTCTCGAAGTACTTGATGACGCCTGCGCCGAGCACCGGGCCGAGCAGCGTGCCCGCACCGCCGAGAATGGTCATCAGGACCACCTCGCCCGAGGCCGTCCACTGCATGCGCTCCGCGCCCGCCAGTGGATCGGTAACCGCCAGCAGCGCTCCGGCCAGGCCGGCGTACATGCCGGAGATGATGAAGGCGGACAGCAAATAGGGACGGGTATTCACGCCGGTATATTTCAGCCGGTTCTGGTTGGACTTGATGGCCCGCAGCATCATGCCAAAATTGGAGCGCGAGATGCGCATGGCGATGAAGAAGCCGGCAATCAGCATGGCGGCGCAGAAATAGAACCCGGGCCAGCCGCTCATCTCGATGCCGAACAGCGATGTCGTCGGCACGCCGTGTTCCACGACGCCAAAGGCCTGATCCAGAACGCGAATGTCCTGATCCAGCAGATTCTTCACCGGCCCCGTCGCCAGCTGACGGACCTGAAGCCCCGTCTCGCCGTTGGTGATCGGCGTGAGAACCGAATAGGCGAGATTGTAGGACATCTGGGCGAAAGCCAGGGTGAGGATCGAGAAGTAGATGCCCGAGCGCCTGAGACTGACATAGCCGATGGCCGCCGCGAAGATGCCGGCCACGACCACTGCCACCACGACGGCCGGCAGCACGTTCATGGACAGCAGCTTGAACATCCACACCGCGGCATAGGAACCGACGCCGAGGAAAGCGGCATGACCGAAGGAGAGATATCCCGTCAGGCCGAAAAGGATGTTGAAGCCGATGGCGAACAACCCGTAGATCGCGAACTTCTGCAACAGATCCGGATAGCCGGCCCCCAGCGGGGCAAGCGTGACCGGCATTGTCAGCACGAAGGCCGAGAACACGAGGAAGAAGATCCAGTCCTGTCTGGAAGATTTTCCGAACATGGCCGCCTAGTCCTCCATTACGCCCTTGCGGCCCATGAGGCCGCGCGGCCTGACCAGAAGAATGACCACGGCCACCAGATAGATGATGATCTGATCGATGCCGGGCAGAATGCTCTTGACCTCGTTCATAGAGGAAAAGGAATGAAGAATGCCGAGCAGGAAACCCGCCAGCACGGCACCGCCCAAAGATCCCATGCCACCGACCACGACCACCACGAACGACAACACCAGGAAATCCATGCCGATGTGATAGTTAGGTGGCAGAATGGGCGTGTACATGGCGCCGGCCAGACCGGCCACGATGGCGGCAATGCCGAAGACGATGGTGAAGCGCCGCTGGATGTTGATGCCCAGAAGCCCCACAGTC
>JAJRRY010000140.1 GCA_024279095.1 Alphaproteobacteria bacterium
ATCCGAGGGATGCGGAGAATCCGGAGCCGGCCCCCCCGGAAGGCATGGAACCGAAGGCTGTCTGGCTGGTCACCGGCCCCAACATGTCGGGCAAGTCCACCTATCTGCGGCAGAATGCCCTGATCGCCATTCTTGCGCAGGCGGGCAGCTTCGTGCCGGCGGAGGCCGCCCGCATCGGCATCGTGGACCGCCTGTTCTCGCGCGTCGGCGCGGCTGACGATCTGGCCCGTGGCCGCTCCACCTTCATGGTGGAAATGGTGGAAGCCGCCGCCATCCTGAATCAGGCGACGCCCCGCTCGCTGGTCATCCTCGACGAGATCGGCCGCGGCACGGCCACCTATGACGGACTGGCCATCGCCTGGGCCTGCGTGGAGCATCTGCACGAGGTGAACCGCTGCCGCACTCTCTTCGCTACCCACTACCATGAGCTGACGGCGCTGGCGCAGCGGCTGGAGCGGGTGGCCGGCGTCACGGTGAAGGTGCGCGAGTGGAAGGGCGAAGTGATCTTTCTCCACGAGGTGGTGCCGGGGGCCGCCGATCGCTCCTACGGCATTCAGGTGGCAAGACTGGCCGGACTGCCGCCTGCGGCGGTTGCGCGGGCCGAGGAGGTGCTACGCATGCTGGAGGAGGGGCAGGATGAGGCGCGGCGCAGGCAGCTGGTGGACGATCTGCCGCTGTTTTCCGCCCAGATTGCCAGTGCATCTCCGACCTCCGGCTCCGCCGTGCCGGAGGAGCTTCGGGAGCTGGCAGACATGCTGCGGGATCTGCATCCGGACGACATGACGCCGCGCGAGGCGCTGGAGGCGCTCTATGCGCTGAAGGAGAAACTTGGTAAGGATTGAACCGTCGCAGGTCTCCGTGCCGGCGATACGAGGTCGAACAGCAATCCGGGGGCCGGTCCCGAATGAGTGAGACGGAAATCATCGATCCCGCATCCGTGAACTGGGATTCCCCGGTGGCCGTGGGGCAGGCCACGGATGCCATGCTGACCCGTCTCGGTGAAGAACACGGCTACAATTCCGCCGCCTTCCGGCGCGACATGCTGAAAGGCTGCAAGGAGATCGTGCGGCTCTCCCGCGAACATGCGGAACGGCGTCTGATCGAGACGCGCAAGGGGCTGGCCTGCGCGGAATATCTTTCGCAGGTGCAGGACGAGCTGATCTCCGCGCTCTACCATCTGGCCTCGACAAGGCTCTATCCGGCCATCAACCCCACCTCCGGCGAACGGGTGGCGGTGATCGCCGTGGGCGGCTACGGGCGCGGCACGCTGGCGCCGGGATCCGACATCGATCTGCTCTTCGTGCTGCCCTACAAGCAGACCGCATGGGGCGAGCAGATTGCCGAATACCTGCTCTACATGCTGTGGGATCTGGGCTTCAAGGTGGGATACTCCTCGCGCTCGGTGGAGGAATGCATCCGCCTGTCGAGAGAGGACAACACCATCCTCACCGCCACCCTGGAGGCCCGCTACATCTGCGGCGACGAGGCGCTCTACGCCGATCTGGCGAGGCGCTTCCGCGACGAGGTGGTATCCTCCAATCCGGCACAGTTCATTGCCGACAAGCTGGCCGAGCGCGACGAGCGGCACAAGCGCTTCGGCGAAAGCCGCTATCTCGTGGAGCCGGACGTGAAGGAGGGCAAGGGGGGGCTGCGCGACCTGCACACCCTGTTCTGGATCGGCAAGTACGTCTACGGCGTGCAGGATGTCTCCGGCCTGGTGGCGCACGGCGTCTTCACGAAGTCGGAGCTGCGCCGCTTCCTGAAGGCGGAGGATTTCTTCTGGGCGGTGCGCTGTCACATGCACTTCATCGCCGGCCGGGGCGACGACAAGCTCTCCTTCGACATGCAGCCACAGGTGGCCGAGCGGATGGGCTACCGCTCCGGTCATGGCCTGAAGCACGTGGAGCGCTTCATGCGCCACTATTTTCTCTACGCCAAGGAAGTGGGCGATCTGACGCGCATCTTCTGCGCCGTGCTGGAGGAACGCCAGATGAAGCCCGCGCCGCGCCTTTCGCGTTTCCTGGGCGGATTTCTTGGCCGCAAGGAAGGGGGAACGCGGCGCCTGGACGAGGATTTCGCCATCGAGAACGGTCGCCTGACGGTCACCGGAAAGGATGTCTTCGCGCGTAAACCGGTGAATCTGCTGCGCCTGTTCGTGGTGGCCGACGAACAGGATGTGGGCATCCATCCCGATGCCCTGACTCTGGTGCGCCGCTCGCTGAAACACATCACCGACGAGGTGCGCAACGATCCCGAGGCCAACCGCCTGTTCCTGCATC
>JAJRRY010000141.1 GCA_024279095.1 Alphaproteobacteria bacterium
CGCCAGCGCAGATCGCGCCGCGGGAGGGGGCCATCGGCACGCCAGCCGCGTACCTCTCGGACGCTGACGCCCTCGACCACGATGTCGAGCTTCAGTCCCGCTTGTGCAGGCAACGGGGTCAGGGGGGCGAGCGTGGCCAGCGGCAGGGCCATGGCCAGGAACAGGACGGATTTGCGCATGCAGGCTCTCCTTGTCTCGAAGCCGTTAGCCGGTCATGATGCGACGGGGCATCCGATGCAGGCATGTTTTCTCAAAATGGAGATGAACGGGAGATGAAACCGGTGGAATATGCGACGGCGCCGGAAGAGGTCCGCGCCGTGTTCGACGACATCATGCGCACGCGTGACGTTGAGGATGTCAACAATTTCTGGAAATATTTGGCCAACGAGCCCCGCATGCTGCGGCACGTCTGGGAGAGTCTGAAGGAAATCATGGGGCCGGGTGCCCTCGATCCGATGGTCAAGGAGCTGATTTTCGTCGCCGTGGCCATTACCAACAACTGCAAGTACTGCAAGGTCTCTCACATGGCGCAGGCACGTGCGAAGGGTGCCACGGAGGAGATGCTCAACGAGATGATCGCCGTGACGGCTCTGGCCAACATGACCAACCGTCTTGTCAATGCCTATGATCCGCCAGTGGACGACATGTTCCGGTCGTGACATGCTGAAGGGACGGATCCGGGGCGGTATCCGGGAGCGCAATCGAAAGGAGATCTCAAAAATGACACGCAAGCTGCTGACGGGATTTGCCTTTGCCGGTCTTGCCGTCCTGACCTTGTCTGCCGTCATCGACTGGCGTTCCAGCATGGCCGCCATGGCGGAAGGGATGAAGCCTGCAGATTGCGAACCCGCCCGCTGGAGTGGAAAGCTCGCCATGGGGCCGGGCATGGGCATGATGCATCGCCGGGGCATGGGCGCTGGTCCGATGGAGGGACGTGGCATGATGCGCGGCAATGTCGTCCGGCATCGTTACGTGATGATGAATGGCATTCCCGCTCCCTATGCGGGGAAAACCAGTCCGCTGACCGCAACGCCGGAGAACATCGAGGCCGGACGCAAGCTCTTCGAGGAGAATTGCGTTTCCTGTCACGGCAAAGGCGGCCGGGGTGATGGTGAAGCGGGCAAGGAGCTGAATCCTCCACCTGCCGACATCACCCACGTGCTGGGTAGGCCGCTGGACCGGGATGACTTCTTCTTCTGGACGATCTCCGAGGGTGGCGAGGTGCTGAAAACCGACATGCCGGCCTTCAAGGACGTTCTCGATGAGAAACAGCGTTGGCAACTGGTAACTTACCTCCGCAACGGTCTGGGTCGCTGAAGCTCTGCCTCTCCGGCTCACTGCCGGGCTTGACCCGGTGGTCCAGCACGGCACGCAGCGGCGGAGCGGATGGCACCTCAGTCTGGATGCCCGGATCAAGTCCGGGCATGAGCCGGGAGTTGGAGCACGGCCCTGCACTCCCTTCGGCTCAGCACAGGGCTTGACCCGGAGTTTGGGGCGCGGCTTCTTCCTTTGGCTCACCGCCGGACTTTGTTCCGGCGGTCCAGTGCGGCAGGCTAGGGCGGAGCG
>JAJRRY010000142.1 GCA_024279095.1 Alphaproteobacteria bacterium
TCCGTCATCGTGGACGTGGCCATCGATCAGGGTGGCTGTTCGGAAACCTCTTTGCCCACCACCCATTCGGAACCCACCTACATCGTGGATGACGTGGTGCACTATTGCGTGGCCAACATGCCCGGCGCGGTGGCCCGCACCTCCACCTACGCCCTGAACAACGTCACCCTGCCCTACGTCCTCGAGCTGGCAGACAAGGGATGGAAACAGGCGCTGGCCGACGATCCGCATCTGTTGAACGGCCTCAACGTCGCCTTCGGCAAGGTGACATATGAAGCCGTGGCCCGTGACCTCGGCTATCCATATGTGGATCCGCACAGTCTGCTGGAAGGCTGAAGCGGCTCACCCATCAAGACCGCCATCCGGGGCGCGTTCCCGATTCCGGGGCGCGCCCTTCTTCATTTTCCCTCTTTCCACCTTCCTGTGTGCCCGCGTCCCGGAAGTTTTCATTCCGGGTTTCAGGTCTCTTCAAAACTTCTCCACTGCTGCCCATATCCAGGAATGAGAAGGCGAAGAAAAAAATCATATCCGACAGAGGAGAAGCGGACATGGAAAACAGGATTCTGGAACGGGACGAGTGGAAACGGGAACTGGAGAGCATCTGGAAGAAGATGGAGGACAAGAACGTCCTCATCGAGGTGGAAGGGCTGCACCTCGGCGACCAGATAGAGGCGGAACATGTCGAACTGAAAGGTCTCAGCTATGACCCGAAGGACGACGTAGTGCAGATTTGGGTAGGCCCACTGGATCACATGATCCATCATCCGCAGAAGATCATGCTGGCCGTGGAGCATGGCTACCTCGTGGCCATCGACATCACCGATGCCGATGGCAATCAGCATTTCGTCAGACCTCTGGAGCGCGTAGCCCTGTAATCTTCGGTCAATGGAGCGGTGCGGGCATCCGGCAGGATACCCGCCCGTTTTCTTGATCTGGCGCAACGCACCTGCCATTCGGGGGGCGTATCATCAGAGGCAAAACCGGGGGCATCCTTCAGCCGGAAGGAGACCGCCTCATGAAACGTTTGCCCTTCCTCAAGGCAATGCCGGGCATCCTGCTGCTCGCGCTGCTTTCCACTCCCTCCATGGCCGACATCTTTCCCGGCTCGTCCGGACGTTATCTGACTGGAGCCGATCTGGCAGGTCTTGGCTGCAGCGATCTGTGGGTGGCACGCAACGAGATCTACGCCCGCAATGGCTATTGCTTCCGCACCCGCCGGGCCATCAACTATTTCGGCAATGCCGGATGCTGGACCCGCAATCCGCGCCTGAACCGGTTCGAACGCGCCAACGTGGCCCGCATCAAGGCCCGCGAACGCATTCTGGGATGCCGCGCCACCAGTGGCATGATGGCGCCTCCACCGCCGCCAGCCGGTGTTGCACCTCCGCCCCCTGCCACTGCAGGCGGTCTGTGGAACATGAGCTGTCAGCAGCTGTGGGTCGCCCGCAACTCCATCTACAAGCGCAACGGCTACTGCTTCCGCACCCGCCGGGCCATCAACTATTTCGGCAATGCCGGATGCTGGACCCGCAACCCGCGCCTGAGCAGGTGGGAGCAGAGACAGGTCGATGCCATCCGCAGGATCGAAAGAGCGAAAGGGTGCCGCTGAGCAGCTGTAACCACCGGAATTCGCCGCTTTTCTCCGAATTCCGGTGGAAATCCCATGTTTGAAAGGGAAAATGCCGTGCATGCATTCAAATTTGCATGACCTGCAAGCTTTTCATGTATAACAACGGCGAACGGGATGGACATGCCCAGGTCCGAACCGGGGGATTCTAGCGGGAGATGTCATGAAGCCGTTGCAACCCGACATGGAGGCTATCATCGGAAAGCTGGCTCGCAGTCGCCTGCAGACCATGCACAAGGCCGGCATGACGGTTCTTGACAGCTACCGGGCGCTGGAGAAGGCCGGTGCCAACGTGGTCGGGCAGTGTCTTGCCCATCAGGGTACCTTCTACGAGCTCGAACACTATCCCAAAGGGGATGTCTTCGACGAGGAAAGCGGTTCGCAGTACTACTACCACGCACATCGACCGGAATCCGGTGAGCACGGCCACTTCCACTGTTTCCTGCGGGCCGAGGGCATGCCGGTCGGGGTGCAGCCCGTCCCCTACACCGGCAAGGCGCAGCGGCCCGAAGGTGAGGATGCCGTCTGCCATCTCGTGGCCATTTCCATGAACGCACAGGGCTATCCCACACATCTGTTCACCACCAATCGCTGGGTGACGGATGAAACCTTCTATCCGGCCGCCGACACCCTGACCATGGTGGACCGGTTCCGGGTGGATCACGTATACCCCTGCCTTGCCGTCAACAACTGGATCACGGCCATGCTGAAACTGTTCTGGCCGCAGATCCGCGAACTTCTGAAGGCCCGTGACGCGATCATCCGCGAATGGATGCTGGCCCATCCGGATCGTGACGTCTTCGAGGATCGTGAGCTGGACCTCACCTCTATCATCGAGATCGACGTGGACGAGCAGATTTCCATGGTCGAGGCGGCCCTCAAGGCCTGAGGGCCACGCGCACCCGTCAGTCTTTCAGCAGCAGCATGTCGGCGGCGTTCCAGCCCAGCCACACCTCGTCACCGATATCGAAGGCATCCACCGTGTGGCGGGTCGCATTCTGGAAGATCACGGACAATCGCAGCCCGGCCTCCGTCTCCACGTACATGTGGGAAATATCGCCGTAATAGGCCCAGTCGGTCACTTTTCCCCGCACCGCGATTCCGGCCTCCGGTCGCTCCCGGCCGATGCGGATCTTCTCCGGGCGCACGGCGAGATGCACTTCTCCGGATGCGGTTTCTTCATGGGGCACCACGACACGGCCCAGCCCCTGCGCCTCCACCGCAACGCCGTCCGCCTCCGCGCCGATGACGCGCCCCTCAACGAGATTGATCTTGCCGATGAAATCGGCGACGAAGCGGTTGCCGGGCGTCTCGTAGAGGCCGCCGGGCGTGTCGATCTGTTCCACGCGTCCGTCACGCATGACCGCGATCCGGTCGGCCATCGACAGGGCCTCGTCCTGGTCGTGGGTGACGATCACGAAGGTGATGCCGATGCGGGCCTGAAGGTTCGCCAGCTCCAGCTGCATGGCCTCGCGCAACTTGGCGTCCAGTGCCGAGAGCGGCTCGTCCAGCAGCAGCACGCGGGGGCGCTTGACGAGCGCACGAGCCAGCGCCACACGCTGCCTCTGCCCGCCGGAAAGCTGATCGGGCCTGCGGTCGGCAAACCCGGAAAGCTGCACGAGATCCAGCCCTTCCTTCACCCGCTTCTCGATCTCTGCCTTCGGTGTTCCCGTCACTGCAAGCCCGTAGGCGACATTCTCCGCCACCGTCATGTGCGGAAAGACGGCGTAGGACTGGAACACCATGTTGACGGGACGGCGATTGGGCGGAATGCCGGTCA
>JAJRRY010000143.1 GCA_024279095.1 Alphaproteobacteria bacterium
CGGAAATGAAGGCATTGATGAGCTGCTTGGGGATGGTCTGGATGGGCACGAACAGACGGCGCTCGCGGGCATATTCCGCAAGCAGCGAGCCATCTGCGGCATGCACGCGGGTCAGCACACGGGGCTGGTAGTTTTCCAGCACCCGCGTATCGGGAAGCGTCTTGGACGTCTCCCATATGATGTATCCCGCCGCCGCGGCCACGCCAAGGAAGATCACGAAACCGGCGGAAAACAGATATCCCAGAAATCTCAGCATCAAGAATCGCTACCAGACAGCCCCGTTTGCCGCATATATAGTGCAGTGTCCGGCATTTCTCACATCAAATGACCTTTTTTTCACCCGGCACGCCGGGATAGTTGCCGCCTGTTGCCTTTCGGTCACGTCCTTACGGGACTAGTCCCCAAATGTGGCAAGGAAGGGTCAGCCCCGTCGCACAGTCCGGACAAACGGCCCCGACAGCTCTCCGTCTGAAGACATGTTCAACGCCCGAAGGCCAGACGCTTGGTGAAATAGCGGTTCACAGCCGTGACCATGGCGCCGGCCGTGCGTTCGCGCCAGCGGCGGGAGAGCATGTTGCGCACATCCTTCGCATTGGAGACGTAGCCAAGCTCGACAAGGACCGCTGGCACATCCGGGTTGCGCAACACGCGGAAATCGGCCGAGCGCACGGGACGTGGGCGAATCTTGGTGACGCGGCGCATCTGCGAAGCCAGGTTGCGCGCCAGCCAGATGGAATGATTCTTCGTCTCCCGCATGGTCAGATCGATGAGAATTCCGCGAATCTCTTCGCTGTCCGCGCCAAGATCCACACCATCGATGACATCGGCGGCATTCTCCTTGCGGGCCAGTTCCGCGGCCTCCTGGTCGGAAGCCTTCTCGGACAGAGTGTAGATGGCCGCTCCGTGAACCGAATGGGTACGGAACTTGTCGGCATGGATGGAAATGAACAGTGCGGCGTCATGCCGGCGGGCAAACCGCACCCGCTCGCGCAGGGTCAGAAAAGTGTCGCCACTGCGTGTCAGCAGTACGCGGTAGCGCCCTGTGCCCCGCAACTTCGCCGCCAACGTGCGGGCAAAGGCAAGCACGAGGTCCTTTTCCCTGTGCCTGCGATATCCGATGGCTCCCGGATCCTTGCCACCATGTCCCGGATCGATGACGATGAGTGGGCGGTGAGAAACGGTTGCAGCCCTTTCCCCGTTTTTCCCTTTCCGATGCCTCTCCTCCATCTTGGGACGAGCCTTCGTGCGCTTTTTCGTGTCCTTCCCGGCTTTCGCCTTGTCATGCCGGGAACGGGGCATCTCGAACATCACCGGGGTGTTTTCCAGCAGATCCGCAATGGAGGATGGCGCCTGCGGCTCCTCCCCGGCAGCAGCCATCTCCACCAGCCGGCGGTAGGCTTGCGTGATGACGGGCAGGTCTTCCGGAACCGGATCGCCGGCACGCAGTGGACGGGCATCGGAAGCGCCCCGGTCACCATCGTTTTCGCCTGTCTCCCGGCCATTTTCCCCCACTGCGGCCAGCAGCGCGCGAAATGTTCCTTCATCGGTACGCACCAGCTCGACCACCAGTCGGGCCGGGTGCCCCCCCTGCGGATGCAGAGCATAGGAACGGCGGATAAGCACCGGGCCCTCAACCTCGAGCACGATGCGGGACTTGCCGGGAGCCATGCGCCCATAGCGGACCGCCCGCACCAGACCGCCGGAACGGTTGCGCACCCTGCCCTTCAAACGGAAATCGACATCCGGCATGTCGATCATGACGCGATAAGGAGACGAGAGAACATAGACGTTGAAAGGAATGGCATAGGTCAGCGCCGTTGTGAGAACGGCTGCGCCCTCGTCATGCTCGATCGTCAGGGAAGAAGCCACCGGCACCGCCAGCCCGCGCGCCGCCAGTGCCCGCCCGCCATCGGCGGACAGGCTTCCCGGGAGAAACAGGATCGTCAGCAGACTGAAAGCGAACGCCAGCAGGCGCGGGAGAAAAATTCCCCCCCCCACCTCTCCAGGCTTCCGGCGATCGATACGTGGATCCATGACGGCGACTTCCGCAGCCCCCTTGCCTCTTCTTCGCGTCCGGGGCCCTCAATGACACCGGAACATGCATTCCAGGCCACGATTATTATTGCGGAAGAGTTAATCGCTGGTTTCCCGAGATTCTTCGCGCGGGATGCAAAATGCTTGTAATTGCAGCGTCATGCTCCTACAAAGAGGACGTTATTCAGGGCGGAATCGGCATGTTGGATCTCCCCGGTCTCCCGTGTCGACTCCGTTTCGGAAAGGTTTTCGCTCGCGGCCCAGGAGACTCCGGGCACAGTCACAGGTTCGATGCCGCACGGCCGCAGGAGCGTTTGGGGAACGGACTTCGCAATCTGGCGAAGTCGTGCAGTATGCAGGAAGGATTTCGTCCTTGCGCATGACGCGGGACGGGAAACGGCAACCGGATGACGGGCACAGGCTTGAACATATCCTCCTCCCTGCCGCGACACATGCGGAACGGAGACGTGGATACCGGCTCGGCCGGACCGCTGCGCACACAGGATGCGCAGCCGTGCGGAGCCCGCTTCATTCACAACATGCACGCCGGCGAACAGCGCCACCGCCACCTCCTCCCGGAGCGCGGCAGGGTGCGGCGCGCGCTTGTGCGGCGTCCGAGGACATGCCACCATGGCCACGACAAAAACACAAAAGAACCGGAAGATGCTTATCGATGCCTCCCACCCGGAAGAAACCCGGGTGGTGGTGGTTCGTGACAGCAAGATCGAGGAATTCGACTACGAATCAGCCACAAGGAAGCAGCTAAAGGGAAACATCTACCTGGCAAAGGTGACGCGGGTAGAACCTTCTCTGCAGGCCGCATTTGTGGATTACGGCGGTAACCGCCACGGTTTTCTCGCCTTCAGCGAAATTCATCCCGACTACTACCAGATCCCGGTTGCCGACCGGGAGGCTCTTCTTCGCGAAGAGGAAGAAGAGGAGGTGGAAAGCGCCGAGGAGGACGAGAACGGCAACGGCGAGACGCAGACGGCCTCCGACGACGAGAACGGAGAAGCGGGCGTCGATGACGTTGGTGCCGAAGATGCCTTGGAAGAGGTGCCGGAGCGCAAGCCGCGCAAGCGCCGTCGCCAGTACAAGATTCAGGAGGTCATCAAGCGCCGGCAGGTGATGCTGGTGCAGGTGGTCAAGGAAGAGCGCGGCAACAAGGGTGCGGCTCTCACCACCTACCTTTCCCTGGCCGGTCGCTACTGCGTACTGATGCCCAACACGGCGCGCGGCGGCGGCATTTCCCGCAAGATCACCGACGCCAAGGACCGCAAGCGGCTGAAGAAGATCGCCTCCGAGATCAAGGTGCCGGAAGGCATGGGACTGATCATCCGCACGGCCGGCGCCCAGCGCACCAAGGCGGAAATCCGGCGCGACTTCGACTATCTGATGCGCCTGTGGGAGAACATCCGCGAGCTCACGCTCAAGTCCACGGCGCCGAAGCTGGTCTACGAGGAAGGCAATCTCATCAAGCGGGCGATCCGCGACCTCTACACCAAGGACGTGGCGGAGATCCTCGTCGAGGGCGAGGAGGCGCACAAGGAAGCGAAGGCCTTCATGAAGATGATGATGCCTTCGCACGCCCGAAACGTTAAGCTCTACAAGGATCCGCTGCCACTGTTCGCCCGCTACAAGGTGGATGCACAGCTTGATGCCCTGTTCTCGCCCATCTCCACCCTGCCCTCCGGCGGATATCTGGTGATCAACCAGACCGAGGCTCTGGTGTCCATCGACATCAACTCCGGAAAGTCCACCAAGGAGCACTCCATCGAGGACACGGCCCTCAAGACAAACCTCGAGGCGGCGGAGGAGATTGCCCGGCAGCTCAGGCTGCGCGATCTGGCCGGCCTGATCGTCATCGACTTCATTGACATGGAGGAGAAGAAGAACAACCGGGCCGTGGAACGCCGCCTGAAGGAGGCCCTGAAAGGCGACAGGGCACGCATTCAGGTGGGCCGCATCTCCCATTTCGGACTGCTGGAAATGTCCCGCCAGCGCCTGCGGCAGGGCATGCTGGAAAATGCCACCCGTCCCTGCCCGCACTGCTACGGCACGGGACTGATCCGATCCGTGTCCTCGTCGGCACTCTCCGTCTTGCGCGGCATCGAGGAAGCGCTGCTGAACAACAAGCGCCCCGCGCTCATCGTGCGCTGCAATCCAGACGTCGCCTTCTACATCCTCAACGAGAAGCGCGATCATCTGATGGGGCTGGAGCAGGCGCATGGCGTCTCCATATATATCGAGCCGGACAGAGACATCGCCCCGGCAGCCTTCGAGATCGCCCAAGGGCAGCAGAAAGCACTCCAGAAACCACGCACTCCGGCCGGTGCCGTCCGCATGGACACACCTCTCACTGCGGCCACCGAGGAAAGCACGGAAGAGCAGACGGTCTCTGCCGGGGAAACACAGGAAACTGCGGAAGAGAAACCAAAGAAGAAGCGCCGCCGGCGTGGACGCCGTGGAGGCCGCAAGGCTCGCGAGCGAGCCCAGGCCCGGCTTGCGGCTCTCAATGCGGCAGACGACGGGGCAGGAAAACATTCTCCCTACCGCATCGTCGACATGGGCTCCATGGTGCTGATCGTGCGTGCCCGCAAGGATACACAGCAGCAGGCGGACTCCACCCCCACGGATCAGAAGTCTTCACGCCAGCCCCGCAGCGGCCGCAAGCCAGCCCGCAGGGGTGCGCCCTTCCAGATTGTCGACATGGGCGATACCGTTCTTCTCGTGAAGAAGAAGGAAAAGCTCCGCTCGCGGCGCGGTCGCAGAGGTGGACGCAGACGCCGTGGTGGACAGCAGCGCAAACGTGTGACGGCAAAGGCGGCGGAATAGCCGGACCTCGTCCCTCTTTGCCTTCAATTTCCGGCGACAACGCCGCTTTTCGCCCCTGTCGGGGCCGAGTGGGCGTGCCTGTCCCGGGAACCGCATCCTTCTTTCTGCCTGCATGAAGACTGCCCACCGTTACAGAACAGAACAAGCAAGCATGACGCCGTGACCGTTTTTTCCGGTCACGGCTGACCTTTTTCTCCGGCATGCATGCCGGCCAGCCAGCAGGAGCAGCAGCCGAAATGCGAAAGTGAGAATGCCGCGCATGTCCTGCCCGCATGCCTCCGGAAACAAGGCTGGAACATGCTCGGAAATTCCCTGCCAAACGGGATTCTTCAACCACATTCGATAATGGCGACAGGGAATGCAATTCTGCCACAAGGCCGAAAAGCGGCACCTGCCGGCTCAGGATTGCAAAATATATCGATTCTATATATATACTTCCGATACATATCGAACCGAGAGGTCCATGATCATGGCCATGAACGTGCGCACGTTGTGTCTTGGCATCCTGTCCCTGCGGGATGCCACCGGCTACGAGATCAAGAAAATGGTGGAGGAAGGCATCTTCTCGCATTTCATCGATGCGTCCTTCGGGTCCATCTACCCGGCACTTGGCCAGATGCTGAAGGAAGGGCTCGTCACGGTTCGCACCGAGGAACCGGATGGCCGGCCCGGAAAGAAGGTCTATTCCATCACCGATCGCGGACGCGCGGCGCTGACGTTAGCCGTGAACACCGATCCGGCCAAGGACAAGTTCAAGAGCGAATTTCTGTTTCAGATGCTGTTCATGGATCAGATCGATCCGGATCATCTGGCAGTGGTCTATGACGCATATCTCGAAGAACAGGAAGCCGAGCTGGCCCGCATCGAGGATTGCGCATGCGAGTTGCCCGATCATCCCGGCGCACGGTTCGTCAACAGTTACGGCAAGACCATGCTGCGGACGGCCATCACCTATCTGAAGGAGAACCGGGAAAACATCCTGGCCGCCATGCGCAATTGCGAAGAAAACGGGCGGAAAAAGGCGGATGCGCATGTCTCTGATGAAAACGGAGAAGCTGTCGAGGAGATGGGGACATGAAGCGCTCCGTACTCTGGGCGGGACTGTTCGCACTGGCGGCCGCCGGCTGGCTGGCCTCCGGAGAAATCGACCTGCGGGCTGACACCCCCCCTGATCAAGCAGCCTCCGCTGCACAAAAAAACGAAATGACCGGCAGCCACGAAAAAAAGACTCCGCGCCTCTTCCGTGTGGAAGTGATCCGCATCAAGGTCGAGCCGTGGCAAAATCGGCTCGATCTGCCGGCACTCTCGGAAGCGACGGAAACCGTTATCGTCAGGGCCCGGACTTCCGGGGCGGTGGAGAAAACGCCCATCGAGGAAGGGGCGAAGGTCCGCAAGGGTGATATCCTCTGCCGGCTTGACATGGCGGATCGCAAAAGCCGTCTTGCCGCCGCGAAGGCGGCTCTTGCCAGTGCCCGGCACGAGTACGAAGCGGGCCGCAGGCTGCACGAGGCCGGGCATCTCTCCGATGCGCGCCTGAAACAGTTGCATTCGCTGTTCGAGCAGGCTCGCGCAAACGTTGCACAACTGGAACTGGACATCACGTATACGGAAGTACGTGCCCCCTTCCCTGGCATTCTCTCGCGACAGCTTGCCAGAACGGGCGCCCTGCTCTCCCCCGGCGATCCTTGTGCGGAACTCGTCCGGCTCGATCCCCTGAAGATCGTGGCCACGGCTTCCGAGCGTGAAATTTCCGGGCTGTCAATGGATATGTCTGCAGTCGCCGAGCTCGTCACCGGCGAGCGGCTGACGGGACGGCTGAGCTACATCGCCCCGCAGGCCGATCCGGCCACCCGCACGTTCCGTCTGGAGATGAAGTCGGCAAATCCGGAAGGGCATGCCCGCGCCGGAGTCACGGCCAGCCTGCACATTTCCCTGCCGCCACGCCCAGCGGCCCTCGTGCCGCTCACAGCCATCGGCCTGAACGATGAAGGCATTCTGGGCGTGCACATCGTGCAGGACGACAATACCGTCGCTTTCCTGCCCGTGAAGGTACTGGAGCAGAGCCGCACCGGTGCACGGGTCTCTGGCATCCCGGACGGGGCGCGGATAATCGTTTCCGGACAGTATTACGTCCTGCCCGGACAGAAGGTCGAGGCCGTTCCATTCCGTCCGAAGAAGGGAAAACGCTCGTGACCGGTGCACTGGAAACCCTGTTGCGGCGCCAGAGGGCCGTCATGGCGGTGCTCGTCGCCGCACTGCTGTTCGGTATCGTCTCCTACGTGACCATTCCGAAGGAGGCCCGGCCGGACATTCAGGTCCCCGTGTTCTACATTTCCATTCCGCTGCCGGGCGTCTCGCCGGAGGATGCGGAACGGCTGCTCATCCGTCCCATGGAAAAGGAGCTGCGCGGACTGGAGGGCCTGAAGGAACTGACCGGCGTAGCCTCCCAGAGCCATGGCGGCCTGATCGTCGAATTCGAACCGGAAGTGGACGTGGACGAAGCGGCCCGTCAGGTGCGCGAGAAAGTGGACCTGGCCAAGCCGGATCTGCCGGAGGACACCGAGGAGCCGCAGATTCACGAAGTGAACTTCTCGCTCTTTCCCTCGATACTCGTTGCACTTTCCGGGAACGTCCCGGAGCGCACCCTGTATCGCCATGCCAAGCGGCTGGCCGATGCGCTGGAAGCCATTCCCGAGGTTCTGGAAGCCCGTCTCTCCGGTGAGCGCGAGGAGCTCCTGGAAGTCATCATCGACGATCTGAAACTGGATTCGTACGGCATCACGCAGGCGGAGCTGATTTCCGCCGTGCAGCGGCACAACCGGCTCGTGGCGGCGGGATTCGTGGACGCCGGCGGAGGGCGGTTCAACATCAAGGTGCCCGGCCTCTTCCAGAATGTGGAGGACGTCCGCTCGCTGCCCATCAAGAGCCATGACGGCAAGGTTGTCACCCTGGCCGACGTGGCGGAGATCCGGCGCACCTTCAAGGATCGCGACAGCTACGCGCGGTTCAATGGCCGCCCCTCCATCTCCATCGAGGTGGTCAAGCGGGTCGGCGCCAACATCATTGCCACCAACGAAAAGGTCCGCAAGGTCGCCCGTGAAGTGACTCGCGACTGGCCGGAAGCCGTTCACGTGGACTTCGCCTTCGACGAATCCACCCGCATCGGCACCGTGCTGGGATCGCTCGAGAACTCCATCATGACCGCCATCATTCTTGTGATGGTCATCTGCGTGGCGGCGCTGGGTGTACGCTCCGCCCTGCTTGTCGGCATCGCGATCCCCACCTCGTTCATGATCGCCTTCGCCTTCGCCGGCATCACCGGCCGCACCATGAACAACATGATGCTGTTCGGCCTGGTGCTCACCGTCGGCATGCTGGTGGACGGCGCCATCGTCATCGTGGAATACGCCGACCGCAAGATGGCCGAGGGACTGTCACCCCGGGAGGCCTACATCGCTGCCGCGAAGCGCATGTTCTGGCCGGTCACCACCTCCACCGCTACCACGCTGGCCGCCTTCCTGCCCATGCTGTTCTGGCCGGGCGTGCCGGGCAAGTTCATGTCCAACCTGCCGACCACCGTGGTAATCGTGCTGTCCGCCTCCCTGTTGACGGCCATGGTCTTCCTGCCCGTGCTCGGCGGCCTGTTTGGCCGACGCCCGACCGATGCGGACGACACCGTGGCTCGCCTGCGCACGGACAAGCACATGGACCTGAAGGCTCTTCCGGGCATCACTGGCATGTACGCCCGCCTGCTGGCCCGGCTGATCCGCCGTCCCGGCATCGTTCTGCTCGCCGCCGCCATCGGCTTGGGATCGATCTTCTGGGCCTACGCGAAATGGAACAACGGCGTGGAGTTCTTCGTCGACACGGAGCCGGAAAAGGCGCTGGTATACGTCCGTGCGCGTGGCAATCTGTCGGCAGACGAGAAGCTGCGTCTGATGCGTGCCGTGGAGCGGCAGGTAGCGAAGGTGAACGGCCTGAAGACCATTGCCACGCTGGCCGGCAGCTCCGGTCCCTCCGGGCTCGGCTCAGGTGCAGGTCTCGACCAGCCAAAGGATGCCATCGGCCGCATCACGGTGGAATTGAAACCACTGAAGGAACGCCGTCCGGGCCGCGAGATCCTGGACGAGATTCGCCGCCGTACCGCCACAGTTCCCGGCGTGTTGACGGAAGTACGCAAGTTCGAGGAAGGTCCGCCGACCGGCAAGGACATCCGCCTGCAGGTCCGTGCGGATTCCTACGCGCTGGCCAATGCTCTGGCCGCACGGGTGCGCAACCACATGGAGCACGGCATGAAGGGGCTGAAGGACATCGAGGACGAACGTCCCCTGCCCGGCCTGGAATGGGTGCTGACCGTGAATCGCGAAGAGGCCGGCCGCTTCGGAGCCGACGTCGTGGCGCTGGGCGCACTGGTGCGACTGGTCACCAACGGCGTACTCATCGGCACTTGGCGTCCGGACGATTCCGACGACGAGATCGACATCCGGGTGCGGCTGCCGAAAGACGAGCGCACCATTTCCCGGCTCGACCGCCTGCGTCTCGTGACTCCCTCCGGTCTCGTGCCCGTCACCAACTTCATCCGTCGCGAAGTGAAGCCCAAGGTGGACGTGATCATCCGCAAGGATGGCCATTATTCCGTCTATGTGAAGGCCAACGTGGCCGAAGGACAGCGAAAGGACCTGAAGGTGCGCGAGCTGTCCCGCTGGCTGGAGGAGCAGGACTGGCCCACCGGCGCCTCCTTCAAGTTCCGCGGCGCCGACGAGGAACAGCGCAAGTCTGCCGCCTTCCTGCAGAAGGCCTTGCTGGCTTCCGTCTTCATCATGTTCCTGATCCTCGTCGCCCAGTTCGACAGCTTCTACCACGCCGCACTGACGCTCTCCACGCTGCTCATGTCGGTGGCCGGCGTGCTGCTGGGCATGCTCGTCAGCGGACAGGCCTTCTCCGTCATCATGACGGGAACCGGCGTGGTGGCGCTGGCCGGCATCGTGGTCAACAACGCTATCGTACTGATCGACACCTATCACCTCAACCTGAAACGCGGCCTCGCCCCGCCCGATGCCGCCCTGCAGACGGCGGTTCAGCGCCTGCGTCCGGTGATGCTCACCACGGTGACGACCATCTTCGGCCTGCTGCCCATGGTGTTCGAGTTCGACGTGGACTGGATCCATCGCAGCGTGGGCATCGGCAACGAGATCTCCTCATGGTGGGTGCAGCTCGCAACGGCGCTGGTCTCCGGTCTGGCCTTCGCCACCCTGCTGACTCTGGTCCTCACACCCGTGCTGCTGGCTGCGCCATATGTCTGGCGTCTTCGCAGGCGCGGCAGGTACGACACGGGAGGCCGCCGCAGCAGGAACGCGGAAGACAACGGCGAAACGCAGACGCCCACCTCCGCCCCTGTTCTGCCGGAAGCGGCCCAGTAGGGAAAGAAGGAAAAATCAGGAGCCTTTCCTATGGCGCAGCAGGACGTCCCGCGCCTCGTTGATCCTGCGGGCCAGCCAGTCGGAACCGCCATGATCCGGGTGCACGGCCTTCATCAGCCGGCGGTGTGCAGCGCGGATCTCCTTTTCCGTGGCGTTTTCCTCCACCCCGAGGATCTCCCGTGCCATGGCCGGCGTCATGGGCCCCTCGTCCGGCGAGACACCGCCTCCGCCGCCCGAGGCATTCCCGTCCTGCGCGCTTGTGCCCCACGTCTTGCGCCAATCGGGGCGCTCCCGGTCGAGCCAGGTCTCCAGCAGGCGCAGGGACTGGTCACCCGTTGCGGCGCACTCGTCATACAGCACCCGCAGCTCCGCATCCGCCAACCCCGATAGACGACGCCCCGCGAACCGTCCGGACAGGATCTCCCCATCCATCCGGCCGGTTTCGTGATCCAGTTCCATGAGCAGCATGCGGGTGCGCACCGAAGAGGTATGTCCTTTCCCGCCCGCTGCGCCACCGGTGGAAAAGGATCCAGAAGAGCCGAGCAGTCCCAGCCCGAGCGCCGCCAGAGGCGCTGCTACTGCCCAGCCGCCACGGATGGCAAGCCATCCGGCGATCAGCAACAGGATGATGCCGCCCAGCGACCGCACGGCGCGGGCCACCCTGGCGGACGGAGCATTGACCGCCCAGCGCACGGCGAAGAGCGCCGCAAGCAGCATGGCGAGAATGGCGATGACGCGGCTCATCGAGAATCGGGCTCCTTCAGAGTGTCGAACGCAACACCGACGTCATCTACCGTTTCATGCTCTCCAGCAGCAGGCGCGCACCGGTGCTGCCCGATGCCTCCAGCGCCGGCCGACCTCCGGCGGCATAGACGGCCACTGCGGACAGCAAATCCCGCAGCCGCGCCGCGGATCCCTCGTCGAACCGGCAATGTACACCACCCGTGAGACGGGCAATTTCCGAAAAGGCACGCGAGGCATCCGGATCCGCTCCTTCCTGAAACATGAACACGGGAATGCCCAGCATGCCGATCTCCCCGGCCCGTGCGGCCAACGCATCGATGTCCTCCTCGCAGGCGTCACCCACATGCACCACGGCGTTCACCGAACCCCGGCCTGCCTCCTTCAGCACGTGCCCCAGCACCCGGCCGATCTGGGTGTAACCGCCCCGGCATTCCACCCGGCTCATCAGAGCCGCAAGCCGCTTCGCATCGGACACCCACTTCGAGGCCTTGCACTCGTTGAAACCGCGATAGAAGACAAGCTGCACGTCCAGCCCGCCGATCCGCGCCGCTTCCTCGAACATCCGCCCCTGCAGGTGCTGGGCCCGATCCCATGTCGGCTGACGGCTCATGGTGGCATCCATTGAAAATATCAGCCGTCCCCGCGCCCCGCCCGCCGTTTTCTGCGGCATGGCGCGCACCTGGTCCAGAAAGGCATCTATCTCGTCGTGCGCGGACGTTTCCGACAGGCTTTCGCCCGTTTTCCCTTTCACGGGAACCTTCATGCCAAGCTCCTCTGGTAATGGATTGCATCCATGTGTAGATGATAGGCCACATGACACATTTGGCAAAGGACAACGCAGGAAAGAGAACGCCACCGATGGAAATTGCCAGGACCGTCGATGAGCTGCGCCTGCATTCCGATGCCTGGCGGGCGCTGAAGCGCATGATTGCGATCGTGCCCACCATGGGCGCTCTGCATGAAGGACATCTCTCGCTCATCAGGGAAGCGCACAGGCAAGCGGACGAAGTGATCGTCTCCATCTTCGTCAATCCGACCCAGTTCGCCCCAGGCGAGGATCTGGATGCCTATCCACGCGATCCGGAAGGTGATCTGGAAAAACTGCGGGCCGCTGGCGTGGATCTGGTCTGGATGCCGTCGGTACAGGAAATGTATCCCGACGGGTTCGCAACCACCATCCATGTGGAAGGCCCCGCGAAGGCCGGGTTGGAGGATACCTTCCGCCCCGGCCATTTCGACGGGGTGGCAACGGTGGTCGCCAAGCTGTTTCTGCAGTCCGGAGCCAACGTGGCCGTGTTCGGAGAGAAGGACTACCAGCAGCTGCTGGTCGTGCGACGCATGGCGTGGGATCTGGACATTCCCGTGAAGGTCACAGGTGCGCCGATCATACGGGAAAGCGATGGCCTCGCCATGTCATCTCGCAACGCCTACCTTTCCGAGGAAGAGCGCCGGAAAGCCCCTGCCCTGTGGCGCGCACTGAACGCGGCGGCTGAGGCCATCCTCTCCGGTACCGCGCCGGACCAGGCCACCCGGGAGGCACGGGCGGATCTTGAAACCGCAGGCTTCGAGGTGGACTATCTGGAAGCCCGCAATGCGCAGACGCTTGCCCCCATCGACGATCCGTCCTCGGAACCCGTGCGCATCCTCGGTGCCGCGCGCCTCGGCCGCACGCGCCTGATCGACAACATCCCGCTCCGGAAGGAAGACTGACATGCGTTTTCTGCACACCATGGTCCGTGTCTCGGATCTTGACGCATCCCTGCATTTCTACTGCGACCTGCTGGGGCTGAAGGAGACCCGCCGCAAGGAAGTACCCGCCGGGCGCTATACGCTGGTATTTCTGGCGGCTCCTGACAATCCTGATGTCGAAATCGAGCTGACGTACAACTGGGACGAACATGAATACACGCAAGGGTGCCGCAACTTCGGGCATCTGGCCTTCCGCGTGGAAAACATCTACGAAATATGCCGCAGGCTCATGGATGGCGGCGTCACTATCAATCGCCCGCCGCGTGACGGCCGCATGGCTTTCGTGAAGTCCCCGGACGGCATCTCGATCGAGTTGTTGCAGGCCGGGGAGCCCCTGCCACCGGAAGAGCCTTGGGTCAGCATGGAAAATACGGGCAGCTGGTAGCGGCAACTGCCAAGGTGACGCCAACCTGTCGCCCCTTGCTCCCCTGTCATGCTCCCGCGTATCCTCAACACCCGAAAAGATGGAGCATGAGACAATGCTGGAAAAAACCACGCGTCGAACCTTTCTGTCCCTGCATCTGGCGGGCCTGATGGCTGCGGTGACCTCCCCTTGGGCCTTTGCGGAGTCGGAGCCGGTGCCTGCAACCGGCCAAACCGCAGTGGGAACAGGCCCTCTCGTGGATACGGAATGGCTGAAATCGCATCTCAACGGCCCCGGCATCGTTGTTCTCGATGTCACGTCGAAACGCATCTACGCCTCAGGACATGTGCCCGGTGCCATCTTCTCGGCCTTCGGCAGGTGGCGTGTCCGCAAAGGGGATATTCCCGGCATGCTGCCGCCGGTGGACTACCTCGAGAAGCTGATCGGCAGTCTCGGTATCGGCAATGATGATCACGTCATCCTCGTACCTGCCGGCTGGTCGGCCGGTGATGTGGGCATCGCCACCCGCATCTACTGGACGCTGAAGACCTTGGGACACAACAGGGTGTCCATTCTCGACGGAGGCATGAACGCCTGGCTGTCCGATCGAAAGAACCCCGTACAGAAAACGCCTGTCACACCTGCCCCCAAACCGTTCCGCGCGCGCTTCACGGACTCCTGGCTGGCCACTGCCAGGGATGTCGAGGCAGCCCTCGCCAAAGGAGGGCCGCAGCTTGTGGACAACCGCCCCGTTGCCCAGCACACAGGCATCGAAAAGTCCGGTTCGGTACTGGCATATGGAACCATCCCCGGCGCCATCAACATTCCCGAGGAATGGCTGCTTCACAACGGCCGTTTCCGCTCCATCGCACAGCTGCGCAAACTGCACGTACTGCTTGGCGTGAAGGATGGTCCGGTCATTCATTTCTGCAACACCGGGCACCGCGCCTCCGTAGGCTGGTTTGTACGTTCCCAATTGCTGGGAAGGCGGAACTCGCGGCTCTATGACGGCTCCATGGCCGAATGGACTCGCCTGCCACCGGAATCCCATCCCGTGCAGGCAAAGCTGGATATTCATTCCGTAGAGAGTCCGAAAGAGGCCACGAAATAATCACAATTCGCTGTCAGTCAGATGCCCGGACATGACCGCACACGAGGCTGCCCGTCAGAATAAGGCACTTTTCTGGCGGGCTTTTCAGGCCCCGGCCATGATCCACCACAAAAACAGGAAGACCGGCACGTTTCCTGCATTTCCTTCCGGAAACATGCTCCCGCGTTTCGGAACCGTATACGGATGAACCCCCTCTTCAGGTTCCGTTCAGCCGGGATGTTCCAAGGTGAGAACGGGCCGGATGGTCAGAACAGGGTTGGCGTTACAGGTGGCAATGAGAAAGACGATCATCGGCATATTGGCACTGGCCGCCATCATGGCGACCGGCACGGGAGGAAACCTTCAGGCGGCAACTGATCGTACCGTTAGCCCCACGGAACTGCGCAAGCTGTTCCCCGGCAGGTTCTCTGCTGTCGTGAAGGGCTACCGCGTGCGGTTCGTGGCCAAAGGCAATGGATCCCTGAAGGGCTTTTACGGCACGATGTCCGATGAGGGACGCTGGAGTGTTCGCGGTTCCCGCCTCTGCGTGATGCTTCGCGAATGGCTTGACGGCCGTACCACCTGCGCACCCGTCCGGCGTGAGAACGGCAACTGGTACCGGGCCCGCGATATCCGCTTCCGCAAAATGTAGACGAGACGCTGCGGATATCCCTGCCTGATCCGGAACGTCGGAACGGCAGCACACACGACGAAGCCCTGTGGCCGGTATTGCCATTCCTCAGTGCGCCGGTCGTTCCCGCGCGGCATATTCCTCCCAGGCATCTTCCGCAGCGTCGGCAGCATCCTGAATTTCTATGAAAATCCGGCGGATGTCCGGATAGCGTGCGCGGATTACCTCTTCCAGATCATTGACGGCCTTCTCGATTTCGCCACCACTCATGTTGTCATGCACATCGAGAGACAGGGCCAGAAGGATGTCATGCGGGCCCATGTGCATGGTGCGCAGCTCGTTGATCGACTGCACTGCGGGTGACGACAGGGCCAGCTCCCTGATTCCCTCTATCACCTTCGGACTGGCTGCTTCACCGATGATGAGTCCCTTCGTCTCCCGCGTCAGGAAGATCGCCACGCCAGCCAGAAGCAGGCCGATGCCCACCGATGCCACGCCGTCCATTCGCGGCATGTCAAGGAATTCTGCAGCCAGCAGCCCGCCAAGGGCAATCAGGAGCCCGGCCATGGCCGCCATGTCCTCGAACAGCACCACGAAAATGGCCGGGTCCTTGCAGGTTCGGGCCGCCGACCAGAACGAACGACCGGAACGGACCTTGCCGAATTCCCTCCAGGCGACGAAAAAGGATCCGCCCTCGAAAAGAATGGAAAGTCCCAGCACGATGAAGTTGACCCACGGGCTTTGAACAGGTTCCGGATGGATGATCTTGTGGATACCCTCGTAGACGGAAACGCCCGCACCTACGGAGAATATCAGCAATGCAACCACAAAGGCCCAGAAGTAGATTTCGCGGGCATAACCGAAAGGATGCTGCCGGTCCGCCGGCCGGGCAGCCCGTTTCATGCCATAGAGGAGCAGCACCTGATTGCCGGAATCCACCACCGAATGGATGGCTTCCGAAAGCATCGCCGACGAACCCGTGAAGATGGAAGCTGCAAACTTGGTGAGTGCGATCATCGAGTTGCCGGCAAGTGCGGCAAGGATCACTTTCGTGGAACCGCTGGCCATGTCTGACGTATCCGTGATTTGCCCCTGGATGAATGGAGGCCGACTATAGGACCGGTTTCCGCTTTCATGCAAATCGGGAGATGGACATTGGCAAGAAACAGGACAGGATATCTGATCGCAGCGATGCTGCTGGGCGCACCGGCCGCTCTTGCAGGCGAGGCGGACGTTCTTGCCGCCAGCGCCAAGCCGGAAGGAAATGGGACATGGCGCTTCGAGGTAACCATTCGACATGCCGATTCCGGATGGGATCACTATGCCGATGCATACGAGATTCTGGATCCGGAAGGCCGGGTCTTGGGACGGCGTGTGCTGCTGCATCCGCATGTGGATGAACAGCCCTTCACACGATCGCTTTCCGGCATACACGTCCCTCAAAGCCTGAAGAAGGTGCGCATCAGAGCCCATGACAAGCTGCACGGATGGGGCGGACGCGAGCTGACGCTGGAGCTGCCGCGCTGACAGCCTCGCTCAAACCTGATGCACCGTGACGGGACGGGGCAGCCGCTCAATCTTGCCGATCAGCTCGGAGAGGACTTGCCGACGATCCAGGTTCAGCGCTTCCGCCCGTCCGGCAGCCGCCAGGGTCTCGCTTGCCAGATCGGCCCACAGGCTCGCCTCCCGGGTATGTCCCGCCCGAGCCAGACCGGAGGCATTCTCATGCATCCACTCCATGAGAAGGTCCATGAAGAGCCTGAAGTCATCCCGGTTGCGCACACCGGACAGGGCTTCGGTGAGCGGCAGCACGATTGATCTGTCCAGCGGACCCGAGGGAACCGATGCAGCATCCCTGAAGCGGGTGAACAGTTCCGCGGCACGAGAACCGGCCAAGGCCAGCGCCCGCCCCGGGCTGCCACCGGAAAGGGCTGCGGCAGCCTCCAGAGCTTCCATGTCCTGCCCGTCCGTCCCTCTTGCGAGAGCCAACACCTCGCGCACCTGCGCAACCGACAGGGGCCGCAGGGGCAGATGGATGCAGCGGGAGCGGATGGTCGGCAGAAGCCTGCCGGGAGAATGGCAGACCAGAAGAAACAGACAGCTGGCGGGTGGTTCCTCCAGAATCTTGAGAATGGCATTCGCGGCTGCGGCATTCATGTCGTCAACCGCATCGATCACGGCAACCCGCCAGCCCCCCTCCGCCGCCGTATGGGTGAGAAAACGCGACACCATGCGGGCCTCATCCACCCCGATCATGGCTCGCAATCGTCCGGTACGCGGGTCTGGCATTCGCTGGCATGTCACCAGATCCGGATGACTGCCGGCCGCAACCATGCGAAATACCAGGTGATCCTCGTCCACGTGCAGGGAATCGGCATCTTCCGGCACCGCATCGGAATGGGCCAGCATGAAACGGGCAAAACGATAGGCAAGCGTTGCCTTGCCGATCCCGGCAGGTCCGGAAAGAAGCCACGCATGATGCATGCGTCCGGATCGCACAGCCTCCAGGATGCGTCGCTCGGCGCGCACATGACCGACAAGCCAGGGATTGGCAGCCGGGGGAACCCCCCCTTCCGTTTCTTCCGCACTCATGCCAGTCCCCTGCTCTGCAGTATCCCGAGAATGTTCCGCTGCACGACATCCATGGCGCCGTAAGCATCGACGACGACGCACCGTTCCGGATTCTCTCGCGCGATACGTAGATAGGCCTCACGCAGGCGCCTGTGAAAGGCCTTGCCCTTGCGCTCGAAGCGGTCTTCCGCAGCCTGCCGCGTACCGTTGCGCATGCCAGCCCGCCGCAATCCTTCCTCTGCCGGAAGATCGAAGATCAGTGTCAGATCCGGGCGGGTATCACCGACAATCTCCCGCTCCAGGACATCGACAAGTTCGACAGGGCAATCCCCCGCATAGACCTGATAGGCCCGCGTGGAATCCATGAATCTGTCGCAGAGGACCATCTCGCCCCGTTCCAGCGCCGGACGGATCAGCCGCCGGAGATGGTCGTCCCGAGCTGCATAGTTCAGCAGCGCCTCTGCCGTCGCCGACAGGGAATCCGTATCTCCCCGCACGAGAAGATTGCGCACGGCTTCCGCAGACGGTGTGCCTCCCGGCTCACGTGTCGTCGTCACAACCCGGCCTCGCGCGCGCAGGGCCTCGGCCAGACGCCGGAGCTGCGTCGTCTTGCCGGCGCCCTCGCCTCCCTCGAAAGTTATGAAGATTCCCCTGTCCATGGCTGCGACATTGGCACACCGCCTGCCCCCAGACAACATCCCGCGCAATCCGCATTTCCACTGACCACCTTTTTCGCGCTGTTCCCGAGAACATCACATCAGGCGATCTCCGAACCCTTCTTTGTCGATTCAAACTTGCAAATGATTCTCATTTGCATTAATCAGACAGATCAAGGTGAGGAATGATCACTTCCCACCCCTTTCCAGAGACCCCCGGCATGGAGAGACAATGATGCTTCAGCACTTCAGGACTTTCACGGACAAGCTGCGCGGCACCCCCGTCACGACCGGTACGACGACACTGGCCTTCTTCCTGCTTGCAGCAATGACGGCTCCCGCCCAGGCCCGTATCCCCGGCCTCTCGGCGGAAGAGGCCTCCGCCTTTTCGCAATCGTTTCTCATCATGCTTCGGGAGGGGGCCGAAGCAGTATTGATCATCGCTGCGCTCTGGGTTGTCCTGCGGCAGATGGGCGCGGCCAACCGCATGTTCAGGGCCCTGCTTGCCGGAGCCGCAGGCGGTATCGTGGCTTCACTGGCGCTGGCATGGGCGTTCTCCGGCATATTGGCGGCCAATCCGGCCATTGCCGAAGTCTTCGAAGGTGTGGCCCTCGTGCTGGCGGCACTGGTGCTCCTGTTCGTCTCTTCGTGGCTGCTGGGCCGCAGAGAAGCGGAAAAATGGCATGAACGAATCCGTCAGGGCGCACGCCAAGCCGTGAGTAATGGCAGCATTGCAGCGCTGGCGGCAGCAGGATTCCTGGTCATCTTTCGGGAGGGTGCGGAGACCGTACTTTTCTATCAGGCCATCGCATCGGGAACGACAGCCGGCCTTTCCGTCCTCGTCGCTGGCGGCCTTGCAGCGCTGGTCATGCTCGCAGCAGCCGCTCTCATCGTGCGAAGCTTCGGCCTGCGTCTGCCCTTGCGCGGTTTTTTCACCGTAACCGCATGGTCTCTCTTCGCCCTTGCCATCATCTATGCCGGCAAGGGCGTCCACGAGCTTCAGGAGGCCGGATGGATCACCGAGACGGTCCTGGCCGGCCTGCCCAAGGTAAAGCTGCTGGGCATATATCCCTATGCGGAAACCCTGCTGGCCCAGATCGCAACGCTCGTCACCGGCCTGCTCCTCAACCTGCGCGCCACCCGCCCCACACCCGACGGTCAGCCGGCAGAATGAAATCCATATGAAAAGGCCGGCAAGAATCTGCCGGCCTTTTCATCTCTTGATAGCCTATTCCAGAAGCCCGAGGTTCCTGAGGCGCTCGGGATCCTGATCCCATTTCTCCCGGACCTTGACGAACAGGAACAGATGCACCTTCCGTCCGCCGAGCAGCTCCGAGAGCTCCCTGCGGGCTGCCTGACCGATCTCCTTGATCGTCTGCCCCCCTTTGCCGATGACGATCTTCTTCTGTGATTCGCGCAGCACGTAGATGGTCTGCTCGATACGGAGGGAACCGTCCGGACGTTCCTCCCACAGCTCCGTTTCCACGTGCGAGGCATAGGGCAGCTCGTCGTGCAGCCGCAGATAAAGCTTCTCCCGGGTGATTTCCGCAGCCAGCATGCGCAGGGGAAAATCGGAAAGCTGATCCGGTGGATAGAGCCATGGCCCCACCGGCATCTGCTTGGCCAGATAGTCCCGCAGATCAGCTACACCATCACCCTTCAGCGCCGAGACCATGAAAGTGGCCTCGAAGGAATATTCAGCATTGAACCGGTCTGCCAGTTCCAGAAGTTTTCCCTTCTCGATCAGATCGACCTTGTTGAGAACGAGAATGGCCTTGCGTCCAGATTTCTTCAGCCCTTCGAGAATCCGCTCGTTTTCCTCGTCCAGGCCACGGCGCGCATCCACCAGGAAGGCCACCACGTCGGCATCCGCCGCCCCGGCCCATGCGGCCTCGACCATCGCCTCATCCAGCTTTCGCCGCGGTTTGAAAATGCCCGGCGTGTCCACGAAGATGATCTGTGCTTCACCCACGATCGCAATGGCGCGCACGCGGGTGCGCGTGGTCTGCACCTTGTGCGTGACAATGGAGACCTTGGCCCCCACCAATGAATTGATGAGCGTAGACTTGCCTGCATTGGGCGCACCTATGATAGCCACGAACCCGCAACGGGTCGTCTTCTGATTTCGGTCGTTTGTACCGGATTCATCCGGCAGGTTTTCCTCATTCATTCCCTGTCGTCTTTCTGCTGTTCCAGCAGCGCCGCCGCAGCAGCCTGCTGGGCCTTTCTCTTGGAAGAGCCGATACCTCCGGCCCGTCCCACACCCTCGATCTCCACCTCGACGGAAAACCGCGGGGCATGATCGGGGCCGGATCTCGCCACATCATGGTATTGCGGAGCCGGAAGCCCCCGAGCCGCCGCCCATTCCTGCAGCGCAGATTTCGGATCCCGCGGCGCATCCTCATAGCGGGCGAACAGCGGCTCCCACTGGGAGATGATGAATTTTTTCGCCGCTTCAAGCCCCCCGTCCAGATAGATCGCGGCTATGGTGGATTCACACAGATCACCCAGCACGTTGACGGATGTCTCGGCCTGTCTGCGGTGAGTGGTCTCTCCGGTGCGCATCAGTTCTGCCAGCCCCAGCTGCCGGGCAATGTCGGCACAGGTCTCCTTGCGCACGAGATGATTCAGTTGCCGGGCAAGCGTTCCCTCTTCGCGCTCCGGGTAACGACGGAACAACGCTTCGGCAATCACCAGCCCGAGGACTCTGTCACCCAGAAACTCCAGACGCTGATAGTCGCGCGTGCGTGCATCACGGCCTTTTCCAGCCGAATGGGTAAGGGCCTGCACCAGTATGTCGGGATTGCGGAAGCGGTAGCCGACACGGCGTTCGAAGAGCTCCGCCAGCTTTCCGGAATCGGAATCATCGCGCACGGTCACGGGCACCTCAGTTGACCCATGTACCGATCCGGCTCCACCGGATCACGAACGGCCACATCCACGGTTGCCATATGGATGCTTCCGGCTTGTGCGAGAAGAAGATGATCGTCGCCTTGCCGACAAGATTTTCCCATGGCACATAACCGACTTCGTCAAGAAAACGCGAATCCGTGGAGTTGTCCCGGTTGTCCCCCATCATGAAATAGTGATCGGGAGGCACGATATAGATGTCCGTATTGTCGGCGATCCCGTCATCATAGAGATCATGTACGATATAGCTGACGCCGTTGGGCAATGTCTCGCGGTACTGGCGGATATGCTGCCCCTTGTTCGGACCCTCCGGGATGATGAAATCTTCCACCCGCTTGCGGGGAACGGCCTTGCCATTGATATACAGTACTCCGTGCAGCACCTGAATGCGGTCACCGGGCAGTCCGATCACCCGCTTGATGTAGTCGATGCGCGGATTGCGTGGGAGCTTGAACACCACGACGTCACCGCGCTTCGGGCGACCACTGAAGATCCGGCCTTCGAAGGACAGCGGACCGAAAACGAAAAGATCCTTTCCGAAAGCGGATATCGTGAAGTTGAAGGAATACTTGGAATAGCCATAGGAGAGCTTGTTGACGAAGAGATAATCCCCGATCCAGAGGGTCGGGATCATGGACCCGGACGGAATGTTGAACGGCTGAAAGAAGAAGGTGCGGATCACGAATGCGATCAGCAGCGCCTGCAGGACGACCTTCACGGTCTCCCAGATGCCTTCGTCCGCTCTTTTCCGGGTCTTGTCGTCCCGAGCTGCCTGCGGCCTGTCGTTCATGGATAAGGTATTCCCTGCGAGCCCCACGGTCTTTCCTGTTAGGCCACGCTCCTGCGGCAAGTCAATCGAAAGCCCCGCTGCCGACATACAATTTGTCGCCATGTGACATGTGCGGCACACCCGAATGCCATCGGCGGTGGATGTTACCGGTGGCCGCAAGCACGCATGTTCCGACGGGACCGCAGCCCGGAGTCCGGAACATCACAGGGCCTCGATGACCACCATGGCCTGAGCATACGGAAATTCGTCACTGAGGGCGAGATGCAGGCACGCCGTGCGTCCGGACGGCGTGATCCGTGCCAGCCTGGCAGCCGCCCCGCCCCCGAACACCAGAACCGGCCGATGCAGCTCGTCCCGTTCCACACAGATGTCGCGCCACCCTACCCCGTCACGAAAACCTGATCCAAGAGCCTTTGCCGCCGCCTCCTTGGCCGCGAAACGGCGAGCCAGCGTGCGGGAAAATTCTTCGCCATGCCGGCAACGGGCCAGATTCACTTCGCCCTCGCAAAAGACCTTGCTCAGGAAACGGTCGCCGTGCCGATCCAACATCCGGGCGATGCGGCGGATGTCCACGAGGTCGGTGCCGATTCCGATGATCACTGCCCTACTCCGCCGCTTCCTGACGGGTGATGCGGCGGGCCAGCGTCTGGCGGCGACGCTCCTGATAGCGCTCGATGGCCGGCTTCGTCAGAACATACGTGATGACGCCGCAGAGAATCCCCAAGGGAATCGCTCCCACCGTCATGGGAACGATGATCGGTCCCATGACACCCCAGAACTGATGCCAGAACTCCGCCGGATCGGTAAACAGGAGAAGACCGATGCCATGCGGCAGCTCGATATGGATCTCGCCCCGGTGTTCATATCCGAGCATCAGGCCGCCAAGATTGTAGGTGGCCCACCAGATGAACGGAAAGGTCAGCGGATTGCCGACCGATGTACCAAGCGCCGAGGCCAGGATCGAGCCGCGCAGGACCCATGCGATGATTGCCGCAATGATGAAATGAAAACCGATGAACGGCGTGAAGGAGGTGAAGGCGCCACAGGCAAAGCCCAGCGCGATCTTGTGCGGAGATGCCGAGATACGCTTGGCGCGATACCAGATATAGGTATAGGCTCGTCGCAATCCCCCTGGCGGAAAGAGGAAGCGCCAGATCCGGACGGGAATGGACGGTTTGTCTCTGCGGGCGAACATGTACGATATTCTACCTGGCAGTCCTTCGGCAATGGTGAACGCACGCACGGAACCGCAAAAGCGCTCACTTCTTCAATCCCCGGCTTCCGGGCTTGACGGCCGGAATGGCCTTCAGCTCCTCAGGAAGTGCATCCGGATCGTAGGTCTCTATGCGCAATTGCGCCAGCGAGACGAGCGGAACGCCAACGTCCGCCTCTCCGCCGGACCTATCGATCAGGCAGGCGGCTCCGGCGACTTCTCCTCCGAGCTCCCGTATGCCGGCAATGCATTCACGCGACGACAGCCCCGTGGTGACGATGTCTTCCACCATCAGGCATCGCGCGCCCCGTGGTATCCCAAATCCCCGCCGCAATTGCAACTCGCCATCAACTCGCTCCATGAAGATGGCCGGGCATCCCAGATGCCGTGCCGTCTCATAGCCCACGATGACGCCCCCCATGGCCGGAGAGACAACCAGATCGAACGGCGCTCCGATCTCCGCTTCCGCCCTGCGCGCCAGCTCGCGGCACAGCCGTTCGGAGCGTTCTGGATCCATGAGCACCCGGGCGCACTGGAGGTACTGCGGGCTGCGCAGACCGGAGGAGAGTATGAAATGCCCCTCCAGAAGGGCGCCCGCATCCCGAAATTCGTCAATCACCTGATCAGGCGTCATCATGCGCTCTTGTCTCCCCGAAATGTGTCATGAATGCGCTGGCGTGCGCTATCCGGTATAGCGGACGGCCTCCGCCACCACATCGGAATGGTTGAGAGCGGCCAGGATTCCGTTCAGGTGCTCAAGATCCCGCACCTCGATCACCGTGTCGAACTCGTAGAAGTCGCTGGCTCTGTGGGTCATCACGAGATTCTCGATGTTGGCTCCGCGATCACCGATGATCCGTGCCACTTCGGCCAGCACGCCGACCTCGTTATGCACCACCACCATGATTCGGGCCGGAAAAAGCGAACCGTCCAGTTCCGCGTTGTTCCATGCCAGATCGATCCACTCGTAGTCTTCACGGTTTTCATAATCTTCCAGCGCTCTGGCAAAGATGGGATAGACGGTCACCCCCTTGCCCCGCTCGCGAATGCCGACGATACGCTCTCCGGGAACAGCTCCCGTCTCCGGCGATATGCGGATGGGCACGTCCCTGTCCA
>JAJRRY010000144.1 GCA_024279095.1 Alphaproteobacteria bacterium
CACATCGGCACAGTATTCTTCGAACGAGCCGGGAAAGAACCCGCATTTGAGGATCTGGGCATAGGCGGACAGGATGCGAGGGGCGTGCGGACGAACATAGGCAATGATCCGCGCGGTTGCCGCCTGATCGGGGAAATGCCTGTGTAGAACCTGCTGCAGCCTTTCAGGTTCAATCCAGGAAAAGAACTCGGCCGATATGATGCCCAGATCGGCATCGTTTTCCGCCACCCACCGTCGCTTGGCGGCCAGTTCCTTCTGCCGCTTGCGGGCGCTGCCTTTCCGGGGGCGCAGGGAATTGGCCAGAGCGCTTGCATTCAGTTCTTTCTGGACGGCGACGGAGACGCTGTCGCAACGCCAGGCCCGCCTCTGCATCGCTGCCTGGATCGAGGAGGAGCCCGTCTTGGGGTCTCCGATGTGAAACACAAGTTCCCTGATCATGCACGGCCTCGCACTCTGTTCGGTTCATTTCTAGATCATGATTCCCGCCGGAGCCAGCCTGCCCGGACCCAGCGCACGAGATCGTGCCGAAGCGTGCACCTTCTGGATTTTTCTTTGAACCCTCCCCGGGAAACGGGTTAAGGACCGACCATCGGTGTCAACCCGGATTGCGACATCAACGATTGCAGGTATAGGACGTGAAACGCAGGCTCATTCTTCACATCGGGGCACACCGCACGGCGACCTCGGCTCTTCAGGCATATCTCTTCAACAACTCTGCCCACCTCAAGACCAGGGGGTTCTTCTACCCCTTCCAAGTCCAGAGGCACCTGAAGCTGATGAACCAGCTGTTCCGCGAAGAACGCGCCCCCGATGACGTGGCCGGGGCGATCACCCGCCGCGCCGACCGGCAACCGGAGGACATCCACACCGTGATCCTCAGCGACGAGGACATCTGCATGCGCCGCGACCTCGGAATCCTCGGGCGATTCCGGGAATGGTTCGACGTCCGGGTGGTATTCACCCTGCGCCGGCAGGACACCTGGCTGGAAAGCTGGTTCATGCAGAACATCAAGTGGCAGTGGAACCCGAAACTCAGCCATTGCTCGTTCGACGAGTTCATGTCCATGCGCGAGGATTTTCACTGGATCCATTACGACCGCTACCTGCACCACCTGGAACAGGTGTTCGGCCGGGAAAACATCATCCTCAACATCTACGAGAAATCGCAGATGCCGGGTGGGCCGATCGACGCCTTCTGCAACAGCATCGGGCTGACCGACCGCGAGGACTTTGCCGCGCCCACACATATGAACGAAAGCTTTTCGCCGCGGATATCGGAATTCATGCGCTGCCTGCCGCTGGACATGGCGCCGGTGCCCTATCGGGCGATGCTGACCAGCGCCTGCGCCGAGATCGACCGGCGCATGAACGGCGGCCAGCGCCCCTCCGAGCGCCTCCTGCCCCATGACCGCCGGATGGCTCTGATGCGCGAATACGAAGACGGCAACCGGGCTGTGGCACAGCGCTATTTCGACCGCGACCGACTGTTTCTCGAACCGTTTCCCGAACCTGACGCACCGGTGGCGGACATGCGTCTGCCGGGAGACAGCTACGAGCTGATGAAGCTGTTTGTCGCGCCGCTGCTGGAGGCGATCATCCGGGATCACAGGGGCCGGGTCCACCAGCAGAACCAGGCCCGGAAACAGCGGGAAAAGGGCGGCTGACCGGCAAGCGACGGAGCGGTAGAGTCGCGATACTGGCAAAAATTCGAGGACGGCGTAATTTGTAAGACTTCAGACCTGATCTGACGTTCACCTCAAAGAACGGTGTTGAGGGTGGGGGTTTGGCCGTCCGACGGGCTCGGCCCGGCAGGTTGCAATACTCAAGATGCCCGCACCCCGTCTCTCTATCAGGGGCAGAGGGCGTCCCGGGGGCTGGGGTCATAATCCAGGCGCTCGCACAGCTGATTGTAAGAGGGGCTGTTGCTCAGTTGACGTGCGACATCATCAGAGATCGGCCGCCGGGGGCGCGGGGTGATCTCGTCGCCGCGCCTTCCGCTGTCGCCTGAAAGCTGAACGGCCTGAAAAAGGTTTCGGAATTCCGGGTTGAACGGTATCCGCAGAATCTCGCAACTCCAGCTCAGTCTGCCTTCCGGGTCGGATATGAAATCTTCGTAGCGCAGTATCTGAATCCCCGCGTGACGGTCGAGGAACTCCAGATAGCGCTGTGCGTATTCCTCGAGTGTGGCCGGTGTGAAATGCAGCCATCCATGCTCTTGAAGCGACAGGAAGCTGTCCAGAGGATGGCGAACCGTAACCAGCGATACGACGCTGATTTCTGCCGTAACGAGGATTTCGCGCAGGCCGGGCCGATCGGAGATTTCGGCCTCGGTACAAAACAGACTGTGTGCGTGGTCGCGCAGAACAAGGTATTGCCCGATCCTTCGGGTTTCCGTTCTCAGCGCCAGCAGCCCGGCAAGAAATATCTTCACCGCAACCTCGTCTCCGACCGGACGCATTCCTGTCCGGGCCAGGGCGATCAGGTTGTTCGGCAGGAACATGCCGTCATGGGGCATCCGGCTGAGCGGATCAAGTTCACTCAACATGCGAACATTGGGGGAGGTAGCAAGGCATCTGCTGATCAGCGTTCCCCCGGTACAGGCAAAATGGTGGATGCTGCGAATCGGCTCCGGTTCCGTTTCGGCCTGTTCGGATATCTCCCGGCACTGTTCTAGAAGGCTGGGCAGAGAAATGGCCGGAGCCGGTGCCCGTCCGGCACCTTCGAAACGACCATGATCCTGCAGCAGTTGCAGGGCTTCGCCGATCTGCTCTCTGAAATGTTGCCAGGTTACGGAGTCAGTCATCCGGAGGTGATGCTTCAGAATGTTGGGGGCGAGGAAAGGCAGGCTTTCGCGGTTCGGAAGAAACACCCGGGACCGGCGCTGCCGCTGTACCGGGCACCGGGAGATCACCAATGCCTTGCAAATATTCAGCCGCACTGGCAAGGCTCTCGGTCAACTTCTGCAACAACCTGTCTTGCGCCGCCTTCTTTTCCAGCAACTCGGCGTAGCGGTTTTGAAGTTCCTCGAGGTCGGATTCGCGCAAGGCCTGCATTCGCAGGGCCATCCCGAGATTCTGCTGTGCCAGCTTGAGGTCATTCTGCCCCGCTTCAATCTTGGCCCAGGCGTGTTCGAGTTGGGAAAGACGGTTCGCGGATTCCTCCTGAAGCTGCGCGGCCTGCGCCTCGAGCTCGCGAACCCGCTCCTGGGCCGCGGAGCGGGAGGCCTCCGCCTCGTGAAGCCGATCGCGGATCCGGTCACGCTCCTGCTCCAGGGCGCCGGCACGCTCCTCGGCATCCTGCCGGGCCCTGTGTTCGCGCTCCTGCGCCCTGTCCAGATCGTCAATCTGGGCGCGCGCCGCCTCAAGGTCTTCCTGAAGCTGCGCGGCCTGCGCCTCGAGCTCGCGAACCCGCTCCTGGGCCAACGCGGTCCGGTCCAGCCTGGCCAGAACATGGGGGCGGTCAGGGTCTGCGGGCGCCTGCTCAATCCAGGCCTGAAAACCGGCACCCGACAGAAAATCGCGCACGTCCGCAGCCGTTGGGGCGCGATGATAAAGAACCTCCCGGCCTTCCTGAGCCCGTATCATGTCGAATGAAGTCAGCAAGCCTGCCTTGCCAAGGGCCCTGAGGATGCCAAGAGATTCCCCCGGTGCTTCGACAAGCAGAAGATTGGGGCCTTTCCCGGAAATGTTCAGGGACCTGATCAGCCCGACCGGGCAGATGGGGCGAACACGCTCCTGCGACAGGACTTTCAGTCCGGGAAACAGAGATTTCAACCCGGCAGGCTGGCGCAAGGCGTTGAGGTCGGGAAAGTTCATCCGATGGAAGCTGCGGGGCTTTCTGTTGGGCGAAACGGCGGCTTCGATGACCTCGACCTGTGGCCAGGCTTCTGTCGCGGCCCTGAGCCGGTCGGCGATATCCGGGTCCGCCTCGACCAGGATGATCCGCTCGGCCCCGGCCTCCAGCCAGATCGGCAAGTCGGAAGCCATACCGGCCCCTATGTGGACCACAACACCCAATGGCCGGGGAAGATTGTCAAAAGGCGTGGCGGTCATGCGCGTCTTCTTCCTGGAAGAAGCAGGTGCCGGAAGCGGCGCAGCGGTGCGGTCAGCCGCCACGAGCGCGAATTTTCCATCTGCCGAACCCGCTTGTCCAGCATGTCTGCAAGCTGTGCCAGCCTCTCCTTGCGTTCATGCAGGTCCTTGTGTGTGCGAACCATCCCGGCCAGATCCCGGCGCAGAAGATCAATCTGACGTTCGGCAGCGGTCAGCACGTCGTCCTTGCTCCCGATGCGGTGCCTGAGCCGGTCGCGTTCACGCTCGAGCAGGGCCAGCTCTTCGCGCATTGCCGAGGCCTTTTTCTGAAGAAGCTCCATTTCTTCATGAGAGGCGCGGTTCTGCTCCTTCAGAAGCTGGATTTCCCGTTCCTTCCGGGCGATGTCTTCCCTTGCGCTTCCGTTCTGCTCGCAGATGTTCCGGTAGGTGGAAAAGACCGACGCAGGGTCTATGTCGCCCGGTCCCGCCCCCGCCATGGCGGCTGTCATTTCGGCGGCCAGGGGCCGGGCGCGACCGTCCTGTTCGAGGCAATAGCGCGCCAGAAGCCGCAGGACCGGATCTGGATCCTTCGAATCATCGGTCGCAAAAGGGGAAGGCACCGCATCAGGCCATGCCGGCAGGAGGGTCGGATCCCGTAACGCTGCACGAATCTCGACCAGATGCACCCGGCGCCGATTGGGTCTGTGCAAGGCCAGTATTTCCGCGGTCTGCTCCATCCATTCGGCCAGGGCTGTCTCCGGAGGCATGCCGGAAGCCATCAGCCGGCCAAGGCCGGCCGCGGGTTCATCGCACAGCAGAAGATGATCTGTGGATCCGACCGCGCCGGGAGCAGGCAGCGCCGTCAGGAGGCTCAGCTCGAGGTTATCTTCCAGAACCTCCAGAATCGCCGTGGTTGCCTCCGGGCGGGCACTCCAAACGACAAGACCCGCGGCCCGATCTTCTCCCGTTCCCTGCTCGTTCTTCGCGGTCATGTCCATCCCTGTCGCAAGTTGCCCTTCTGCCCCCGTTGTTTCTATCGCCACGAATATCATGATAACAAGGCGACCCGAGGTTCAACCAAGCACCTGTTCCAATTCCTGCCGCAGCGCCCGCGCAAGGCGCGCCCGTTCCTCCACCCAATTTGCTGGATCGGCAAAAAGACTTTCAAGACGGTTCTGGGCCTCTGCATAGGCATCAAAAAAATCAGGCGGCAATGCCGCGCCAACCGCGCATCCGGCCGCGGCTTCGGGCGACAATCCGAACAGATTTTCCCAGGAGGCCTCCGGCAACGCGAATTCATGTATGCGGTGTCGGGAAGAAGCGAAATAGAGAGGCCGGGCACCGCATGCAAAGGCATCGAAGAACTTCTCGGTCACGTAATTGGGCTGATGCGTGTTCTCGACGGCAGAGATCGTGCGGGCGCGGTCATCCAGGCGGGTGATCTTGTCAAGGTGCCAGTTCCCGATCTCGAACCGGCTGGCCCCCCCCTGCCAACTGCGGCCCAGCTTCTTCACGCCCGGCCCCGAACAGGATTCGGCCAAGCGGGTGCGCCAGGCACAAAGGCCGATGATGTTTCCCTCGTCCCAGGCGACATCGTGGTGGGGTTCGGGACGCCGTTCGAACATAAAAACCAGGTCGTGGGGGCGGCGCGAGAAACTCTCTCGCCAGTCGGCGGCACCACGCCGAGCATTGCGATAAAACCGTGCGGCATAGACATTGGCAAAACGGTGATTGGTCAGAAGATAATAGGGGATGCGGTCGAAATCGAAGATTGTCGATGTATGGTGGTTGAGCTGTATGACCGGCAAGGCCCCCCAGGCCGTATCCAGCACCCGCCTGCGGTCCAGAGGGCGGCGGCCCCAGATCGTGTCCCAGAACGGTTCCTCGGACAGGATGACAACCGGTCGGCGGCGGCGGCGCCAGTCTTCAACCAGCGCGCGGGGGGCGCCCGAAACATCCAGGGTGTGGGCGAACAGGTACAGGTCGGCCCGCTCTGGCCGATCCACCAGTTCGACGAAACCGTCCCACAGAGGGGTCAGCGCAGGGTAACTGAGCGGTGTTCGGTGGCTATGGGGACCAAATTTGAAAATCCTGATCATCCGGCCATTTATTTCCGCTTTCCGGGCACGGTGCAATCGCGACCCGGGCGCTCTTGTTTTGCAGGACCGCACGGACCATCGCAAGAATGGCCGGGATGGCTGTCCGCACGCTTGTCCGAAACTGCGCGGCAGACTATGTAGGCCCGGAACTGCAGAGGTTTTCTGCGTGCGTGAGAAGTCGATTACGGCAGAAAAAGGCAGATCATCACATGTCCGGCATGGGCAATTCACAGCCCGCAAATGGTGGCGCGCTGGCCGCTCGGGTTACCTTCCGCCACGATCTTTTTCTGCATGCCGACCCCGCACTTGAAGTGTCCGGGACATGGAGCGCGCCTTCGGGGCGGCTTCTGGAGCTGGACATCATCACCCGTGCCCCCGGGCGCTGGCTGGCACTGCACATGAAGCTGAACATGCAGGACCTGTCCCGACATCTCTGGTTGGGTTTTGCCTGCCGCAGCGCGGGAGAGGAAGAGATCGTGATTCGGCCCTGTCTGCGTTCGGGAACGGGTGATGGGTTTGTCGACTGTTTTTTCCCCAAGCACATTCTCGCAACCCCAGAAGCTTTCAATCATGTGGATGCCTTTTTCCTGCCGGCGACCCGCTCCATCCCCAGGCATGCATCATGGCGCGAACTGGTATTGTTCCTGCCTCGGGAAAGTCTGCGGTGGCATTTGCACGATCTGCGGCCCTTCCTGATCTGATATCATGAATCTGACTGTCGCGATCCCGGTTCACAACGACTTCGAGCACCTCATGCGATTGCTGGGTCATCTCGAAGAAATGCGGATCGCCGACGCCATTATCGTGGTGGATGATGGATCGGACATACCCCTGGACCGCTCGATAGTGCGAAAGCGAACGGGCCTGCCCGCAGATCGGTTCAAACTGTTGCGCCATGATGAGCCCTGCGGTCCCGGTCCGGCCCGCAATCGGGCACTTTCTCATGTACGGACGGATCATGTTCTGTTTCTTGATGCTGATGACCTGCCCACATGGGAACTGCCCTGGCTGTTGCAGGATCTGGAAGGGAAACGGTTCGATTTCTGCATCTTCCGGCATCACGATACCCGGTCCGAGCAGGAAGACGGCTGGGGTCCGGCCCGCCATGACCGCGAACTGTGGCGGGCAGCAGGCACCGATCTGGGGGCACTCGCGACGGTATCTTCCCCGGCGGCCGCTTTTCTGGCGCAAACAGCCAATTACCCGTGGAACAAGATCTACCGTACGTCCTTTTTGCGCGACAACGGAATCGGTTGTTCGGACATCCTCGTGCATGAAGATGTCGAACTGCACTGGCGCGGCTTCCTCGAAGCGCGGACGATACTGGCCAGCGACCGGATCGGGATCATCCATTTCGTGCAGCCCGGTGGCGGGCGGTTGACCAATCACACCGGCGCAGAACGGCTGGCGGTGTTTGGTCCCGCGAATGAACTGGCATCTCGACTTTCCGCCCGTCGGGACGAGCGATTCTTCCTGCCGTTTCATCTTTTCATCTTCAGGCTGTTCGACTGGATCCTCGGGAATCTCGAAACGGCCCATCATCCGCGGTTTCACGGTCTTGTGCGCGATTTCGCCACCGCCCATGTTTCCGCACCCTTGCTGGAGCGGCTCAGGAGCGAGATCCCGCAAATCATCGACCGCTTGCTGGCGGAGGATGGGGAAAGAGGTGGTCGCGGGATCTAGACCAGTTGTTAAGGAACTTCTGAAAAACCTCGGCATGCTGGCGTGATCTGATAGGCTGGGATTAATCGATCCCGGAGCCCGCCGATGCCCAAGCAGATGACGTTTGCCTCACTCGCCCATGCCTCGAAGAAGAAGGTGACGCGCCGCGAGAAGTTTCTGGGCGAGATGGAGGCGGTGGTGCCGTGGTCGCGCCTGTTGGCGCTGATCGAACCGCATTACCCGAAGATGGGCCGCAAGGGCGGTCGCCCGGCGATACCGCTGGAGGTGATGCTGCGCATCTACTGCCTGCAACAGTGGTATGCGCTGAGCGATCCGATGGCAGAGGAGAGCCTTTACGACAGCGACGCGATGCGCCGGTTTGCCGGGCTGGAACTGGGCGAGGACCGGATCCCGGACGAAACCACGATCCTGAACTTCCGCCATCTTCTGGAACGCCACGCATTGACCGAGGCGATTTTCGCCGAGGTGAACGCGTATCTGACCGAGAACGGCCTGACGCTGCGGTCCGGGACCCTGGTCGATGCAACGATCATCGACGCACCGTCCTCGACCAAGAACAAGGCAGGCAAGCGTGATCCGGAGATGAGCAGCACCAGGAAGGGCAATGACTGGTATTTCGGTATGAAGGCGCATGTCGGCGTCGATGCCGATAGCGGCCTCGTGCACAGCCTGGAGACCACCACGGCCAAGGTGCACGATAGTCAGGTGTGGGATGGCCTTTTGCACGGCGCGGAAAAATCGGTCTGGGCGGACAAGGCCTATGTCAGTGCCGAGCGGGCCGAAGCCTTCGCCGGTCCCGGCAAGTTCTGGGGCGTGATGCGCAAGGCTCCCAGGGGCGGCAAGCTGCACCCCGTTGACGAGCATATCAACCGCCTGATCGCCAGGGTCAGGGCGCGGGTCGAGCATCCGTTCCGGGTACTGAAGCGGCAGTTCGGTTACATCAAGACCCGGTATCGCGGGCTGGCCAGGAACCGGGCGCAGCTGTTCAGCCTGTTCGCGTTCGGCAATCTGTATCTGGTCCGAAGGCGGCTGATGGCATGACGACCGGAGTCCGTCCGAAATTGGCCTGTGGCAGCGGGAATGGCGGATCAAACCGCCAAATCAGGGTGAAACTGGTCCCGCCGCGTCGAAATCAGGCCAATACGGCAACGCCGAGGCGTTGATCAGACGTTCCCCGACTTTCTCATACGTCTTGCTTCCGGCGAAATATTGGTGTTGGAGATCAAGGGGCAGGATAGCGAACAGAACCGCGCAAAACGGGCAGCGCTGGACGAGTGGGTAAAAGCCGTTAATGCGGCGGGAGGGTTTGGCGCCTGGCGCTGGGGTGTGGCTTATGCCCCGCAAGAAATTCAGGACATCGTGGAAAAAGAAACAAATTCGCGAGGCACAGCATCTTGAAACTGGGATATTCCGAATGACATCCGTTGATAGTGAACAACAGCAAGATAAGGAGCCAAAGACCTCCCTTAGTTTTCAAAAGGGAGTACAGAACGCACTTAGCGACCTACCCGAGAACCCAGAATGGGATGAAAGTTCGAAGATTGTCAGAGCTGGCCTGGAGAATCTGAACAGTTGAGATAAGTGGATTGTCTGCTCCCAATTCGGCAGGATTGCCGGGAAAGGAGCGTAGAAGATGACGAGACGACCGAGACGGAACCACAGCCCTGCGTTCAAGGCGAAGGTCGCGTTGGCGGCGCTGAAGGGCGACAAGACGATGAGCGAACTGGCCAATCAGTTTGATGTTCACCCGAAACCAGATCAAGCAATGGAAGGATCAGCTCCTGGCCGGCGTTGCAGATGTTTTTGACGGCAAGGCCAAGGCTGCGAAGGCGCCGGAGGTGGACGTGAAGACGCTGCATGCAAAGATCGGCGAGCTGACGCTGGAGAACGATCCCCGATCAGACCGGGGACAAGCTTTTTAGAAGGAGCGCTCGCCAGGGCCGGTCTGTTGCCGAGCGCAAGGAAATGATGGACCGGGCACACGCGCTGAGCCTGACACGTCAGGCCGCGGCCCTGGGGATCAGCCGGGGCAGCCTCTATTATCGGCCACGGCCTGTCAGCGTGGAAGATCTTGCGCTGATGCGGCGGATCGACAAGCTGCACCTGGAATATTCGTTTGCGGGCAGCCGGATGCTGAAGGGCCTGCTGCACCAGGAAGGGTTCGAGGTCGGGCACCCTTGACCTGCCACTGAACTTTCATCCAGCCGGAACTTGAGTCCTTTGGTTTGATACGCCAGGTGGCG
>JAJRRY010000145.1 GCA_024279095.1 Alphaproteobacteria bacterium
GCCTCTCCGCCGTTCTCTTCCGCCTCCTCGGCCGCCTCTTCGACCTCCGGCTCGATCAGGCCCGCCTTCACGCGCGCCTGCATGATCACCGCCTCGGCCTCCTCCGGCGACAGATCGCCGGTGAGAATGCCTTCGTGGAACACGGTCTCGCCATCCTTGCGCTCCCGCCATCCCACGAGGTCATCGGTGGCGCAGTAGGCCAGATCCTCCACGGTGCGGATACCCTCCTCGCCCAGCTTGACCAGCATCGCCGGAGTCAGGCCGTCGATCTCCAGCAGCTCGTCGGAGACGCCCAGCTCGCGGCGCTTCTCGTCCTGCTCGGCAGCCTCCTGCTCCAGATAGTCGCGGGCCCGGTTCTGGATCTCCTCGGCGAACTCCTCGTCCAGTCCCTCGATCCCGGCGATCTCGGAAAGATCCACGTAGGCCAGCTCCTCCACCGAGGCGAAGCCCTCGGAGGCCAGCAGCTGGGCCAGCATCTCGTCCATGTCGAGCGCCTCCATGAACCGCTGGGTACGCTCGGCAAACTCCTTCTGCCGGCGTTCCTCCTCCTCCTGCTCGGTCATGATGTCGATGTCCCAGCCGGTGAGCTGAGAGGCCAGACGCACGTTCTGGCCGCGCCGTCCGATGGCCAGCGAAAGCTGATCCTCCGGCACCACCACCTCGATGCGCTTCGCATCCTCGTCGAGCACCACCTTGGAGACTTCCGCCGGAGCCAGCGCGTTGACGATGAAGGAGGCCGCATCCGGCGTCCACTGGATGATGTCGATCTTCTCGCCCTGCAATTCGTTCACCACCGCCTGCACGCGCGAACCACGCATGCCCACGCAGGCACCTACCGGATCGATGGCCGAATCGTTGGAACGCACGGCGATCTTGGCGCGGGAGCCCGGATCACGGGCCACCGAGACGATCTCCACGATGCCGTCGTAGATTTCCGGCACCTCTTGGGCGAACAGCCTGGCCATGAACTCCGGCCGGGTACGGGAGAGAAAGATCTGCGGCCCGCGCTGCTCGCGCCGCACGTCGTAGATATAGGCCCGGATGCGATCGCCGGGACGGAAGGATTCGCGCGGGATGCTCTCGTCACGCCGCACGATGGCCTCGGCCCGGCCGAGATCCACGATGGTGTGGCCGAATTCCGAGCGCTTGACGACGCCGGAAGCGATCTCGCCGACCCGATCCTTGTATTCTTGATACTGCCGCTCGCGCTCCGCCTCGCGCACCTTCTGCACGATCACCTGCTTGGCGCTCTGCGCGGCAATACGTCCGAACTCGATAGGCGGCAGCGGCTCGGAGAACTCGTCGCCGACCTGCGCTTCCGGATTGATCTTCCGCGCCTCCTCGAGGCTCATTTCGGCGCTTTCATTCTCCACCTCGTCGACCACGGTGATGACGCGCTTCAGGCTCATCTCGCCGGTCTTCGGGTCGATTTTCGCCCGGATGTCCAGCTCCGAGCCGTAGCGCGACCGGGCGGCCCGCTGGATGGCTTCCTCCATGGCCGACAGCACGATCTGCTTGTCGATCGACTTCTCGCGCGCCACCGCCTCGGCGATCTGCAGCAGCTCCAGCCTGTTGGCGCTCACAGCATTCGACATGTCTCGTCTCTCCGTTTCTTCCATACGCCGCCCGTTGCTCCCGGCATCCGGAACGGCCATCTCCGAAATCTGTTTCCCGTCTCCGGCCGAACACCGGATCCGGATCATTTCCTCTTCTTCCGTCCTTTTCCGCGACCGGCAACATCTCCGCCTTCCGCATCCATCGGCGCTCCGTCGGAAGCCGCCCCCGGCTTTGCACGGGCCGCAGCAGCGGCAAGCAGTTCGTCCGTCATCACCAGTCGGGCATTGTCGATGTCGTCGAAGGCCAGCCCGATCAGCACGTCGGGGTCACCCTCCTTCCCGTCCGCCTTCTCCGCAGGCAGGAACAGGCGCACCTCGCCCGTCTCCTCGTCGAAACCTTCCAGCACGCCACGGAAGCGTCTGCGTCCGTCGATCGGCGTGATCATCTCGATCTTCGCCTTGTGCCCGGCCCAGGTCTCGAAATCTTCCGGGCGCACCAGTGGCCGCGCCACGCCCGGCGAGGAAATCTCCAGATTGTAGGACCCGGAAACCGGATCCTCCACGTCCAAAAGCGGCGACAGGGCGCGCGAGATCTCCACGCAGTCGTCGATGGTCAGCGAGCCGTCGGGCCGCTCGACCATCACCTGCAGATCCTTCCCAGCCATGCGCACACGCACCAGCCGGAATCCCATGTCTTCCAGCAGAGGCTCGGCGAGTCGCGCCACGCGCTCCGCCGCTCCGGTTTCCCTGGCCAGTCGCCTGTCGTCCTTCATGTCCGTGTCTTCTGCCGTGTCCTGGCCCTGCCGTGCATCCACCGCAGGGAACAAAAAAAGCGGGCCCCGCGGGACCCACTCTCAACCTCTCCCGCTGGAGGAGAGCATCTGAGAATGTCTCTTGGCCTTCTATATAGTCCCCTCGCGCAGCGCATGCAAGAGCCGCAACCGTCGCATCCCCCGTCCGCAGCCGCACCTTCGGTCGCCTGCCCGGCAGCCGCTTTTCCACATGTCCCGGGCCTGTGTGAAAAGGCAAACTTGCAAAGGCCGTTTTTTGAAGGCAAAGTGCCTGCCCCGACGCGCTTTTCCATGTCGCGGCGGGAACCGGGACGATCACAGTCTGGAGCAAGGGGAATGCGGGTCACTGTCGAACGGAACGCCCTGCTGAAGGCGCTCGGTCACGTACAGAGCGTCGTCGAACGGCGCAACACCATTCCCATCCTGTCCAACGTTCTCGTGCAGGCGGAGAACGGCA
>JAJRRY010000146.1 GCA_024279095.1 Alphaproteobacteria bacterium
CCATGGGCTGGCGGCGGATGATGATGCTGACCGCACCGTCTTCCACCTGCTGCTCCAGCCGGTCGATCTCCCGGTCGCGCAGGATGACCTGCTCGGCCATGTCGGGATCGCGCTTGCGCAGGGCGCGCAGGGCACCTTCCAGCTCTTCCTCGGCAAGTGCGCCCATGCGGGCAATCCTTGCATCCAGTTCCGCCAGATCCTTGTCGAAGGCCTTGACGATGTGCGTCTGACTCATGGTTTGCTCCTGTTCGTGCGGTGCGCGCGCGGCATCAGCCGAAGCGGCCTGTGATGTAGTCCTGCGTGCGCTTCTCGCGCGGATTGGTGAAGACCTGCTCCGTCGGTCCCTCCTCGACCAGCCGGCCGAGATGGAAGAAGGCCGTGCGGTCGGAGACGCGCGCCGCCTGCTGCATGGAGTGGGTGACGATGACGATGCAGTAGTTTTGCTTCAGCTCGTCAATGAGTTCCTCGATACGTGCAGTGGCGATGGGATCGAGTGCCGAGGCTGGCTCGTCCATGAGGATCACCTCTGGCCGCGTGGCGATGGCACGGGCAATGCACAGGCGCTGCTGTTGACCGCCGGAGAGGCCGGTGCCGGGCGCATGCAGCCGGTCCTTCACCTCATCCCACAGGGCCGCCTTGCGCAGCGATGTCTCCACGATCTCGTCCAGCTCCGTGCGGTCCTTCGCCAGACCGTGAATGCGCGGGCCGTAAGCGACGTTTTCGTAGATAGACTTGGGGAACGGGTTGGGCTTCTGGAACACCATGCCCACCCGCGCCCGCAGCAGTACCGGATCGATTTCGCCGGAGTAGATGTCCACGCCCTCCAGCCGGATGTCGCCTTCCACCCGGCAGATGTCGATGATGTCGTTCATGCGGTTCAGGCAGCGCAGGAAGGTGGACTTGCCGCAACCTGAAGGCCCGATCAGCGCCATCACCGCCCGGTCGGGAATATCCAGCGAAACATCGAAAATCGCCTGCTTGTCGCCATAGAAGACGTTCACATGGCGCGTAATGATCTTGCAGTCCTGATTGCAGGCCGGTTCCGCCACTGCGGGATCCCCCTCCATCTGCCCCTCCGCCAGCGTCTCCGGCTCCGGCACGCCCGGCGCCAGCTCGCTGGCCGCGTCCGCAACGCCCTCTCCGGCCAGAACCTCGCGCATGGCCTCTTCGGCTTCTGCCGCTTCGAGCGGTTTCATGCCCGTGGCATTCGGTTCGGTGCTCATGATCTCATACCTTCTTGGAATACTTTTGACGCAGCCAGATGGCCGCTGCGTTCATGACCAGCAGGAAGCCCAGCAGAACGAGGATTGCGGCGGATGTGCGCGACACGAAGCCGCGTTCTGGCGAATCGGCCCAGGAATAGATCTGGGTGGGCAGCGCCGTCGCCGGATCCAGAATACCCATGTTGGAGATGTCGGGGATGAAGGCGTTCATGCCGATCAGCAGCAGCGGCGCCGTCTCGCCCAGCGCCCGGGCCATGCCGATGATGGCGCCGGTGAGGATGCCCGGCATGGCCACCGGCAGCACGTGATGAAGCACCATCTGATGATGCGAGGCGCCGATGCCCAGCGCCGCCTCGCGGATGGACGGCGGCACCGCCTTCAGGGCCGAGCGGGTGGCGATGATAATGGTCGGCAGGGTCATCAGCGACAGCACCAGGCCGCCCACCAGAGGCGCCGAGCGCGGCATGCCGAACCAGCCGAGAAACAGCGCCAGCCCCAGCAGGCCGAACACCACCGAAGGCACTGCGGCCAGGTTGTTGATGTTCACCTCGATGAAATCGGTGAAGCGGTTTTTCGGCGCGAACTCCTCCAGATAGATGGCCGCGGCGATTCCTGCAGGAAAGGAGATCAGGAAGCACACCAGCAGCGTCAGGAACGAGCCGACGATGGCCCCGGCCAGTCCCGCCTGCTCCGGCAGTCGGGAATCGGCATTGAAGAATAGGCCCCAGTTGAAGGGAGCGGAGACGAGCCCCTTGTCGATCAGCTTGCGGAATGCCGCCACCACGACGGGCGAACCGAGCCGGGGATTGAAGAAGCGCTTCTCGCCCTCGCCGATATATTCCGGAATGACGCCCTTGTAGAACTGGTCGAAGGGATCCGCGGCCAGCACCGCGTAGGTGATGGTCCTGCCCACGAGATCCGGATGCTTCATCACGTGGTCGCGCAGTTCGTAGGCGGCACCGCGCGAGATGATCTTCAGGATCTTCCGGCGATCCTTTCGGGACTTGACCGGCCCGACTTCCTTCAGCAGCGCCGTCTTGATGATCTTGCGCCAGCTGCCCTTGCGCATGTCGTCGGGCTTCACCAGCTTCGGATCGAGGTCGAACTGCAGCGTGATCCGCGTCTGCGTGAAGGCTGGCCAGCCCGTGGCCACCAGCGAGATCACCAGCAGCGCCAGGGCGCCTGCCGCCAATCCGATGGCCGCCAGCCCGATCCATTTCATGCGGCGGTTGGCGGCGTGGCGGCGGCGCAGGCGGGCCAGCTGCTGCGGGCTGTTCCAGTCGTGATGCATGTCGTCGCGCTCAGTCATACTGTTCACGATACTTCTTGACGATGTGCATGGAGAGCACGTTCAGCCCCAGCGTGACCAGGAACAGCACCAGGCCAAGCGCGAAGGCGGCGAGCGTCTTGGGGTTGTCGAATGCGGTATCGCCGATGAGCAGGCTGACGATCTGTACCGTCACCGTGGTTACCGCCTCGAAGGGATTGAGAGTGAGGGTGGCGATGATACCCGCCGCCATTACCACAATCATGGTCTCGCCGATGGCCCGGCTGGCGGCCAGCAGGACACCGGCCATGATACCCGGCAGCGCCGCCGGCACCAGAACCCGGCGGATGGTCTCCGCTTTCGTCGCCCCCAGCCCGATGGAGCCCTCGCGCAGCGCCATGGGCACCGCCGCCAGGGCATCGTCCGACAGCGAGGAAATGAAGGGAATGAGCATGATGCCCATGACGCTGCCGGCGGCCAACGCACTGTTGGGCGCCACCGGAAGCCCGATGGCCTCGCCGAAGGCCTTCAGCGCCGGCGCCACCGTCAGCACGGCGAAAAATCCGTAGACCACCGTGGGGATGCCGGCCAGGAACTCCAGCAGCGGTTTCACGAAAGCCCGGAACCGCGAGCTTGAGTATTCCACCAGGTAGATGGCTGATAGCAGTCCTATGGGAACCGAGATGGCCAGCGCGATGGCCGAGATGAGCAGCGTGCCGGTGAACACCGGGATCATGCCGAAGGCACCGGATCCCGCAACCTGATCGGCCCGCATGGCGATCTGCGGCTCCCAGCGCAAGCCGAACAGGAATTCCGTCACGGGCACCTTTGCAAAGAAGCGCAGTGCCTCGAACAGCAGGGATATGATGATGCCCACGGTGGTGAAAACGGCCACGCCGGCGCAGGCCAGCATGATGCCGTCCATGACCCGCTCCACGGCTTGCCGTGCACGGAAGAAGCGGGAGATGCGCCGCCGCGCCAGCGCCATGCCCGCCAGCGCCAGCGAGAGGGCCGAGACGAACATCGCCCACCCCGCCGTGATGCGCCAGCGGTTGAGCCGTTCCGCCGCCTCCAGAACGTAGGCCGCCGGCTCTCCGGGCAGCTGGTTGCCCTGGGCCAGTGTCCTGATCTCGTTGAGCAGAACCTGCTTCTGGTCGTCGGAGAGCCTTGCCAGTTCGTCCGCAGGCAGACTGTTCAGCAGCAGCCAGTCGAGCACGCTGCCTTGCATCATGAGCCAGAGCACGACCAGCAGAAGCGAGGGAATGCCTACCCATGCGGCGATGAAAAGGCCATGATAGACGGGTCTGGAATGCAGCCTTTCGGTTCGTGCTCCCGGTTCCTGCAAGAGCTCCATACGCCGCATGGGGCCGTAGCCTAGCCAGAATCCGGCTGCGGCAACCACTGCAATGGCCAGGACGGTTATGGTCAGCATGAGCGCCTTCCCGCTTGCTGGAATGCATCCGGATCTCGAGAAAGACCCGGATGCTCCGTACTTGTCAACATTCCCGCCGCCATGATCCACACGTGCGGCGAACGGTCCCGGACCGTTACTTCGTGAAGCGCGTCATGGGCACCGCGTTGATGGCGTCGTTGCGCACTTTCTCCCTTTTGTCGTCGGGTAGCGGCACCAGGCCACGCTCCACGAGATAGCCGTCCGGGCCGAAAGCATCCTCCGAGACGAATTCCGCGACATATTCGTTCATGCCCGGGATGAACCGGCGGTGTGCATTCTTGGTGTAGAAGAAGAGCGGCCGGGAAATGTGATAGGAGCCGTCGGCGATGGTATCCTGCGAGGGCAGCACGCCGTCCACCTTCACCGCCTTCAGCTTGTCCTCGTTCTCGTAGAGGAAGGAATAGCCGAAAATGCCCAAGGCCTTGTCGTCGGCCACCAGCTTCTGAACGATCAGGTTGTCGTTCTCGCCGGCCTCGATGAACGGCCCGTCGGTCCGCATGGCCGAACAGTTGGCCTTGTAGAACTTCTTGAAGGCCTTCTTGTCGCCGATCTCCGCCTTTTTCTTCTTCCAGAAAGGCAGAGCACCTTGCTTGCAGGTGTCGTGGAACACCAGCTCCACGAAGGCGTCACGTGTGCCGGAGGTGGGCGGCGGGCCGTAGACGATGATCGGAATGGCCGGGAGCTTCGGGTTAACGTCCTTCCAGGTGCGATACGGATTGTCGACCAGCTTGCCGTCCACCGGCACCTGCTTGGCCAGCGCCTTGTAGAGATCGACCTTCGTCACGTCCATCTCGGGGGCTTTCCGGGAATGGGCGATGGACAGGCCGTCATAGCCGATCAGCACCTCGGTGATGTCCTTCACGCCATTCTTCTGGCACAGATCCCATTCCGAGCGCTTCATGGCGCGGGAAGCGTTGGTGATGTCCGGATGCTTTTCGCCGACGCCGGCGCAGAAGATCTTCATGCCGCCGCCGGAGCCGGTGGATTCCAGAACCGGCGCTTTCATGCCGGTCTTCTGGGCGAATTCCTCCGCCACGGCCTGGGCGTAGGGGTAGACCGTGGAGGATCCCACGATCTTCAGATGGTCGCGCGCCTCGGCGGTGGTTGCGGCCAGACCGGCTCCCACGGCAGTTGCGATGATGGCAGCGGCGATTCCGCGTTTCATGACGTTCATCCCTCTTGCAGTTCGAAATCCCACGGAAAGAACTTTCGTCCTTCCCTGAACGATCTTCTGCCACGCCAATGTAACAGGCATGTAACAGAGGGCCTATTCGTCGGCGGCCGGAATTTCCACGGTGAATTTTGCTCCTGCGCCGGGCCTGGAGCGGATCTTCAGGGTGCCGCGGTGGGCCTGCACCAAATGTTTCACGATGGCCAGACCGAGACCGGTTCCACCTCGATTGCGCGAGGCCTGCTTGTCCACCCGGTAGAAACGTTCGGTCAGGTGCGGAATATGCTCCCTGGAGATGCCGGGGCCGAAGTCACGCACGGAAAAGGCGATGCGCGGCCCGTGCTTGTGGTCGGCAGGCAATGGCCGGACGCGGATGCGTACTTCTCCACCGTCGCCGCCGTAGGTGATGGCATTGGAAATGAGGTTCTGCGCCACCTGCTCGAGCTGGTCCTCGTTGCCGCGCGCCACGGCCAGCTCAGCGTCGCGGATCAGATTCAACGTCACACCACGTTCGCGGGCTTGCAAGCGCATCGTCTCCACCACCCGCTCGGCAAGCGCGTTCATGTCCACGCGCCCCTCCGGCACCGCATGCGCCTCCATCTCGATACGTGAGAGGGAGAGCAGGTCGTCGAGCAGACGCTGCATCCGGTGCGCCTGGACTGCCATGATATCGAGGAACTGTTCACGCGCAACGGGATCATCCTTCGCCGCGCCTTGCAATGTTTCGATGAAGCCCAGCAGGGAAGCCAGTGGCGTACGCAACTCGTGTGATGCGGAGGCAATGAAATTCATGCGCATTCTGGCAAGATTCTCTTCTTCCTCGCGATCGCGCAGGTGGATGAAAACAAAACGCTCCTGACGCTCCCCGTTGATGCCGATGATGTTGGCGCCCAGATGCCGCTTCGACGGTTTGCGCAGCACGAAGGCGACATCCGTGCTCCGCCCGCCCTCGAGCACCTGCTGCAGACTGTCCTGAAAATCGCTGTTGCGGATCACTCCGGAAACGAGACGCCCTTCCATGAGCGCAGGGAAGAGTGCACGTGCACGCAGATTTGCAGTGATCAGAATGCCCTGTGCGTCGGTCAGCAGGGCCGCCCCTGCGAACCCGTTCACGAGCTGTTTCAGCGTTTCTTCCGTCGACATGACGTCCCCTTCCGTCCCTTTTCCGGTCTTCCGATGCCACAGGCGGCAGACGCAGCTTGCGGCATGATGACTGAAAGCGGGTGTTTCGTCGACATTCGGAACGGGAAGGGGCATGCATGGGGGGTGAACATGCAAGGGGCATGCTGCAATCTTGGGTTGAGATGATAATTGCAATAAAAGGTGTCGCTATCAGTTCCTGTGACAAGGCATTGATACGAAAAGACCTTTTTCTTCCCGGAGCATCATGTTCAAAGTATTGATTCAGATACCTGCAGCAATGCTTCAGCTGCAGAGAAAAATATGGGAGCCGGAAGGAAAAAGGCGGTTTCCAGAGAGATGTGCCGGCCACCGGATGTGCTTTGCGGTGGCCGGCGCAAGGGATGTGAAGAGGATTTCTATCCGGTGAAAATGCGCCGGAACTGATCCCATTTCTCCTGCCAGGTCGTCTCGCGGATGGTAGTCATCAGTTCATCCAAGCGGAACCGGTGATGCCCTTCGTAGGCGATGCCCATTTGCGGCATGCGTGCGAGGCCGATTTCGCGGGCGTGTTCCACGAAACCCGGATTGCGCCAGAAATATGCCCCCGGCATGGTCGTCGGGATGACGCAGGCGAAGAACAGCGCCCGTCCGATGATGGCCGCCGACAGGGCGAGGGCAGCCAGCAGCACGAACGGTGCCATGCCGACACGGATTGCGCCGTAAGCCAGTCCTGCGGCCAGAATGAAGGCACCGCCCATCAGGACCAGACGCAGCAGGAAGCTGTTGCCATAGAGCGTATTCAGCAGATGCCACGAAGTGGAGCCTTCGTTCTTCGCTTTTGCGATGTCGCGGGCGAGGGCGGCGATGCTGATTCCTTCCAGAGCCAGTCCGCCCGCGGCAATGCCCGCCAGCAGACGCGCCAGCGCCGGATACAGGATGTCGAAGGTGGCGGCACACAGAGCGATCAGAATGGCTCCCAGAGTGAGCGCCGTGCCGGCGAAGCTGGCTCCGGTGTGCCAATGGTCCCAGAAGGGGCGGGCCTTGATGCGATAGAGGCGATACATGTACCAGCCGCCGAAGGCCATTCCGGACAGGGCCACGATCGCCGAAAGCCCGCGTAATGCACTTGCGAATCCTCCATCGAAGAGGGCGAAGAAGGCATATCCGGCAAGCCCGACGAAAAAGGCGGAGACGCCGGCGATTTCACGGCTCACCGGTGACATGCGCAGATTGTAGAAGCCGCGATAGAAACGGTGTGGCCGTCCCAGATGCATGTTCAGCTTGAAGAGGCCGAAGGTCAGCAGGGCCACCATGACCCACAGGGTCGGCACGAAGGCGCCGCTTTCCGAGAAGGCCTTCAGGGGTGCGATGCCGAGCCAGGCGCCTGGAACGGCGAGCAGGAACGCCCCCATGACAGCCTGTGCCGAGAGGGTGAAGGCCACGTGTGCCATCTCGTGGGAGGTCAGCAGCTTCTTAAGGTTCCATTCGCGGCGGCCGGCCAATTTCGGATCCAGCGACGGAACGTAGCGGCCCTTTTCGTCGTCCATCTCGTAGCGCACCGGCACGGAATCCAGCCGGGACACCTCGCGCTCCAGCGTCTTCATCTGCTGGAAGCGGATGTTCGGATGGGTGATGTCCGGATCCGGGAAGCCGGGAATGGAGGTCTTCGCCTCGACGCAGCCTTCCGGGATCTCCTCGATGACGCCGAAGTCCAGCGCGTTGCCCAGGCAGGCGGCAACGCAGGCGGGCTTCAGTCCCACCTCCAGCCGGTCGACGCACATGTTGCACTTCGACACGTGGCCGGCCACCGGATCCAGCTGCGGGGCGTTGTAGGGGCACACCCACGTGCAGTAGCCGCAGCCGAAGCAGATGTCGGGATCCTGCAGCACCGCGCCGTATTCGGCGAACTTGGTGTAGGCGCGCGTCGGACAGCCCTTGAGGCACACCGGATCGTCGCAGTGGTTGCAGGCCATGGAGATGTTGAGTCGGCGGGTATTGGGATAGGAGCCACATTCCACGATGCCGACAGAACGGAAGGCGATGTGCGCCGGCGTCTGGTTCTTCTCCGCGCAGGCGGTTTCGCAGGCGTGGCAGGCGATGCAGTTGTCGGCATTGAAGTAGAAACCGTGCTGTTTGTAGCGGTTGGGATTGAGCAGGTTGGGGCCAGGCTCGTCGCCATTGACGATGAAGGGTTCCTCGCGCAGCGGGGAGCCTTCCGGCGCCAGCTCGATGTCCTTGCCGTAACGGTTCTTCTCGTGTGTGGCCTTGCCGGTCAGCAGGGCGTATTCCGGTTCGTGTTCGCGACGGTTGAACATTGTCTTCTCCAGAAATCGGGTTCCGGTGCGGTCGTGGCCGCGGGCCCATTGGCGGGTCCGCGCCTTGTTGTCGCGTTCAGAACTTGCGCCGCTCCATGCTCAGTTTTGCGGCATGTTCCTGATCCTCGATCCGCTCGATGCGCACCGCCGACTGCTTGTATGCCGGCTGGCGGGAATGGGGGTCGAGCAGGCCCAGCGTCAGACGGTTGGCGCAGTCGTGGAAGTGGAAGGGCAGGAAGACCATGTTGTACGGCACCCGCGCGGTCGGCATGGCCATGACGATGGCGTCGCCCCGGCGCGAGACGAGGCGGACGTACTCGCCATGACGGATCCCCAGATCCCGGGCCGTGTCCGGATTGATCTCGATGAAGGGGATGGGCGAGAACTTGTTGTTGTTGGCGATCTTGCCCGTCTTCGTGCGACCGTGCCAGTGCTCGATGAGCCGGCCCGTGTTCAGCCAGAAAGGATATTCGTCATCCGGCCTTTCGTTGTTGTCCTCCCACGGCAGGGGGATCAGCCGTGCCTTGCCGTCCGGATGCATGAAGCTGGCCGGCTTCTCGTAGAGCCGCACGCCGCCCTTCTTCGGCGGTTCGCCCCGTTCCCGCTGCTCGCGGGTATAGGGCCACTGGATGCCGCGATTCTTCTCGATCAGGTCGTGATCCATGCCGGAGATGTCGGACAGCCGCCCGTGCGAGATCTTCGCCATCTCGTCGAAGATGTCCTTTGCGCTTTCGGGGAAGCGGATCTTTCCGTCCTTGTTGAAGCGTTCGGCCAGCCGGTTGAAGATCCACAGGTCGGGCTTTGCATCACCGGGCGGCGGTACGATGGGCTTCACGAGGTTGATGCGGCGTTCGGTGTTGGTCATGACGCCGTGCTTCTCCGCCCATGTCGCGCCGGGAAGGTAGAGATGGGCATACTGGAGCGACTCGGTATCCTCGTAGCAGTCCTGCACGCAGCAGAACTCGAGCTGCTCCATGGCCCGGCGCACCTTGCCGGTGTCGGGCAGGGACGACAGCGGATTGGTGGCGATCAGCCACAGCCCCTTGATCTGCCCGGCTTCCATGGCCTTGTAGATGTCCGTCTGGGTGAGGCCGCGGTGGCAGGGGAACATGGACGGATCGATCCCCCAGAACTCCGCGATCTCGTTGCGGTGCTCCTCGTTCTCCAGATAGCGGAAGTTGGGCAGCCCGGAGCATGACGACCATTCGCGGGTGCCCATGGCGTTGCACTGGCCGGTGATGGACAGCGGGCTGCCGCCGGGCCGCCCCACGTTTCCGGTGATCAGCGCCAGCGTGTTGATGCCAGTCACGCCGTCGGAGCCGTGGATGGACTGGTTGATGCCCATGGTCCAGATCTGCATGGCCGCCGGTGCCTTGGCGAATGCGCGCGCCACCGTGACGATGTTGTCCGGATGGATGCCGGTGATCTGCGAGGCGCGATCCGGCGTCCACTTCTCCACTTCCGCCTTCAGCTCTTCCAGGCCGACGCAGTTCTTCTCGATGTACTCGCGGTCCTCCAGCCCCTCCTTGAAGATCACGTGCATCATGGCGTTCATCAGGGCGACGTCGGTTCCCGGATTGATGGGCAGATGCAGAGAGGCGTTCTGGGCAAGCATGGTGACGCGCGGGTCCACCACGATCAGCGGAAAGCCCCGCCGCTCCTGCGCATCCTTCAGTCGCCAGTAGATGATCGGGTGCTGCTCCGGCAGGTTGGAGCCCCAGGCGATGAGAAAATCGGTGTGCTCGAAGTCCTCGTAGCATCCGGGCGGGCCATCGGAGCCGAAGGAGCGCTTGTATCCCGACACGGCGGAGGCCATGCACAGGGTGGTATTGCCGTCGTAGTTGTTGGTGCCGATGAGGCCGCGGGTCAGCTTGCCAAGAGTGTAGAACTCTTCGGTCAGCATCTGGCCAGTGGAGATGATGGCGAAGGCATCCGGGCCGTACTTCTTCTGGATGCGCCGGATCTCGTCATGCAGCCGGTCCAGACCGGAATCCCACGAGCTTTCCCGCCAGGGTTCGCGGATATGATCGCGCTCCAGCACCTTCGTTCCGCGGCCGGCGGAGTCGAAGAGCTCGAATTCGAAGATGCCCTTCAGGCACAGCTTGCCGCGATTGACGTCGGCCTCCGCGTTGCCGCGACAGGAGACGGGTCTGCCCTCCTCGTTGAAGCCGACGTCAATGGAACAGCCGGTAGAGCAGTAGCCGCAGGTGACGGTCTTCCACTCCACGACCTTCTTGTCGGGCAGGGTGACCGGATTCTTTTTCGTCCGTCCGAAAAGCATGGATTCTTCCGTATCCTCGGTTTCTGATCTGCCGCCACCGCTGATGGTGGCGGACTCTTCACAGCTTCAGGTAGACGGTGCCGTCCTCCACCTTCACCTCGTAGGTATCCGTGCGCCCCTCATCGGCGCCGGTGGCCTCGCCGGTCCGCAGATCCAGCACCCAGTTGTGGAGCGGACATGTCACCCGGCAGTCGTGGACGATGCCTTCCGACAGGGGGCCGCCCTTGTGTGGGCACTTGTTGTCCAGGGCGTAGAACCTGCCGTCTCCGGCATGGAAGATGGCGATTTCGCCGTTTTTCGTGCGTACCACCCGGGATCCCAGCGGCGGGATGGCGTCCGCGGGGGCGACTTCGATCCATTCGTTCATGTCAGGCAATCTCCGCTACCGGTCTGAACTCCTCCTCGTGTCCTGCCAGCTCCGCCCAGGGGTCCTTCTGGGCGAACTGCTGGGAGAACAGGAAGCGGTCGTACAGGGCCTTGCGCTCCTTTTCGTCTTCCAGTCTTTCCTTTACGTGAGCCAGACCCACCCGTTCGATCCATGGCGCGGTGCGCTCCAGATAGCGGGCCTCCTCGCGGTAGAGCTGGATGAAGGCGCCGGCCCATTCGAGAACCTCCTCCTCCGTCTCCACCTTGGCGATCAGGTCGGTGACACGTACCTTGATGCCGCCATTGCCGCCGACGTGCAGCTCGTATCCGGAATCGACGCAGACCACGCCGAAATCCTTGATGGTGGCCTCGGCACAGTTGCGCGGGCAGCCCGAAACGCCGAACTTGAACTTGTGCGGCATCCAGCTGCCCCAGGTCATCTTCTCCAGCTTCACGCCCAGTCCGGTGGAATCCTGCGTGCCGAAGCGGCACCAGTTGGCACCGGCGCAGGTCTTCACGGTACGCAGGGCCTTGCCGTAGGCGTGGCCGGAGACCATGCCGGCGGCGTTGAGATCGCGCCACACGGCTGGCAGATCCTCCTTCTTCACGCCGAAGAGGTCGATGCGCTGTCCGCCGGTGACCTTCACCGTGGGGACCTCCCATTTCTCGGCGATCTCGGCCAGGGCCCGGAGCTGGGCCGGCGAGGTCTCGCCGCCGAAGATGCGCGGCACCACCGAGTAGGTGCCGTCCTTCTGGATGTTGGCATGGACCCGCTCGTTGATGAAGCGCGAGCGGTAGTCGTCGGTGTATTCGCCGGGCCAGGCCACGACCAGGTAGAAGTTGAGCGCCGGGCGGCACTTGTTACAGCCGTCCGGGGTCTTCCAGTCCATGAAACGCATGATCTCGGGAATGCTCTTGAGCCCGTGTTCGCGGATGGCCTGGCGCACCTCGTCGTGGGTGTATTCGGTGCAGCCGCACAGGGGCTTTTTCTTGGGGGAGGCGTCGTAGCCCTCGCCCACGGTGGAGGCGAGCAGGGCCTCCACCAGCCCGGTGCAGGACCCGCAGGAGCTCGAGGCCTTGGTGTGGGCGCGCACCTCTTCCAGCGTGAACAGCCCCTTGCTGACGATGGCGTCCACGATCTCGCCCTTGCACACGCCGTTGCAGCCGCAGATCTCGGCATCGTCGGGCAGGGCCATCACCCGGGTCTTCTCGTCGCCGTGGCCGGCGTCGCCCACGTCGTGCTGCCCGAACAGGATCGTCTGGCGGAAGTCGGAGATGTCGGCTCCGTCGCGCATGAGCTGGAAGTACCAGGAGCCGTCCATGGTGTCGCCGTAGAGCACGGCGCCCTGGATCCGGTCGTCGCGCACCACCAGCTTCTTGTAGACGCCGCGGGCCGGATCCTGGAGGACCAGCGTCTCGTCGCCCTCCTCTTCGTTGAAGCGCCCGGCCGAAAACAGGTCGATGCCCGTGACCTTGAGCTTGGTGGAGGTCACCGAGCCCTCGTATCGCGCATAACCCAGTCCGGCCAGGTGGTTGGCGCAGACCCGGGCCTGCTCGAACAGCGGGGCCACCAG
>JAJRRY010000147.1 GCA_024279095.1 Alphaproteobacteria bacterium
GCTGTTCGTCGTTGACGAGGTGCAGACTGGTGTTGGCCGCACGGGGCGGTTCTTGGCGCTGCATCACGAGACGGGCGTGAATCCCGACATGGTGCTGATGTCCAAGGCCCTTTCCGGCGGTTATATTCCGGTTTCCGCCGTGCTGATGACGAAGCGGGTATATGACGCCGTCTTTTCTTCCCTTGACCGCTCGGTGGTGCATTCTTCCACTTTCGGCAAGTCGAATCTTGCTGCCACGGCTCTGCTGGCGACCTTGTCCGTGGTGGATGACGAAGGGCTGGCGGAACGGGCGGCACGGCTCGGTGGGCGTCTCATGGACGGGTTGCGCACCATGGCGGAGCGTTTCGAGTTCATGGGCGAGGTGCGGGGGCGCGGGCTGATGATCGCCGTCGATTTCGTCCGCCCGCGCTCGCTGAAGCTGCGCACGGCGTGGAAGATGGTCAACGCCCTGAGTCCCGACCTGTTCTGCCAGGCGGTGACCATGCCGCTGCTGGAGAAACACGGCATCCTCACGCAGGTTGCGGGCCATGGCATGGCCACGCTCAAACTGATCCCGCCGCTGGTCATCAGTGAGGAAGATGTAGACATGTTCCTGCAGGCCTTCGAGGACGTAATGGAGGACCTGCACCGCTTTCCGGGGCCGGCATGGGAGAGCCTGTCGCGCATTGCCCGCAATGCGCTCTCTTCCAGCGCAAAGGGAACCTGACGCGAGATGGAACGGCCCAAAGGACCTGGCCCCAGAGCCCGAGGTGGAATGCCGCGAACGGGGCGGGCTTCCTTCATCTTTACCTGGCTTGCCGCTTTCTCCGTCACCCGTGCGTGGATCGTCGTCGCAGCATGGGTGCTGCTGGCCGTGACGGGGTTGGTGGCCGCGGTCCTGTGGTTGAAGGTGGACACCAATCCGGCCCGGATGATCAACCCGGATCTGGAGTTTCGCCGGGACTACGAGCGGTTGATTGCCGCATTCCCGCAGCTTGACAACAATTTCGTCGTTATCGTCGAGGTCTCCGAACCGGATCTGGCCCATGCCTCGGCTCGGGCGGTGGTGCAGTCGTTTCGTGCTCGCCCCGATCTCTTTTCCCATGTTTTTGCGCCGGCCCTGTCGCCGATGTTCGAACTCTATGGCCCACTCTGGGCGGAGCCGGCGCAGCTTCAGAGGTTGACCCGCAAGGTGCGCGAGGCGGCGCCCGTCCTGCGTATGCTGGCCGACAGGCCGGATGTGGAGGGGCTTGCCGCCTTCATCGCTGCCATGAAACCGGCTGCAATGGCGGGCAGGGCATCGCCGTTTCTGAAGGATTTTCTTGATCGGGTGCGTGCCACGGTAACAGCAGCGGTCAAGGGGGAGTTGCGGATCTTCGACTGGCAGGCGCTGAGCGGTGATGTCCGGTCCGACCGCTCCACGCGCTACATCATTGTGGTCAAGCCGGAGCTCGACTTCACCGCACTTGATCCTGCTGCCGCAGCGATGGAGGAGGCGCGACACATCATTACGGACCCGGAGAACACTTCGGCCGGCCGGGTGCGCATGTGGCTGACCGGTGAGGCGGCCATGAATGCGGAGGAATTCGAGACCGTCACTGGTGGGGCCGCGCTGGCCGGGTTGGCGTCGCTGGTGATCGTCACTCTCGTGATGGTCTTCGGCCTGCCGGCGAAGCGGCTGGTTCTGCCGTCGTTGGCGCTCATTCTTGCCGGTTTTGCGGTAAATGCCGGGTTTGCCACCGTTGCCGTGGGGAGCCTGAACATGATCTCCGTGGCCTTCGCCGTTCTCTTCATCGGGCTGGGTGTGGACTATGCAGTCCACTTCCTCCTGCGCTGGGCGGAAGAAGTGGATGGCGGGGCAGCCCGCGCCATCTCCGTGGCTGCTGCGGCGCGAGGCATCGGTCCCGCTCTGTCTCTGGCCGCCATCACGACGATTCTCGGTTTTCTTGCCTTCACGCCCACGGACTTCACCGGCATGGCGCAGCTTGGCGTGATCGCGGCTGGCGGCATCGCCATAGCACTGGCCGGGACTTTGACGCTGGTACCCGCCGTGCTGAGATGGCTGCCCATCCCGCGCCGGTGGCTGGATGGTGAAGCGACTCTGCGTCGGCCACGTCGGCCACACAGGTTGACGGAGCACCTGCGGACGGTTGTCACGGTGATCGTGTTTCTTCTGGCCATTGCGTCCCTGTTTCTGCTGCCGCAGGTGCGTTTCGACGGGGATCCGGTCAATCTCAAGGATCCGGAATCGCCCTCGGTGATTGCCTTCAACCGATTGCTGCACGATGATCCAGGTGTGGTTTACGCATTGTCGGCGCTGGCATCGGACGAGCGGGAGGCGAAAGTACTGGCGCGGCGACTGGAGAAACTGGCGGAGGTGAAGGAGGTCCGCACTGCGGAAAGCTTCCTGCCGGAGAACCAGAATCGCAAACGGGCCATCCTGCGTACCATGCGGGAGGTGCTCCCACAGCGCGTGCGCGTGGACCGGGGATTGGATACCGAGAGGCGTCTGCGCGCGCTATCCGGCATGGTGCGGGACCTGCAGGCCATCGAACGCGCTGATGCCGCGCCGCTGAATCTGCGCCGGACGGCGGGTGACCTGCGGCGGGCGTTAGATCTGTTTCTGGCGGAGCGTGGGGGCGATGCGCTGGCCGTTTCCCGGCTGGATGCGGCCCTGTTCGTGCGTTTTCCGGAAATGGTGGCCCAGCTGCGGGCGTTGGCCAATGCTCCACGCATAACAGTCGCCGGTTTGGATCCGGAACTGCGCGCATGGTATGTGGCGCCGGACGGGCGCTGGCGTGTGGAGGTGGTGCCGCAGGGGGCACTGGCCAACGAAAAAGCCATGCGCCGCTTTGCCGTGGCGGTCCGTTCCGCGGCTCCTCATGCGACGGGTGCGCCTGTGGAGATCGTGGGGGCGGGCGATGTTGTTTCTTCGGCCATGCTGACGGCGACTCTGGCGGCGTTGCTTGTGGTCACCTCCGTGACTGTGCTGGTGATGCGCTCGCTTCTGCTGACGCTGCTGGTGCTGGCACCAATTGTCTTGGCAGCCCTGCTGCTGGTCGGTTATACGGTGGTTTTCAATGCTCCCTTCAATTTTGCCAACGTGATCGTCATACCGCTTCTGCTGGGGCTGGGGGTGGATTCCGCCATCCACTACGTCCACCGGGCGCGACATCTTGGATCGGGTGAGGCAGTGGCCTCCTCGTCGACGCCGCGGGCGGTGGCGATTTCGGCGCTCACCACCATCGGCTCCTTCGGTACGCTGTGGATCACGCCCCATCGTGGCATGAGCTCCATGGGAGAGCTGCTGACGGTGTCGGTCGCGCTCACCTTGCTGACGACGCTGGTGGTGCTTCCCCGGCTGATCGACTGGACCATGAACCGGAAGACCGGTGCGGGAACGCTTGACCGGAGCGGGCACGGAGGGCCATAAGCCGGAAAGACGAAGTACCGAAAGGAAAAACGGCATGGCCGTCCCCCTGATCCAGCAGCTGCGTGTCGGCGCTTACATCATGAAGCAGAAGCTGAAGGGCAACAGGCGCTATCCGCTGGTATTGATGCTGGAGCCGTTGTTCCGCTGCAATCTGGCCTGTCCGGGGTGTGGCAAGATCGACTATCCGAAGGAGATCCTCGATCGTCGCCTGTCGGTGGAGGAATGTCTCCAGGCGGCGGAAGAGTGTGGCGCACCCATTGTCTCCATTCCCGGTGGCGAACCTCTGATCCACAAGGAGATGCCGCAGATCGTACGTGGTCTGATCGAACGGAAGAAGTTCGTCTATCTGTGCACCAATGCGCTGCTGCTGAAGAAGCGCATGGACGACTACGAGCCTACGCCGTATCTCACGTTCTCCGTGCACCTTGATGGGCTGGGGGAGGATCACGATCGGGCGGTGGCGCAGGAAGGTGTTTTTGACATCGCCACGGACGCCATCCGCGAGGCGGTGCGGCGCGGCCACCGCGTAACGGTCAACTGCACCCTGTTCAACAATGCCGTGCCGGAGCGAGTCGCGGAGTTCTTCGACTACGTGATGGGCCTTGGCGTGGAGAGCATCACCATCTCCTCCGGATATGCCTATGAGCGGGCCTCCGATCAGGAGCACTTTCTCACCCGCACCCAGACGAAGAACATCTTTCGCGAGCTGTTCCGCATCCGGAAGCGGGAGAAAAGGAAATGGCGCTTCAACCAGTCCATTCTCTATCTGGATTTCCTTGCCGGAAACCGTCGTTATCAATGCACGCCTTGGGGTAATCCAACCCGCAACATCTTCGGCTGGCAAAAGCCCTGCTACCTCATCAGTGAAGGATACGAGAAGACTTTCGCCGACCTCATGAACAATACCGACTGGGATGCCTATGGTGTCGGACGCTATGAAAAGTGCGCAGACTGCATGGTGCATTCGGGTTTCGAACCCACGGCGGTGAACGAAATGGTGGATCGTCCCCTGGAGGCCCTGAAGGTCCTGCTGAAGGGTATCGTCACCGAAGGGCCCATGGCGGAGGATTTCGATCTCTCGACACAACGCAGACAGCCGGTCGAAGTGATGGATGCGGCCTGCAGGCGCGAACGCTGAATGTCTTTTGGAAGTGCCGAGATATTTGTGGCCAGGTGCAAGTGGATTGTCCGGCTTTTCCGGACCAATTCTCGACAAATGGAGTGATTGCAGGACAAGGCCGGAGATTTCTCCGGCCTTGTCCTGAGAGAGCGTTGCAACGTTTCAGAAACGACCGTCAGCAGGTGGCGCCGGACGGGCCCGGACGCTGCCGCGGTATCCCGGAGCAGGCATGGCACGCGGAACCGGCATCAGGCGGAGAGTGTAGATGCCCGTGCCGATGCGACGAGCGTGAAGAATCACTGGCGAAGCGACCGGCGAGAAAAGGAAACCTGCCAACTCGGCGACCCCGGGATGACCGGGCATATGGAAGGCGAGGCCACCGTTGCGCAGACGCCGTATTCCAGCGATACGAGCCCGGGAGGGCAGTACGAGACGGATGCGACCGGAGACATGTTCGGCGCGCTGGTTCATGGGCCTGTCGCGCCAGACGCACTCACCCCGGCGCGGCCTGCCGGCACGGATGCCTGCGCGCGCCTTCAGAACGACCTGTCGTCCATCTGCCGTGATGGCAGCGATCGGCCCCCGGCAGAGAAGCTCCCAGTAACGGGCCTGGGCCTCTGGCGAGCCCGTGGTCATGAACAGGGCGGTGGAAAGGACGGCGCCGCCTGCTGCAATGCTGCGGATGAGGGAGGTGTTCATGGCTGTCATCCTTCTTCTGCTTCGTTCCCATCTGTTGATCAGGCCGTATGCGGCCCTTGCATGGCTCCCCGATCCTGCCAGAATGCGCCTGAGCGGAATCCGAACGCGCGATTCATCCGGCATTCATGTGCAGGATTGCTCATGAACGGGCTGGAGCTCATGGCATGAGCCATGAACGGCCCAGAAGGGAAGGACGCCTCTCATGCCCATCCGTCGCCTGCCCGAGCATCTGGTCAACCGCATCGCCGCTGGCGAGGTGGTGGAGCGGCCCTTTGCCGTGGTGAAGGAGCTGACGGAAAACGCGCTGGATGCTGGTGCTCGGCGGATCGACGTGTTCTTTCGTGGAGGTGGTCGCACGTTGATCGAGGTGGCGGACGACGGCTGTGGCATGACGCGGGATGATCTGATGCTGGCCGTGGAGCGGCATGCCACGTCCAAGCTGGAAGGGGACGATCTGGTGCGGATCGGCACGCTCGGCTTCCGCGGCGAGGCGCTGGCGTCCATTGGTGCCGTTGCACGTATGTCCATCGTTTCCCGGGCGGAGAATGCACCGGAGGCTTGGGAAATCCGCGTGGAAGGAGGCAGGGTGGAGGAACCAAGACCTGCGGCTCGGCCCCGTGGCACGACGGTGAGCGTGCGGGATCTGTTCTTCGCCACACCGGCGCGGCTGAAATTCCTGCGCTCGGAGCAGGCGGAGAATCGGGAGGCGGCGCAGACCATTCGCAGGCTGGCCATGGCGCATCCGGAAGTGGCCTTCCTGCTGGCCACGGAAAAGCGGCGCATGGTGGATCTGCCGGTGCAGACCCCGGAGGCGCGCATGGCCGCCATCATGGGCAGGGATTTCGCCACGTCCAGCTTTGCCGTCGGGGCGGAGCGAGAGGGCTACCGGCTGCATGGCCGGGCTTCGCTGCCGACGCTCAACCATGGCCAGCCATCCATGCAGTTCCTGTTCGTCAATGGTCGGCCGGTGCAGGACAGGCAGCTCACCGGGGCCCTGCGTGCCGCCTATCGCGACGTGCTGGCGGCGGGCCGGCACCCTTACGTGGCGCTGTTCATCGAGTGCGCGCCGGAGCTGGTGGACGTCAATGTGCATCCGGCCAAGCGGGAGGTCCGGTTCCGGGATCCGGCACTGGTGCGTGGCCTCATCGTGCGGGCATTGCGCGAGGGGCTGGATGCCGCCGCGCATCGCGCCGCGGACCGGCTGGGCGAAGACCTTCCTTCCGTCGTCGCCAGACGAGGGCAGGGCGGCGCATCATTGCCGCCGGGGCTTTCACGTGCCGTGCTGGAAGCACAGGCTCCGTTTCCGTCGGCTGGCACGGTGGAGCCAGTTCCTGCTTTCGGGCTGGCGGAAACATCCGATGTGGATGCGAGAGCTACTCCGGAAGGGCTGAATGCAGCGGATGACCCTGTTGCATGTGCCCCGCAGGTGCCGGATGCAGATATGCTCTCGAAACCGCTGGGATCGGCTGTGGCACAGTTTCACGATACCTATATCCTGAGCCAGACGGAGGATGGCATCGTTATCGTGGATCAGCATGCCGCGCATGAACGGCTGGTCTACGAATGCCTGAAACGCCAGCGGGAGTCGGAGGGTATTGCCGTTCAGCCCCTGCTGGTGCCGGAGGTTGTGGATCTGCCCCCGGATCATGCGGAAGCTCTGCTTGGTGCGGCGGAGGACCTGCAATCCCTTGGCCTGAAGGTGGAGCCGTTCGGTGACAATGCCGTGGTGGTGCGCGAAGTGCCCGCCGTACTGGCCGGTGGCGGCATCGCGAAACTGGTGACCGACCTTGCGGCGGACATGGCGGAACAGGAACTGCCACTGAGCCTTTCGGAGCGGCTGGATCACGTTCTGGCGACCATGGCCTGTCACCATTCGGTGCGTGCAGGGCGCAGACTGAATCGTGAGGAAATGAATGCCCTGCTGCGGGAGATGGAGCAAACGCCGCGCTCTGCCCAGTGCAATCACGGACGCCCCACCTATGTGAAACTCACGCTTGCCGACATCGAGCGGCTTTTCGGTCGGAAGTGACGGGTTGGAAATCCATTTTCATGGCAGTCCGTGGAAAATAATCTTTTGTAAGGAAATTTGTCCCACAACCGCATAGCAACGTTTGGCAACACGATTGAATTGCGGGGGCTTGATCATGCGGCATTCCAGCATCTTTCCGACTTTGATGGCAGTATTCCTTCTTCTGCCGGCAGTAGAAATGACTCGCGAAGCGGGGCATCCCGGAATGGTTCCGGTTGCCTGCGATGGCGGCAACTTCAAGACAATGACGGGAGATCTTGGCGGTGTGAGCTGTCTCAGTCCACTCGATGTTCCGGTGCCTGAAGGTGGGGAGGCCCCGGACCCGCAGTCCGCTCCGACAACGCCTCCGGAGCCGGTGGACCCTCCTGTCGAGGCTCCGACGGACCCGGTATTCTGATTTCATGGGGCAACTCCGCCCATGAGTCGAACCGGATGCCTGCAGCCGGGGGGGTCAGAATTCCACGCCCGGCTGGGCTTTCACCCCGGAGCGGAAGGGGTGCTTGACGAGCGTCATTTCCGTGACCAGATCTGCGGCCTCGATCAGCTCCTCGGGCGCGTTGCGCCCGGTGACGATGACGTGCTGGTCTTCCGGACGGTTGCGGAGGGCCTTGAGCACCGCATCCGTGTCCAGATAGCCGTAGCGCAGCACGACGTTCAGCTCGTCGAGCAGCACCATGCGGATCTCCGGATCGGCGAGGGCGCGGCGGGCTTCCTCCCACGTGCGGGCGGCCAGTGTGCGATCCTTCTCGAGATTTTGCGTCTCCCAGGTGAA
>JAJRRY010000148.1 GCA_024279095.1 Alphaproteobacteria bacterium
CACGATCAGGCCGAAGATCACCGCCGGTATGGTGGCGAGCACGATGTAGAGGGCCAGCTTCGCCCGCGCCGTCATGCGGCCGCGCAGCAGCTCCAGTCCGCCGAAGAACAGCTGCACCACGTCGCGCCAGAAATAGACGATCACCGCCATGAAGGACCCCATGTGCACCATCACGTCTACGATCAGTCCCTGATCCTTCCAGTGCATCAGTGCCGGCACGAGGATCAGATGGCCGGACGAGGAGATGGGCAGGAACTCGGTGATGCCCTGCACGAGGGCCAGCACGAGGATCTGTTCCAGGTTCATGGCGTATTCCACATGTTGGGGAAGGGGCGGGAAACCGGGATGGATGTTATGGGCACATGGTTAATGCTTCATTGACCGGCAGGCATGAACCGGGACGATCCTGCCCCGCTTGCCGCCAGCAGCCGTCGGGTATGCTCCGATTGCGGCGCTTTCAGGACATCGGCGCAGGAACCGGCTTCCACGGCCTGCCCTTCATGCATCACGATCATCTCGTCGGCAATGGCGCGCACAGCAGAAAGGTCGTGGGTGATGAAAAGAATGGCCGTGCCCGTCCGTTCCTGGATCCGGTTCAGAAGCTGCAGAATTCCGTTGCGCAGAACCGCGTCCAGTGCCGAGGTCACCTCGTCGCAGATCAGCACGTCCGGTTCCGCCGCCAGTGCGCGGGCCAGCGCCAGCCGCTGCTTCTGGCCGCCTGAGAGTCGTGCCGCACGCCGATGCAGGATATCCGGCGGCAGATCGACCATTTCCAGCAGTTCTTCGGCGCGCTGCTGTGCCGCCCTTCCGGAAAGCTCATGGAACAGGGCCAAAGGGCGCGAGAGGATCATGAACACGTCATGGGACGGGTTCAAAGCCCCGTCTGCCGACTGGTGCAGGAACTGGATCCTCCGCCGCATCTCCTGCGTCCGGTCCTTCAGGCGCGGCGGCAGAGGCTCGCCGTCCAGCAGCATCTCCCCGGCCCGCGGCGGCAGGAGCCCGGCAATGACGCGTCCCAGCGTGGTCTTTCCCGATCCCGATTCGCCGACTACGGCCAGCGTGCGGCCCCTGGCAAGCTGCAGCGAGACATCATGCAGAATGTCCGGCCCCGTCCCGTATCCGGTCCGGATCCCGCGCAGTTCCAGCAACGGTTGCTCCGGTACGGGCCGGCTGCGGCGCACGCCGGCAGCGACGCCCCACAGGGCCCGCGTGTAGGGATGACGCGGCCGATGGACGATCTCTTCTGCTGGGGCATCCTCGACGATCCGGCCCCGATGCAGCACGCAGATGCGTTGCGCGATGCGCGTCACCAGCGACAGGTCGTGAGTGATGTAGAGGGCTGCCGCGCCGCTTTTCCGAAGCAGCCTGCGGACGGCTTTCAGCACGGTTTCCTGCGTGGAGGTATCCAGTGCCGTCGTCGGTTCGTCGAAGACGATCAGGTCCGGCGCGTTCAGGGTCGCCATGGCCAGCATGATGCGCTGCAACTGCCCCCCGGAAACCTGATGCGGATAGCGCCAGCCCAGTTCTTCCGGATCGGGGAGCCCGAGTTCGCCATAGAGCGAGGTGGCGGCATTGGTGGCTGTCCGTTCGCCCATCAGGCCGTGCAGCAGCGCCGCTTCGGTCGTCTGCCGGAGCAGCCGCCATGCCGGATCGAAGGCCTCCAGCGCATTCTGCGCCACATACCCCAGTCGGGCGGTACGCAGGGCGGCCAGCTCGGCGGCGGGCACGGAAAAAAGGTCCTCCCCTTCCAGCCGGACGTGACCGCGGATGCGCTCCAGCCCGGGGCGGATGCGCCCAAGAAGGGCAAGTCCCAGCGTGGTCTTGCCCGATCCGGATTCGCCCACCAGACCGACTACCTCGCCGGAACGAATGCGCAGGTTGATGCCGTCCAGCACGGGCCGGTCATCGGATGCCCGCCGGATGACGAGGTCCCGCATCGAGACGAGGGTGCGCGCGTCAACCCCCATGAATTGTCCCCTCCTCTTCTTCCAGCCGTCCGTCGATAAGGAAGTTCACGGCCATGGCCAGCAGCGCAATCAGGCCCGCCGGGATAAGCGGCGTGAAGTCCCCGTAGGTGATGAGCGTGGCGTTTTCCCGCACCATGGAGCCGAGATCCGCTGCCGGCGGCTGCAGGCCCAGCCCGAGAAAGGACAGGGTGGCCACGGTGAGGAACACGAAGGAGAAGCGCATGCCAGCTTCCGCCAGCAGGGGCGCCTTCACGTTGGGCAGGATCTCGGCGATCATGATCCGCCGGAGACTCTCGCCACGCAGCCGCGCCGCTTCCACATAGTCCATGGCCGCTTCGCGCATGGCCAGCGTCCGGGCGATCCGGAATACCCGCGTGGCGTCCAGCAGGCCGATGACGAGAACGAGCTGCATTGCACCGGTGCCGAACACCGTCAGCAGCATGAGGGCGAAGATCAGGGCCGGCAGGGCCATGATCACGTCCACGAAGCGCGACAGGACGGTATCCATGATGCGTCCGCCGGTGGCCGCCAGCAGACCGGCCAGACCGCCGACAAGGAAGGAGAGCAGCGTCGTGGTGACGGCCAGCACGAGGGAATTGCGCAGGCCATAGAGCAGGCGGGAAAGAAAGTCGCGCCCCAGCTGGTCGGTGCCCAGCCAGTGTTGTGTGCTCCATGGGGCGAAGGCCTCGCCGACGATCTCCGCCTCGCCGTAGGGAGCGATGAGCGGCGCCAGCAGGGCCGCCAGCACGTAGAACCACATGATGGTTGCCGCCGCCACCTGCACCGGAGAAATGTTTCCGGGAGACGTGGGCCTTATGCGCGCGCGGTGCGTCATCGGGGATGCAGCAGCCTCGGGTTGGTGGCAATGGCGACGATGTCGGCCAGAAGATTCAGGCCGATGTAGACGGCAGCGAAAATCAGGGCGCAGGCCTGCACGACAGGCACGTCGCGGGAGGTGACCGCGTCCACCATGAGCTGCCCGATTCCCGGATAGACGAAGACCCGTTCGGTCACCACCACGCCGGTGATGAGCCAGGCGACGTTGAAGGCGAAGATGTTGGCGATGGTGCCCGAGGCGTTGGGCAGGGCATGCCGGCGTACCGCAATGGCCATGGGGATGCCCTTCAGTTGGAGGGCTTCCATCCAGAGGCGCTCGAAGAGTTCGGACAGCGATGCCCGCGTCATGCGCAGGATATGGGCTATCACCGTCAATGACAGCGTTGCCGCCGGCAGGATCATCCGCATCAGGCGTTCCGCAAGCGGCGTGTCCGGCCCGACGGAGGCCAGGGAAGGCAGCAGACCCGCCCGGACGGCGATCCAGTAGATGAGCAGATAGCCGATGAGAAATTCCGGCATGGCAACGAAGGCCAGGGCCACGGAATTTATGGCGCGGTCAATCCGGCCTCCCCGGTTCATGGCCGCGATCAGGCCCAGCAGGAAGGCGAGCGGAAAGGCGATGGCCATTGCCAGCAGGGCCAGCAGAAAAGTGTTGCCGAGGCGCGGCAGGACGAGTTCGGCCACGCTGCGTCCGCCTTCCACGCCGCGCCCGGAGAGAGAGGTGCCGAAATCCCCCTGCAGGACACCGGAAAGCCATTCGATGTAGCGGATGGCGGCAGGCCGGTCGAGCCCGAGATCGTGACGGATCGCAGCCACGGCTTCCGGCGTGGCGGACTGGCCGAGGACGGAGCGGGCGAAATCGCCAGGCAGCATCTCCAGAGCCGCGAAAATGATGACGGACACGGCCAGCAGGGAAAGAAACGCCCACACCAGCCGCCCCGCAATGATCCTGACGAGCGGATGCACGTTACCGCACCTTTCGGTGCCCCCGGTCTCTTTCCCCATGTTACGGCGATTCATAGCATGATTCGCCTGCCCTCGGGGAAAGGGGTGTATACTGATTATACCATCATGTCGAGCCGTTCTCTCCATCCGTGCCGTCTGCCGTCTTTCCTTCGTCGGCAGGGGTGCACGTCACCGGCCCGATTGTCACCTGTTCGCCGGGTTGGGGATCGAAGGTGAATGTGGCCTCGCAGGTCATGGAGGAGGTGGTGATGTGCACCGTGTTGGAGGCCGACAACCCTTCCAGAAAGGCCTGGCCGTCATACCCCACGAGCGTCGGCTCCGAAGCTCCCTTCAGGCGGATTTCGCTGCCCACTTCCAGCGGCTTGCCGGCCGGATCGACGAAGGTCACCAGCGCGGAGTCGCTGTGCGCCTTGACGCCGAAATCCACCACCACACCGGCGCGATCGGCAGGCACGACGTATGTCTTGTCCTTCGGCACGCGGGCGTCCACCGGCAGGGTCTCCGGGTCGATGGAGATCTTGTTGCGATCGAAGGAACGCAGGGTCGGGATGAGCAGGCGGCCGTCACGTCCCGTTTTTCCGATGGGGCGGTTCTCGTAGCGCACCGTCACGTCGGGCGCGCCGGCATCCACGATGGCGAAGGAATCGTGGATGCGGTTGGTGGCGTACACGCCGCCACCGGCGACGATGAGGGCGCCGTCTGCGGAGACATGGCCGAGCGTGTTGTCCTCCAGATGCATGACCGTGCCCCGCACCGTGCCTTTCGAGGAGCGCCAGGCAAGCGAGGCCTGGGCGGATTTCAGGTCGCCGTAGGTCGCGCGGGCCCGCCAGCCGAAGGAGTTGTCCTTCTGCTTCAGCGGCTTCGAGTAGCTGGCAGTGGCGCGATAGCGGCCCTGCTCGTCGTAGCTGGCGCCGGCGCTGATCGATCCCTTGCTGCCGCCCAGCGGGATCGTGACGCCCACGAAGATGCTGGGGCGGTCGAGCTTGCGGATGTCGGTAAAGGCGGTGGCATAGAAGCTGATGTCGTCAAGGATCCGCTGGTTGTAGTTCAGGGCCAGCGTATTGGTGATTTCGCCGTCGGCCTTCTCCGTATGCAGGAAATTGGCGGAGATGCCGCCGCTGATGTCCGGCAGGGCGTATCCGACGGATACCATGTCCACCGCGCGCGGAAAGCCTCCGGAAGTATAGATGCCCTGCGACAGCCCGCCGGTGCCGGTGGCTGCGGCGCTGATGCCGGCAAGGTCGGTGTAGTCGCCGAACACATGCTGCATGGAGGCCTTCAGGATGAAACTGCCAATGCGGCTTTCCAGATCGCCGTAGACCAGATATCCGGTCCCCCGGGCGCTGTGGGAGACGGCCCCGGCAGCGGTCAGCAACGCCTTGTCGAACAGCACGCCGGTGAGGCCGCCGCCGGCCAGAATGAGATCCTGCGAGGCTTCCGCGTGGCCATGTACGGTCAGCCGGTTGGTGAGGCCGTAACGCGCCGAGAGGACGCCGCCGGGCGTGTGCACGTAGTCGAACGACTTTTCTCCGTAGTTCAGCCGTGGCAGGCCCACGGAGGCGGAAAATTCCAGATATCCGGCGCGCAGCAGGCTGGCCGAGGTGTAGAACGACTTCTTCACCTCGATCTCGCGCCCTGTGGCGTCGCGCATCACCAGGCGCGCCACGCCGGAGGAGGAGATGGCGGGAATATTGGTGATGGTGAACGGTCCCGGTTCCACTTCCTGGGTGTGGACCTTCACGTTGTTCAGGTAGACGTCCACCGTCGTCGGCACGGCGGCGGTGCCGGAAAGCGAGGGCAGGGGCGTGGTCAGCAGGTCGGGACGCAGGGCGAAGTTGCGCGAGACCTGCCCGCCGCCCATGCGCACGGGACGGGCCCAGTTCGGCCCGGAGGTGATGAGGTCGCCGATCCTGTAGGTGATGGAGCGCTTCAGGTCGGTGTAACGCCAGGAGGTGTCGAGGCGCACGGCCCGGATGTTCCGGAATTCGTCGTAGCGCAGGAAGCCGGACCCGGAAAACGTGCCGAGCGGCGAATAGATCCAGCTCTCGAGATTTGCCGAAGCGCCCTCGAAGGAGGTTGCGGCGAAGGCGTTGTCCGTGCGGGCGGAAGTCAGAAGGGAATAGTTCACCACCAGCCCCGTGTCCTTGCGGGAGACTTCCGCGATCACCTGGGGAGAGACGCCGCGCTTCAGGTCGTAGACCTTGCGCAGTCGGTGCGCATCATCGACCGTGATGCTGATCCGCTGGGCGGTCTCGTCATAATCCACCCTTGCGCCGAGATCGGAAAGCTTCACCAGCACGTCGTCAGCCACCCCTTCCGGAGGACGCAGACCCAGCTCGCGCAGCTCCCGGGCACGACATGCGAAACCGCCGTCGGGCAGCCTCCGGAACTCGCCGATCAGATTGGTCGGCTGTCCGTTGATGAAGACTTCTAGATAGAAGGGCGTGTCGGTGGCATCGGCGAGCGCCGGATCGGCGGGCGGGCCGGCAGGCGGACGGGGCAGGGCGGCGGCATCGATGCCGGCGGTCAGGCTGTCGCCCTTGCCCTGTGCCGTCAGCGAATCCTCGCGCGGCGTGCTCTTCTGGGTCTCCTGCGCGAGGGCTTCGTCACTGACCGGTGGCGGGCTGAGCAGAAGCAGATTCCCGGCGGATGCGACGGACGGAATCAGGATCGTCGGCAGCATGACCGCCATCGCGGCCAGCGCCCTGAAGCGAGGATGGAAGAACGGACGGATGCCGCTTCCCCTAGCGAACCCGGACCTTCTTGCTGAACGGTCCATTGATCCCCTGCCCCTTGATCGTGATGACGCCCGTCATCGGGACGCGCGTCCTCACCCTCCACACCCTGGTGGATTTCCCCAGCACGTAACCGGCAAGCCCCTTGCTGATGACGAGGGACTTTCCCCTGCCGTTCACGACTTTCAGTTTCGAGATCCGTTCATGCCGTGTGCCTGCATTGCTGGCGGTCAGCACGAAAGTGCGCCCCTTGCGGGCCGCTTTCCACGTGACCCGGGGCGGTGTCGCCGCGCGGTCATGAAAGAAGACCGGAATGGAATAACGCATCGCGAAGACCACCCCGACGCCCTTGCGTTTGCTGTCAGGGATCTGGTCGATGATCAGGCGATAGCTCTCCTCGCCCTTTACCGGGCGTTTCGTGACCCGAACCACGCGGACGACGTTTTCCCGGCCCGGGCGCATGCGCAGAATGGGCGGACTGGCCACCACGTCGCGTGTCGGTTCCAGAACGTCCCTGCCACCTGCCTGCTTCCAGCGAAAAACCCGGACCTGGGCCGTGATCAGCTCCCTGCCCTTGTTCGTCAATGTCAGAACGGAAGCGGCTGCCGGAGCCTGCAGTTCGATGCCGATGGGGCGCACGTGGATGCTGGCCGCCTCGGCGGTCGCGATTGTCCCCGCCAGCGCCATGACGGTCGCCGGAAGAATGGCGAAAGAAGGATGTCGCATCGTGTTCTTCCCCCAGGACACGAACATGATTGCCGGAAGATGCATGGGAGGGAGAAAGGCCGCCGGGGCCTTTCTCCTTCAGGAATGGTCAGTAGGTGACCGTGACGAGCACGGTGTCGGTATAGGTGCCGGCCGGCGGTGTGGCCTGGGCGGGGACGCGGCCGTAGATGGTGTGCGTCTCGTCCACACCCGTACCGGAAGCCGACTTGGTGTCGGTTCCGACGACGTTGCCCCATGCCACGGTGCGCGCGGCATCCTGATACATCTGATAGTCGACGGTATTGCCGCTGCCATCGCTCATCTGGCGGGCGGAGGTGTCTCCGGTGCCGCCGCCATCGAGGCCGATATCATAGGGAGCGTTCTCAGTGCACCGCAGATTGATCGTGGCGGTGGCGTCGACCGCCGCGTTCAGAAGGCCGGTGGTGCCGAAATCGAGATCCGTCACCGAGTTGATGACGCATTCGTTCAGGATGGTGATGCGTGCCTGGAACTGATCGGTGACCGAAGCCGCATGGGCGCTGCCGGCAACGGCCAGGAAGGCCGCAGCCGCAAGGAACCTGGTGAAAGTCTTCTGCATGGTTTTACTCCGTCTCACTGTCCGTTTTTGAACGCCATTTTTATTCCGGAGCGTCTTTTCCGGAATGGTGCAGGCTTGTTTTGTGTTTTTTCACCCCACCTGCTGCAAGACTCGCAGACAAAACTGAATCGTGACTTAACAGGGGCGTGTGGACAGCTTTTGTAACCACCTCAAATCCGGGAAAGGTGAGTTATGATTTCCGTATTCTTAAATGCCGATGTTTTACATAAGGTTAACCATAAAGTTTCTCCCCGGGTGATCTCCCGTGATGCATGACCACTTGACCGCTGTTTCTCCAGCCCGGATTTGTGCGGATGCACATTGTGGTATATGAGAAGGACACCGGACGTCCCCGAAAGGGGCGGAAACGGCTCCGGAACCATCGGAAGAGGCAACCTGTGAAAGAGGCCCATGGCGAGCGAACGTTTCATCATTGCCGACGATCATCCACTGTTCCGTGATGCGCTGAAACAGATTCTGGCCCGTGACATGCCGGACGTGGAACTGGCCGAGGCCGGTACCCTCGACGAGGTGGTTGCCGCCGTGGAGGAGAAGGACACCGACCTGATCCTTCTCGACCTGAAGATGCCGGGCGTACAGGGCTTTTCCGGGCTGATCTACCTGAGGGCGCAGTTTCCGGATATCCCGGTTGTCGTCGTTTCCGCTTCCGAAGAGACGACCATCATCCGTCGGGCCATATCCTTCGGTGCTTCCGGGTTCATTCCGAAATCGGCTTCCGCGGAACAGATGCAGGCGGCCCTGCGTGCCGTGCTGGCAGGAGAGGTCGCCGTGCCCGAGGATGTCTCACTGGAAGAGGACGAGGAGACCGGCGACATGGCCCGGCGGCTGTCCACGCTCACGCCGCAGCAGATGCGTGTACTGATGATGCTGCGCGAGGGCCTGCTCAACAAGCAGATTGCCTATGAACTCGGCGTTTCGGAGGCTACCATCAAGGCTCATGTCTCGGCCATTCTCCAGAAGCTCGGTGTGGAAAGTCGCACTCAGGCCGTAATTGCCGCCAGCCGGGTGGATGGCGAGCTGATCGCCCCTGATCGTCTCTGACTTTTCCCTCTTTCCGACGGAGGTCTCAACGCCGCTGCTGCGCCAGCATTACGCCGGCGAGGGTCAGCGCGGCAAAGGCGATCTGTACACCGTTCAGCCGCTCACCCAGCCAGCCCCAGCTCATCACCACCGCCAGCACGGGGATCAGGTTCATCATCACCGAGGCGCGAGCCGCGGGTAGCCGGGAGACTCCGGCATTGTACAAACCATAGGCCAGGACCGTGACGCCGATGCCCAGATAGACCAGCATGCCGAGATTGAGTGGCTCCAAGACCGCCGCGAAGTCCCAGCCGAAGAGAAACCAGGCACCAGGCAGAAAGAAGATTGCTCCGGCCATCATCTGGATGCCGGTCAAAAGCCAGATGTCGTAGCGTGGTGCCATGCGCTTGACGATCAGCATGTAGCCGGTGGCCGAGACCATGGCCAGAAATTCCAGAAAATTGCCCAGCCATGGTCGCGGGGCGCTGGCGTCCGGGCTGCCGGCCAGCGTCAGGCCGATCACGCCGGCCATGGACAGCAGCAGGCCCGCCGTCATGTGCGGGGTCATGCGCTCGTGAAAGAACAGAACGCCCCCCAGCGCCGCCAGCAACGGAAAAACCGAAACCACCATGCCGGCCTGCGAGGCGGAGGTGTATTTCAGGGCGGTGATCTCCAGCGAGAAATAGAGGCATGGTTCGAGAAAGGCGAGCAGCAGCAGCCAGCGGATGTCTCCGGGGCGTTTGTCGGCCGTGCGCCAGCCGCGCATGACAAGGGGCAGAAGAATGATGCTGGCAATGATCATGCGCCCCCAGATCATGGAAAGCGGATGCATGACGCCCAGCAAAGCCTTCATGACGGGAAAGGCGCTGGCCCAAAGCACGACTGCGCCCAGAAGCGCGGTCAGGACCCACACTTCCCCGATCTCCCTGCGCATGGTGCTGCCTCTTTCCATGCTCCTCGTCCATCCATTGGCATTTGCACATGCGAAAATGAAAAGCTCCGGCACGGTGACCGCACCGGAACGATTCGTCAAACACGTTCATCCAGCAAAAGTGCCGGCTATTCGCTGAGCGATTCCCAGAACTTCCGTGCCTTGGCAAAGAAGCCTTCCGACTGCGGCGAATTGTCCTTTGCCTCCTGTTCAAACTCGCGCAGCAGCTCCTTCTGGCGCGCCGTGAGATTGACCGGCGTCTCGACGTCCACCTGTATGTACAGGTCACCCTTGCGAGAAGAATTGAGCACCGGCATGCCGAGCCCCTTCAGGCGGAACTGCCGGCCGCTCTGCGTGCCTTCCGGAATGGTCACGCGGGCCTTCTTGCCTTCGATGGTGGGTACCTCGATTTCGCCGCCCAAGGCCGCCGTGACCATGGAAATGGGCACCCGGCAGAACAGGTCCGCGCCGTCCCTCTGGAAAAATTCGTGCGGACGGATGGAAAGGAAGATGTAGAGATCGCCCGCCGGACCACCCCTGAGGCCTGCCTCGCCCTCGCCGGCCAGCCGGATGCGCGTGCCGTCCTCCACACCGGGCGGGATCTTGACCTGGAGCGTGCGCTCGCGTGCCACCCGTCCGGCACCACCGCAGGTCTCGCAGGGGTCGGAAATGACCTGTCCCTGACCGTGGCACGAGGGGCAGGTGCGCTCCACGGTGAAGAAACCGGAAGTGGCCCGCACCGTGCCGTGTCCACGGCAGGTCGGACAGGTGCGCGGTTGGGATCCGGCACTGGCCCCGGTACCATCGCAGGCCTCACAGACAATTGCGGTCGGCACCTTGATGGTCGCCGTCTTGCCGAAGCAGGCCTCGGAAAGGGTGATCTCCAGATTGTAACGCAGGTCGGCGCCGCGCGATGCCTGTGAGCGGCCGCGCCGTCCTCCCATGAAGTCTCCGAACATCTCCTCGAAGATGTCGGACATGGTGGCGCCGAAGTCCGGGCCGAAGCCGCCGCCGCCGAACGGGCCGGCTCCAGCGCTTCCGCCGTTTTCGAAGGCGGCATGGCCATAACGATCATAGGCGGCCCGCTTCTGCGGGTCCTTCAGCACCTCGTAGGCCTCGGCAATCTCCTTGAATTTCCGTTCCGCCTCCGGGTCGTCCGGATTGGCATCCGGATGAAACTTCTTGGCCAGCTGCCGGAAGGCGATTTTCAGCTCCTTTTCGGAACAGGTGCGGGAGACACCGAGTATTTCATAGTAGTCGCGCTTGGCCATGAGGATCATCTCTCGAAATCGGGATGACTTGCGCCCTTGTTCAACAAAATCGGGACAAAGGCAAGACATGCGAAAACCCCCGCCCCCTTGGACAGGGAGCGGGGGGCGCATGAGATCATGCCAGATCAGGACTTCTTGTCGTCATCGACTTCCTCGAAGTCGGCATCGACGACGTCCTCGTCACCGGCCGTGGAGCTGGAGGAGGCCTGCTCGCCGCCGGCCGCACCGGCTGCTCCGGCTTCGGCCTGCTCGCTCTTGTAGGCTTCCTCGCCGAGCTTCATCGCGGCCTGGGCCAGCTCCGTGGTCCTGGCCTTGATCTCTTCGGTGTCGTCGCCCTCGATGGCCTTCTTCAGGGCCTCGACGGCATTCTCCACGGCGTTCTTCGCTGTCTCTTCAACCTTTTCGCCCAGCTCCTTGAGCGTCTTCTCCGTGGAGTGGATCAGGGCCTCGGCCTGGTTCTTCGCCTCGATCAGCTCCTTGCGCTTCATGTCCTCTTCACGATGCGCCTCGGCCTCCTTGACCATCCGCTCGATCTCTTCGTCGGACAGTCCACCGGACGCCTGGATCCTGATCTGCTGCTCCTTGCCGGTGGCCTTGTCCTTCGCCGAGACGTGCACGATGCCGTTGGCGTCGATGTCGAAAGTCACCTCGATCTGCGGCACACCGCGTGGCGCGGGCGGAATGCCCACCAGATCGAACTGGCCGAGCAGCTTGTTCTCCGCGGCGATCTCACGCTCGCCCTGGAAGACGCGGATGGTTACCGCCGTCTGGTTGTCCTCCGCGGTGGAGAAGATCTGGCTCTTCTTCGTCGGGATGGTGGTGTTGCGCTCGATCAGCCGGGTGAACACGCCGCCCAGCGTCTCGATGCCCAGCGACAGCGGCGTGACATCAAGCAGCAGCACATCCTTCACGTCGCCGGTCAGCACGCCGCCCTGAATGGCCGCGCCCAGCGCCACCACCTCGTCCGGGTTGACGCCCTTGTGCGGCTCCTTGCCGAAGAAATCCTTCACCGTCTCCACGACCTTCGGCATGCGGGTCTGACCACCGACGAGGATCACCTCGTCGATGTCCTTGGCCGACAGACCGGCATCCTTCAGCGCCTTCTTGCACGGCTCGATGGTGCGCTCGATCAGGTCCTCCACCAGGCTTTCCAGCTTGGCCCGGGTCAGCTTGATCTGCAGATGCTTCGGGCCGGACTGGTCGGCGGTGATGAACGGCAGGTTGACCTCCGTCTGGGTGGAGGACGACAGCTCGATCTTCGCCTTCTCCGCAGCCTCCTTCAGGCGCTGCAGGGCCAGACGGTCCTTGCGCAGGTCGATGCCCTGCTCCTTCTGGAACTCGTCGGCCAGATAGTCGACGATGCGCATGTCGAAGTCCTCGCCACCGAGGAAGGTGTCACCGTTGGTGGCCTTCACCTCGAACACGCCATCACCGATCTCCAGAATGGAGATGTCGAAGGTGCCGCCGCCGAGGTCGTAGACGGCGATGGTGCCGGCGTCCTTCTTGTCGAGGCCGTAGGCCAGCGCGGCGGCCGTCGGCTCGTTGATGATGCGCGGCACGTCCAGTCCGGCGATCTTGCCGGCGTCCTTGGTGGCCTGACGCTGTGCGTCGTTGAAGTAGGCTGGCACGGTGATGATGGCCTGCTTGACGTCCTCGCCCAGCGCACGCTCCGCCGTCTCCTTCATCTTCTGCAGGATGAAGGCGGAGATCTGCGAGGGCGAATATTTCTTGCCGCGCGCCTCGACCCAGGCGTCGCCGTTGTCGGCCTTGACGACCTTGTAGGGCACGAGCTCGATGTGCTTCTTCACGATGGGGTCGTCATAGCGCCGCCCGATCAGGCGCTTGATGGCGAAGATGGTATTCTCCGGGTTGGTGACGGCCTGGCGCTTGGCCGGGATGCCCACGAGCACTTCGCCCTCTTCCGTGAAGGCAACGATGGACGGCGTGGTGCGGGTACCTTCCGCGTTTTCCAGCACGCGAGGATCCTTGCCCTCCATGACCGCCACGCACGAATTCGTGGTGCCGAGGTCGATGCCGATGATCTTGGACATTGTATCTCTTCCTCCTTTTGGCAGATCGGCTGTGAGAACCCTCCTTCGAGGCATCCCCATTTCCCCCGCAACATACGGGAGGCCGACCTCCTGACGGTTAACAGCCCGATCGAATATGCTTTCCCAATTCCCTGA
>JAJRRY010000149.1 GCA_024279095.1 Alphaproteobacteria bacterium
CGGCACGTCCGCCAGCGCCTCGCGCAGCGCCCCGACGAGCTCCGTCCCGTCCTGCCCGTCACGGGACCGCAGAATCACCTGCCGCACCCCGGTGTTGTCCAGCCCGCCCAGCAGGGTGCGCAACTTCTTTTCCGCCAGACGCGCCCTTTCCATGCGTCCGTCCACCGTCTGGCTGGGCGTACGATCGATCACCAGCACCGCGATGTCCGTCAACGGTTGACGTTTCTCGCGCTCCAGGCGCGGATCCAGAAGGGCCAGGGCAAGAATGCCCAGTGCCAGGAGACGCACCAGCGCCGGAACCCGGCGGCCACCCTTCCACCACAACAGCAGGACAAGTCCCACCCCGGCCAGCACCAGAGCCGCAATCAGCCAAGGGTCGAGCAGCGGCTGGAATACGATGGTCGTGCGCGTCACTGCCCCAGCCTCCTCAGGATCGCCGGGATATGCACCTGATCGGCCTTGTAGTTGCCGGTCAGGGCATACATCACGATGTTGATTCCGGCACGGATGGCATATTCCCGCTGCCGCGCGCCACCGGGAATGACAGGCAGAAGCGCCCGCCCCGCCGGCGTCAGGGCCCAGGCGCCGGCCATGTCATTGCCGGTTATCAAGATGGCCGACACGCCATCCGCGTTGCCGGTGGAAAGCCGACGCTGTTCACGTCCTGCGGACGTGGCCTCGACCCAAAGGGGAGAACCGGCATAGCGCCCCGGGAAATCCTTGATGAGATAGAAGGAACGGGTCAGGACGTGACGCCTCGGCGCAGGTTCCAGTGGCGGTACGTCGAGATCGGAAAGAATGCGCCGCAGGGCCTTGCGGGCCGGCGTCAGCCCTCCCGAGAGTTCGGCATCCGGAGCGTCCTTCGTGTCGAAGAGGATCGTGCCGCCGTTCTTCAGGTAGACATCCAGCTTTGCCACCGCTTTCAGCGAGAGCTTCGGCGCATCCGGCAGCACGGGCCAGTAGATCAGCGGAAAGAAGGCGATCTCGTCACGTTCGATATCCACCGCCATGGGTTCGCCCGGCTCCACCGACGTGCGCTGCGTCAGGAACGCCGACAGCCCGGAGAGCCCGGCTCGCGACACCTCGTCCACCTCGCCGTTGCCTGTGAGCACATAGGCAAATCGCGTCTTCTCCGTGGCCTTCATGGCGAAGGCCAGCGCCTGCTCTTCGTCCTTTCCAGCCTCGGCGGCATGCGACATGCCTCCGGAAGGAACCGGCAACACCAGCAGCACACCTGCAAGGACGGATGCGGCCGTGGCCGCCCGCCGCAGCCTCAGGGCTCCGGCGATCCACAGCATGGCCAGCGTGTCCAGCAGAAAGAGGATGAAGGCGGCAATAAACAGGGAGGGCGCAAAATCCCGGGCCGGACGGGTGGCATATCCCGCCGTTGCCAGCCCTTGCGGCAGCACCTTGGGCATGCTGCCATGCGCCATCGGATTCAGCGCTCGGACGCTGCCATCGCGCACGTAGAGACCGGGGGGGTGGGTCGCGGAAGGCCGGGTAGTCTCGAACTTCTCTGCCCGCACCGGCTGCGCCTCCACCGGTGGGGCAACGAGCGTGCCGAAACCGTCCAGCACCTTCCACGGCGTCCATGGACCGTTCATCGCGCGCTCCTTGCCGGTAGCCGAGGCGCGCCGGCCGTCCGCCACCGCACGGGCCGCCGGGGCAAGATCGAGGATACGCCCCAGAATATCCACGAACAGTCCGGACATGGGCAGGTTTGACCATTCCGGACTGGCCGTGGTGTGCACCAGCACGATCAGTCCCGCCCCTTCCTTGCGGGCGGTAATGAGCGGCGTTCCATCTTCCAGCGCCGCCCACGTGCGATCCGCCAGTTCCGGACCCGGCTCGGCCAGCACCTGACGTGTGATACGCACCTCGCGGTCGGGGCTCAGGCCGGCCAGCGGCGAAGTCCGCGGAAATGGCGCCAGCGCCTGCGGCTTCTCCCAGCTCAGTGCCGCGCCAAGCTGTCGTCCACCCGCCCGCAGCCGCACCGGCACCAGATCGTCATGCTCCCCGGCCATGCGCGGACCGGAGAAGCGCACCAGAACGCCACCCTTGCGGATCCATTCGGCAATCCTGTCCCGCCGCGCCCGGTCCAGCCGGCCCACGTCGGCCAGAACCAGCATGGAAAGCCCCGGCCCCAGCCGATCATCCACCATGGCCAGCGACTGCGCCTCGGTCACCTCGGCCATGGGCTGAAGTGCCCGCACGATATAGTAGACGGGAGACAGCAACGGCTGCCCACGCCCCCGTGTCTCACCGGAAAAGACCAGCACGCTCTTGCGCCGGAAACGGTCATCGAACAGCCATACGGCACCGGCATGTTCCTGACCGGAAATGGTCAGAAAGGCTGCCTCGTTGCGGATGGCCAGCGGCAGGGAGAGCGTGGCGAAGGCCTTTTTCGCGTTGCCACGGAAGACCACGGGGGCATCGGCCAGCGGCCTGCCATTGCGCGCCCGCACCACCACCCGCGTCCGCTCCGCGCTCCGCACGTCGGCCCGGATCACCGAAGCCTGCAGACGTCCGCCATTGAGCACCGGCCTGCCCACGGCCAGAGGCAGATCTTCCGCCACGGGCGAGAGCACATCCAGCCGCCCGCCTGTCACCGTCAACCCGTCGGCAAATTCCTTCGCATGCCCGTAGTCCAGCCCGTCGGACAGCCACAACGCCTGCGTGGCCCGCACGCCCTGCCCACGCAACCGCGTCAGCAGCCGGGGACGGTCCGGCGTCAGGGCCTTCGGCGCAAGGGCGACCAGCCCCTTGCGCACCTCTTCCGCCCGCCGTGCCCTCAGCGAGGGCGCAGCAACATCCGCCACCGTGGTCGCCAGCACGACAGGCCGGTTGTGACGAGCCGCCTCGTCAAGGAGACCTTCCAGGGTCTCCATGATCCGTGCCCAGTTGCGCGCTGCCGCCCAGCCATCGTCCACAACCACCAGAAGCGGACCGTCAGCGGTCAGGGCAACCTTCGCAGGCGGCGGAATGCGCGGGCCGGCAACGGCAAGGATGACCAGCGCCGCCAGCATCAGCCGCAGCGCCACGAGCCACCACGGGGTGCGCGCCGCCTCTTCCTCCTTCGGTTTCAGACCGAGCAGGATCCGGAAGGGAGGAAAGCGTACCGTGCGCGGACGTGGCGGAACGGCCCGCAGCAGCCACCAGACGACCGGCAGCGCCAGCAGGGCCACCAGCGCCGCCGGATTGGCGAAGGTCAGTGCGGAAAGCCAGTTCATGCCGCCCCTCCCCGCGCGTGCGGCATGGCCACGTGCCCGCCGATATGCGCATGCAGAGCCAGCAGCGGCCGTTGCACAGGCGCATCCGTCCGGTGGACATGAAAGGTCCAGTCCAGCCGGCGGGCCAGCGCGGCGAGGCGCTCGCGATGCATCGCGAGCCGTTCCATGTATTCCCGGCGCAGCGCCTCCGCCTTGCCCACCGTCATGGCCTCATGTCCCGTGCAGTCCTCGAAGCGGGTGCGCCCGGTGAAGGGAAATGTTTCCTCCGCCGGATCCACCACCTGCAGCATGTGCCCACACGCCCCGCGGGCGGCCAGTTCACGCACCCGCGCCTCCAGCTCGTCGGCGTCGGCGAAGAAATCGCCGATCAGGACGCAAGTGGAAAACCGGGGCAGCTCAGCCTTCGGTGGTAGGCTCTCCTGTTCCATAGGCGCATCCGGATCGAAGCGCACGGCCAGACGCTCTACTGCCGCCTGCGTATGGTCGGGCCGCCAGCCACCAC
>JAJRRY010000150.1 GCA_024279095.1 Alphaproteobacteria bacterium
AGACCTACGACGCCGGCCTGTTGAATGGCAGTGATGATCTGCTCACGCGAGGCGCTGTCCACATCGACAGGTTGGCCCTCGATGATTTCCTGTCCCGAGCCGGGATAGGGTCGCAGAAACACGGCGGGCACCATCTTGCCCATCGCATTGGGTGCCATGTCAATGCGTTCGATTACGCCCGTAGCTGGAGCATGCATGGCGACGGACATGAAACCATCGGGCTCGCCGATCTTCTGCCCGCGCGACACTTCCTGCCCCTCGCGCACTATCGGTTTTGCTGGCGCCCCAAGGTGCTGGGACAACAGAATGACCATGACCGGCGCGAAGGGGAACTGGCGAACGGCCAGCCCCTTCGTCGTGTCCTTGTGCTCCGGTGGATGAACGCCGTGGGCGAAGGATTTTATTTCGAGCGCTGCACTCATCGGCAGTGTCCTGTCGCGGTGGTCACTAGTTGTGCTTCTGTCCGCGCTTCACCCATTTGTCCGCGTCCTTGAAGGAGCGGTCGGCGGGCAGGCCCGGATGGATGACCTGAGCGGTGCATTTCTCCGCCGCCTTCACGATGTCCTCGAAGGTGCCGCCCTGCGGATTGACCACGATGGCCTGGTCGTCCTCGTTGTACTGGAAGATGCCCGGGGCCAGCTCCACGCACTCGTCACAGGTGGTGCAGTCCGGAGTGTCGATCCAGACCGGCTCGTAGTCGTCCGGCACGGCGGCGGAAGAAGAGGCGGCGGCAGGAGCGGAGGGAGACGCATCTCCCGCCGCCGCAGAAACGAGACTGGCGGCCACGGCCGGAGCTTCTCCGCCCTCGGCCAGACCGAGCAGGGCTCCGGCAAGCCTGCCGGCCATTTCGGCCTTGGCTTTCGCGATCTCGGCCTCCACGTCGACCTTGTTCATCAGGCCGGCGATGCCCTTCAGCTGACGCCAGAAGGCACGGTGTTCCTCGGCGGAACGGACGATCTCCTGCGAGCAGATCACCCGCATCAGGCGATTCTCGTCGTCCACCGCCCAGACGTAGGGGAACTTGCCCTCGCGGTCGTCCTCATCCATGTCGAGGAACTCGTGGAACGGCACCATGTCGTCGGTCCACTTCTCGCGCGGCACGCGGCGGAAATGCTTGCGGAAGCGTCCCTCGGTGACAGCGAAGTCGGCAAAGGTGAAGGGCAGCTTCATTTCCGCTTCCCGGCCGTCCTCGTCCACGTACTTCAGGGTGTATTCCGGCCAGTCGCGGTCCAGCGCCGGGTTGCCGGACAGATCGACGCATTCCTCGAAGGTCTCGCCGGCATCCGGATCGTAGCGGACCAGCGGATAGGCACGCGACTCCACGGCCATCTTCGTCTGCACGTCGGCGGCGTCGTCGCCGACGCCATGCTCCGGCGGGCAGACGGTGTAGATGTTGAACAGGGCCGGGCGGCGCGAGTTGAGACCGTCGATATAGCCTTCCAGGAGATGGGTGACGTTGCTCTGGGCACCCTGCAGCACGAAGGTGGTGCGGTGGGCCATGCCGATGAGCGAGATTTCCTTGCGGATCTCCTCCTTGCCCTTCCAGTCGCGCCCGTAGGGGCTCATGTCGGCCACCTGCGAGATGAAGCCCGAGGTACAGGCCTGACCGCCGGTGTTGGAGTAGACCTGCGTGTCCACCACCAGCACCTTGATGGGCATGCCGGAGGCCATGGCGCGGGAGAGGTTCTGGAAGCCGATGTCGTACATCGCGCCGTCGCCGCCGATGGCCACCACGGGCGGGCACAGCTTCCATTCCTCGTCGGTGAAGTCCTTCCAGCCGAACTTGGAGAAGAATTCCTCGTGCTCCGCCGGATTGTACTTCCCGGCCAGCTCCAGCTCGGCCATGCGCACCGCCTTGAAGCCCTCGGCCATCTTCGCCATGTGCCCCTCGAAGACGCCCATGGCCACCGACGGGCTGTCCTGGAACAGGTGCGAGGTCCAAGGGAACGGATAGGGATTGTAGGGGAAGGTGGATCCCCAGACCGAGGTACAGCCGGTGGAGTTGATGACGCCCATGTCGGAACGGCCACGCTTCGTGGGGCCCTCCTCGTAGCGCCACTTCAGGTCGCGCAACTTCTCCAGAAGGCCGGTGGCCCAAGCCAGCCACTCCTTGTCGATGACGGTGGAGACGCCGTCGGCATCCAGCGTGCGCGCCAGATCGGCCAGCGTGACGTCGTCATCGGTGCCGGCCAGTGCGCCGATGGTCGTCGGATCGGAGAGATCCACGCCCTGCGCCAGCTTCAGGCGGATGTGCGTCTCCAGCCGAGAGATGAGATCGTCCAGCTTCTTCAGGTGCGCCTTCACCCGCGGCTGCATGAGGGCGGTCACGGTGGCGGTGAAGAGATGGATCGCCGTCTTCTCGCCGCAGCCAAGGCAGGCGCCGTCGCCGCAGACCATGGAATTGTATGCCGGCTTGTCGAGCAGCAGGGTCTGCAGCGCGCCGACCTTCTCGTCCAGGTCGTCGATGCGATCGAACTGCGGATTGGTGGTCGGCAGCTGCTCCCAGAAGTCCCATTCGCGGCGCAGGCGGGCGACGATCTCCTCGTCCTGCTGCACCGGCACCAGGGCATCGTCGTCGCAGACCTCGACGCACTCCATGCAGCCCTTGCAGGTGTAGGGGTTGATGGTGATGGAGAACAGGCCGCCGGAACCCTTCCGCTTCTTCTCGCGCTGGATCCAGTAGGGCTTGGTGACGGAGAACCGGAACTCGCCGATGGCCCGGCGGAAGGCCTCCATCTCCTCCTCCAGACGGATCCGCTCGGCGCCTTCCAGCTCGCTTTCGGCCAGCAGCCGATCAATGGCCTGATGGATCAGTGCATTGACATCGGCCTCCTCGCCGGCCTCGTCGATCATCGGGCGGAGAATCTTCTCCAGCTTCCGGCTCTCGCGCCGCAGGTGCTCGGTCATGCCGATTTCCTTCTCCGCGGCGGCAATGGCGGAAGAGAAGACTTCCGTAACGGTGTTCACCAGGCCCGGACAGGCGGAATCCGGGCAGACCGTATAGCACTCTCCGCAAGCAGTGCACTTCTCGGCAATAAATTTCGGCACCTCGAAGCGGATCTGAGTCATGTCGCGGAAGATGCCGGTGGAGGCGGGAATGAGGGACAACGCCTGGAAGGGATCGGCCGTGATGTCAGATCCCTTGCCGGTGGCATAGAATTCACCGGTCTGTTCCCAGAAGCGATGAATGTCGGATGCCTGTCCTCCAGCCTCGGGAATGTCCTTCAACAGCACGGGCAGGGCGCTGCGGACATGCTCCTCACCGGCCGTGCGCGGCGTGAGAACCTTCTCGGTGACCTCGCGGGTCTCCTCGAAGCCGCGGCGCACGACGCGCAGGTTGTCTTCCACGACCTTGCGGCCCTTGGAGCCGAACTTGGCCTGAAGCTGCGCCTCGATGGCGGCGAACAGCTTCTTTTCATCAAGCCCGGCACGCTCCATGAGCGGCGAGGCGGCGAAGAAGGCCCCCTGGAAGGCGTTGCCCTGCATGCGCAGCTGCAGCTCCGGGTTGCTCGCCTCCTCGCGGGCGATGCGGAAGCCGTCCACGTAGAACAGGCGGATGTCGTTGTCGATGATGTAGCGCTGGGCGTTCTCCGGCAGGCTCTCCCACAGCTCCTCCGCAGTGCCGGAATGCTGGATGATGAAGACGCCACCCTTTCGCAGGCCGAACAGCGGGTTGGAGTGATGGAAGACGTGAGGATCGGGCGAGAGCACCACGTCCACGTTGTGATACTCGCAGGACAGCGGAATGGGTTCCGGAGCCGCCGACATGTAATAGGTGGTGGGCTGACCCTTCTTCTCCGAGCCGTACTTGGGGTTGGCCTTGATCTCGTAGCCGAGCAGCTCGTAGAGGGTCATGGCCAGGTTTTTGCCGGTGGTGATGGCGCCCCAGCCACCGATGGAGTGCATGCGTACGGTGATGGCGCCCTCCGGCAGGAGGTTCGGGTTCTCCGATCCCTTCAGCGCCAGATCGCGGATGTGCGGATAGGCCTCCAGCAGCTTCTGCTGACGCACCTCCTCCTTCGGCGAGGCGGGGATGTCGTGCACGAACTCGATGCCGAGATAGAAAAACTTGCGATGGCCACCGCCGGGCAGCATGTTCTCCACCGCCGCGATCAGGGCCTCCGGCTGCAGGTCACGGGAACCGAGGCCATAGGCGCCGGAGTAGAGCTGCGGCAGATCCTTCATCGACTTCGCCGTGGCATAGTCCGGCCAGGGCTTCCCGCCATCTGCGGCCATGCCGTTCTCCAGTGCCTTGGAGAGAGTGGCGCGCACTTCGCGCATGATCGGCAGGTCTTCGGCCAGCGGCTGGTCGGTGCGTTCCAGAACGGCAACGCCCTTGCGGCCGACGAGAGCCCGAGAAACGAGATCGCCGGGGAAGGGGCGGTACATGGTGAGATCGAGGATGCCGACCTTCAGTTTCCGGGTGCGGCGCAGATATTCCGCCACCGCCTTCGCCTGCGGGATCATGGAGCCCATGCCGAGGATGACGTATTCGGCATCGTCCATCCCCCAGGTGCCGATGCGGCCGTATTCGCGGCCTGTGAGGTCGGCATATTCGGCCATGACCTTCTCGGCAATCTCCGGGATATGGTCGAAGAAGTAGGGACGCTGCGCAGCCACCGTCTGCATGTAGGAGTCCTGGTTCTGCACGGCGCCGGAAGTGACGGGATTGTCCACGTCCCAGAGCATGGGCACGCGGCGACGTGTCTCGCCGTAAATCATCTTCTGCGCCGGCGTCGGACATTCGATCTCGTCGTCCGGATGGCCGAGAAACTCGTCGATCAGCTCGCGCTCGGGCACGTTGATCGGCTCGATCAGGTGGGTCGTCAGGAAGCCGTCCTGTCCGACGATGGCCGGTGTCAGGGAAAGTTCGGCCGTCTTGCGCGCGATCAGGTTGAGGTCGGCGGCCGCCTGGGCGTTGCAGGCGAAGAACTGAATGAAGCCAGTGTCGTCCACGCAGTGATAGTCGTCATGGCCGCAGTGGACGTTGAGCGAGGCCTTGGTGATGGCGCGCGCGCCGATGTTCAGCACGTAGGGCAGCCGCTTGCCCACTGCCGCGTAGAGGGATTCGTGCATGAAGGCCACGCCCTGGGCGGAAGAGAAGTTGGTGGCGCGCAGGCCGGACATGGACATGCCGGCGGTCACCGCCGCCGCGGCATGTTCCGATTCCGGCTCCACGAAGACGAGCGGCCGGCCGGAGACGTTGATGTGTCCCTTCGCCACCTCCTCGGCCCAGTACTCGCCCATCTGGGTGGAGGGCGTGATGGGATAGGCACCGGCGGCATCGGAGGCCTCGCGCTCGCACATGATGACAGCGGTGTTGCCGTCCAGCGCCATGCGGATGCCGGGATACTTGGGCTCGTTCTTCTTCTGTTTCTTCTTACCGTTTCCGAAAATCATCTTCTCGCCCTCTTGCGACCGGGGGAACTGTTTCAGGCATCAATCGGCAGAGGCCGCCTGCGCACGATGCGTTTCGTCTCCCTGCCCTTCGTCACGCGACCCTTCTCGTCCCGCCAGACGATGGCGCCGGTGGGACAGCGCTGGATGACATCCGGCGTGGCCAGATGGTTGAGCTCGTAATTGATGACGGGCAGGTTGTTCTTCATCTCCACGAGACCGGCGGGAGCATCCTTTGCACAGCGACCGCAGGCATCGCAGGCCACCTCGCATTCCGCCAGGGCCTCCTCGCCATGCAGCAGATTGCGGCAGGCCACCCACAGCCGGTGGCTGAGCGGATGGATCGAGAACAGATCCTTCGGGCAGATGTCCACGCAATCCCCGCAGGCGGTGCACAGGTCCGCATTCACCTCCGGCAGGCCGAAACGGTTCATGGAAATGGCGTCGAAGTCGCACACGTCGGCACAGTCACCCAGACCGAGACAACCCCAGACGCACTGCTTCGGACCACCACCGACCACGGCCGCCGCCCGGCAGCTCTCCATGCCTTCGTAATGGGCCCGCATGCGCGCCACATGCCGGCCACCGGCGCAGGCCAGCATGGCAATGCGCTTCTCCACATTGCCGGCGTCCACGCCAAGCGTGTCGGCAATGTCCTCGATGGTCTCGCGCGGCGAGACGGTACATTGGGCCGGTTCGGCCTTCTTCTCCACAAGAGCCTCGGCGAAGGCACGACAACCGGCCTGTCCGCAGGCCCCGCAATTGGTGGCGGGAAGCAGCTCCTCCACCTCCTGGATGCGCGGATCCTCCCATACCCAGAGATAGCGGTTGGCAAGCGCCAGAAGTCCGGCCAGGAGAATACCCAGCA
>JAJRRY010000151.1 GCA_024279095.1 Alphaproteobacteria bacterium
AAAGCCGGTCGAGGAAATGAGTTTCGAGGAAGCTGTGGCGGAGCTGGAGCGCATCGTCTCCGAGCTCGAGCGCGGCAGCGTGCCGCTGGAGAAATCCATCGCCATCTATGAACGGGGCGAGGCACTCAAGAAACGCTGCGAAAAGCTGCTCAAGGAGGCAGAGGCGCGGATCGAGAAGATCACTCTGGATGCCGAGGGCCGGCCCGCGGGCACCGAACCGCTGGACGTGGAGGAGAAGTCCTGACGCGCGAACGGCTGGACAGGCTTCTGGTGGCGCGCGGACTTTCCGCAACACGGGCACGCGCCGCCGATGCCATACGGCGGGGCACCGTTCATGTCGCCGGAGAACGGATCACGAAACCGGGCCAGCGCGTGCCGGTGGATGCGGAGATCCGCATGGAGGATCCCGCAGCGGGCTACGTCTCGCGGGCGGCCCTGAAACTGCTCGCGGCGCTGGAGGCCTTTCCGCTGGAAGTCGAGGGCCGCGTCTGCGTGGATATCGGGGCCAGCACGGGGGGCTTCACGCAGGTGCTGCTGGAACGCGGCGCGGCCTGCGTCCATGCCGTGGACGTGGGCCATGGGCAGCTGGCCGACGTTCTGCGGCAGGATCCCCGTGTCGTCTGTCTGGAGGGGCTCAATGCGCGGAACCTGACGGAGGCCCACATTCCGGAGCCGCCGGACGTGGTCGTCTCGGACGTCTCTTTCATCTCCCTGACAATCGCCCTGCCGCCCGTGCTGGTGCTGGCCCGGCCGGGCGCCCAGCTCCGTGCACTGGTCAAGCCGCAGTTCGAGGCCGGACCGGAGCACGTCGGCAAAGGCGGCATCGTGCGTGACGAACGGGTGCATCGGGTAGTGATCGAGCGCATCCGGGCATGGCTGGAATCGGAAGGCTGGCAGGTGGACGGCATCATCCCCTCCCCGATCACCGGCAGCGACGGAAACCGGGAATATCTTCTGGCTGCGGGCAAGCAGAAATATTGAAGGTTTATATCATAAATGTTATAAGGAGTGCCAATGACCTCTGGCTGGACCATTGAGATCCTGAACGAAACCGTCTTTCGCGAACTGGATGCCCTTCCTGCCGACATGCGGAGCTGATCGAGATGGCCGGGCTGGAAAATGTAGGCATGCCTTATGTCAGGCATCTGGATGGCAAGCTGTGGGAGATACGCATGAAAGGGCGCGACGGTATTGCGCGCGCCATATACGTCACTCGCAGACACCGCCGGATCGTCATCCTTCATGCCTTCAGAAAGAAAAGCGAAAAGACACCGAAATCTGCTATCCGGGTGGCGCTGACAAGAATGAAGGACATCATGTCATGAGCATTCCATTCTCAAGGGCGCTGGAGAAGTGGAACCGGGACGAGGAATTCCGCAAGGCGCATGAAGCTCTCGATGAGGAATTTGCGCTGGCTCGAATGATCATCGAGGCTCGTCTGCGTGCCGGACTGACGCAGGAGGAACTGGCCGAGCGCATGGGAACCTCACAATCCGCCATTGCACGCATCGAGGGCGGGCACAGACCGAGCCTGAAGACACTGGAGCGCATCGCCGAAGCGACGGGAAGCAGGTTGAAGATTTCACTGGAACCTGCATCCGATTGATCCAGATCAAGTCTTCCGCCATATGGAAGCTTCGCCATTGCCGGAAGCCGTGGCAGTCTCTACCTTGAAGGCATGGGGATTTACGCCCTTCATCGAAGGGGGCGCATTCATCTTTGCATCCATTTCAAGCCAAATCAGGAGACCGTCAGGATGGCCTACGAATTCAAGCTGCCCGATCTGCCCTATGCGTACGACGCTCTGGCCCCGCACATGTCCGCGGAGACGCTGGAGTTCCACCACGACAAGCACCATGCGGCCTATGTGACCAACGCCAACAAGCTGCTGGCCGGTTCCGGTCTGGAGGACAAGGACGAGATCACCATCATCCGCGAGTCCTTCGGCTCCAATCCGGGCCTGTTCAACAATGCCGCGCAGGTGTTCAACCACACCTTCTTCTTCGATGGCATGAAGCCCGGCGGCGGCGGCGACAAACTGCCCGGCAAGCTGGCCGAGATGATCGACCGCGATCTGGGCGGCTTCGCCAAGTTCCGCGAAGACTTCATCAATGCCGGCGTGACGCAGTTCGGCTCCGGCTGGGCCTGGCTGGCCGTTAAGGACGGCAAGCTGGAGATCATGAAGACGCCGAACGCGGAAAATCCCTTCGTTCATGGCGCCACGCCGATCCTGGCCTGCGACGTCTGGGAGCACGCCTACTATATCGACTATCGCAACCTGCGCCCGAAGTTCCTCGAGGTGTGGCTCGACAACCTCGTGAACTGGGAGTTCGCGGAGGCCAACCTCGAAGCCGCTCTCTGATCTCCGGTTTCCGGAACCGCAGGAATGGCGCAGACGGACATCTCGTCTGCGCCATTTTCATGCGCAGCACCATGTCCTGTGCAGCCGTCTTTCTACTTCACGATACTGAAGGGAAGGGTGACAGTGGCCTTCATGTTGCGCACCCGGTCGCGGATCGGCATGACGAGAATGTAGTCTCCGGGGGGCGCACCCTTGAGATTCAGGGTGAGCTTCATGAAAAACTCGCGATTCTTCTTGCGGGAATTCAACTCGAATTTTCCGAATCCCTCCCGGGACAACAGTTCCTTCCCCTTCCTGTCCGTAAGGATCAGATCCACGTCCAGCACAATCTGCTGAATTCCATTCACCAGCTTGTGGCCGAAACCAAGCGGTTCCACATAGACGACCATGGGTTCGCCAGATTTGAAAACATTGTTCTCGCGAGGGTTGTACATACCGTACCCCTGCGGGTCCCCGACCACGAATAGGGCCTTGCCTATGGTCAGGGGCATGCGGTTCCAGACAGCATCCACCGCCTCCTGCATGGTGGTCCATGCCTGCAGGGGCTTGCCGGCCTTCAAAAGCGTTTCGCTCCTGGCTGCGGCATCGGCAGCAGGCCCCGCCCATGCAGCCGTAGGCAGCATGATGGCAACCGCCAAGGCGGCCAAACCGGTTTTTCTGGACATGGCGCGTTTCTCCGTATTGCGCCGTCCCCTCTCGCCCGCATCAGGATTCTATATCCCCATCGGGCCGGGTGGAAGCACGCAAACCGTGCAAAAAACTGGACCGTTTCGATATGAAGTCGCTCAGCCGGCTGCCTTCTCGAGAATGGCGGCAACCGCCTCGCGGTTCCGCCTGCGGGCCACGTCCAGCGGCGTCAGGCCGTTGTGGTCGACTGCCGAGGCATCGGCTCCGGCATTCAGCAGCAGTTCTACGATCTCCAACTTGCCCCCCCCGGCCGCCCAGTGCAACGCCGTGCCACCCTTGCGGTCACGGGCATTGGCCGAGGCACCCTTTTCCAGAAAGGCGCGCACAATGACCGCCCTGCCCTTCTTTATGGCCTCGATGAGATCCCGGTCGAGTTGGCCCGGCTTGCCGGTGTCCCATCCGGAGACGCCGGAGATGACCAGTTCGCCGTTCATCACCTCCTGAAGCATCGGCTGGTAGTTCTTGGCCAGCGTGTCCACCACCTGCGCCCCGTCGCCATATTCCAGCGCCGTGGCTTCGGCGGCCTCGGCCAGATCAAGGCCGAGGATCATGCGACCGTTGGGAGAGATGACGTAGAGGCGATGTCCGGCCATGGTCGGCTCCCATCCAGAAAACGAAAGAGGCGCAGGAAACGCGCCATTTCCTGCGCCTTTAGCATTTCACGCCACGGCAGGCCAGATGCCATGCCGGGTGCCGGAAACCTCAGCCCCTGCGGCGGGGATGGATACGGATCTCCACGCGCCGGTTCTGGGCGCGGCCAGCCGGTGTCGCATTGGAGGCCACGGGTGCCGTTTCGCCCATGCCACGGGCTTCGAGCCGCTCGGGATTCACGCCCTGGGCCTGCAGATATTGCACAACCGACATGGCACGCCGCTCGGAAAGACGCTGGTTGTATTCCGCCGAGCCTGTGGAATCGGTATGTCCCGTGACGATCACGTCGGTTTCCGGAAAGCCCTTCAGCACGATGGCCACGGCATTGAGCGTGCGATAGAACTGGGGCCGGATGTCCGCCTTGTCCACGGCGAAGGTGATGTCGCTGGACATGACCAGCCGGATGTCGTCACCCTCGCGCACGATGCGCACGCCGGTGCCGGCGAGCTTCTTGCGCAGGATGTCCTCCTGCCTGTCCATGTAGGCGCCGACGCCGAGCCCGGCGATGCCGCCGATGGCCGCGCCGATCGCCGCGCCCTTGCCCGCATCGCCGGCAATGGCACCACCGATGGCGCCCGCCGCCGCGCCGGCAGCAGCCCCGCCGAGGCCGCCCAGCAGCGTGTTGGACGGCTTCTCCTCGCCGGTATAGGGATCGGTCGTGCAGCCGGCCAGCAGGGCGGCGCCGAACATCACCGTCAGGATCTTCTTCATGGGCAGTCCTCGCAAATCATCCGTTCCCACTTTTTCCGCATACGTCTTGCCAGCCAATACGGCGGGATTGTGTCGTCCCGGATCAGGATAGACGGCAAGGCTTCACGAAAGGTTAATGCTTCCTTATCGGATCAATGTGCTCTGAATATCAGTTTACTGATAGAATTGATTGTCCGCTTGCGCAGGGTTATGAGGAAAAAATCGGCATGCGTTCCGCACGCGCCGCTTGCCGATGACCCGGAACAACGGACCCCGAAAACATCGCATGCACCTTCTGTTCACATGGTCGTTGATGTTCCTGATCGCAATCGCGGTACCCGCGGTGGCCTCATGCGGGGACAAGCGCTATTGCCGCCAGATGCGTACCTGCGCGGAAGCCCGGTACCATTTCGAGGTCTGCGGTCTGAGGCGTCTGGATGGTGACCATGACGGCATCCCCTGCGAACGTCTTTGCGGCAAGACCCGTGCCGCCTACGAGCACAACTCGCGCGCCAGCCGCAATCCGTCCTTCCTCGAGCCCTCTCCGTTGAACGCGATGTCCCTGATGCCATCTGCTTCCGGAACGCCTGCCTTCACCTGCGGCAGAAAACGCTACTGCAGGGAGATGTCTTCCTGCGAAGAAGCAATGTTCTACCTGCAACGCTGCGGCCTGAAACGACTGGATGGCAACGGGGACGGCATTCCCTGCAATCGGCTGTGCCGATGAGCGACTGATCTGTCATCTTTGCAATATGTAGCCCATATGCGCCACAAATGGCAAAGGTATTGACAGGAGATTGCAACGACGAAGACCGCGACCGTGAGAGCTCGAATGGAGCCGGGCCTGAAACATGAGGCCGAAATGATCCTGAACAAACTGGGTTTGAATGCGAGCCAGGCCATTACCCTGTTTTACAGGCAGATCACCCTCAGAAAGGGGCTGCCTTTTGATGTGCGCATACCGAATGCGGAAACCTGGGCCGCCATGGAGGATGCCCGACGGAACCGGAATCTCACGGGATGGGATGACCTTGATACCCTGTTCCGGGACGAGGCCTGATGCATGCGCCTGCTGACCACTGGTCGTTTCGAGCGGGATCTCAAGCGGATGCGCAAGAGAGGCAAGGACATTGCCAAGCTCAAGTAGACCGTTCGCATGCTGCTCGAAGGAAAAAACTTGCCCTCTGCAATGCGACTATATCGCCTGTCCGGGACATGAAACGGCTTCAACGAATGTCATCTCGAACCGGACTGGCTTCTGATCTGGCAACAGGATGAAGACGCCCTGAAGCTGGTGCGGACGGGATCCCATTCGGATCTTTTCAGCTGATCCGGTGTGCCGAACGGAAAACGGCCCCTCCGCACGGGAGGGGCCGTCTGCTGTTCCTCTGGCAGGAAAATGGCGCCTCAGGAATTCAGGGAGGCGTAGTATTCCTGCAGGATCTTCACCACCTCGGGGCGGGAGAACTCCGGCGGGATGGGCTCGCCAGCAGCCAGGCGGCGGCGCTGCTCGGTACCGGAGATGGTCACGCGCTCGCTCTTGTCGTGCGGGCAGGTCTTGGCGGTGGCCATGCCGTCGCACTTCTTGCAGTAGAAGGTGATGTCCACCTTGAACGGCTTGGTGATCAGCGCACCTTCCCACAGCTCATCGAAGATATCCTGAGCGTCGAACGGGCCATAATAGTCACCCACGCCGGCATGGTCACGACCGACGATCAGGTGCGAGCAGCCGAAGTTCTGGCGGATCACGGCGTGCAGCAGAGCCTCGCGCGGACCGGCATAACGCATCTCGATGGGATAGCCGGCCTGGATCACGGTGCCCGGCACGAAGTAGTTGTCGATCATCGCCTGAATGGCCTTGGTGCGCACCTCGGCGGGGATGTCGCCGGGCTTCAGCTTGCCGAGCACCTGATGGATGAACACGCCGTCGAGCGTCTCCACGGCCAGCTTGGCCAGGAATTCGTGGGAGCGGTGCATCGGATTGCGGGTCTGGAAGGCGGCGACCTGCGACCATCCGCGCTTGAGGAATTCGGCGCGGGACTCGGCAGGACGCATGAACAGCTCGCCGTACTTCTCGGCATATTCGCCCTCGGAGAGCGCCTTCACCTTGCCGGCCAGGTTCACCGGGCCCTGGTTCATCACCGACTGCACACCCGGATGCTCCATGTCGGTGGTGCGGAAGACGTGCTGGCACTCGAACTCCTTGTCGATGGTATATTTCTCGCTCACCTCCATGACGGCCATGATCTCGCCGTTCTCGGGGTTCACGAGCGCCACCTCGTCACCCTCGTTGATGGAATCGGCGACGTCCTGCTCCACCGGGCAGGTGATCGGGATCGGCCAGAACAGGCCGCTGGACGTCTTCATGTCCTGGCAGACGCCCTTCCAGTCGTCATGCCCCATGAAACCCTCGAGCGGGGTGTAGGCGCCCATGGCGAACATGGAGACATCGGAGACCTCGCGCGAGCGCAGCGGCACCTGCTTCAGGGTCTTGGCATGTTCCAGGACGGCGGCGCGCTCGGCTTCCGGCAGAAGCAGCGGCATAACCTCGTCGGAACCATGGGGCGGAACAAGTTTCGACATGACAGTCTTTCTCCCTCTTCAAAGTAGGACCGTTTCCCGGAAAGGCGCCCCTGCGGCAGGGCCGGCCTCCCCGCTCCCTCGAAATTTCCGGACTGGCTTTACCATTGTGCGGGGAAAATCGCCAGTCCGTTCCATAAAAAAATACGCATAAATGAATATGTGCCCCTTTTCCAAAGAGAAAGAGCGCGGTATATGGAAGCAGCGTCCGCAAAGGCTGGGGACAAAAGCCGCGGACCGAAGCCGGAGGGGTCGCATCCGTTTTCCGATCAGGTCACGCATGGATCTGGCGCAGGGGCACCCCGGCGACGGATTTCGCGTGCGTGTGTGGCATTTTGCGCCCTTCTCGCGCGGCCTTCGCTTCGGAATAGAAGAAGCGGACGTTGAGGACCAGACGACGTAAACAACCTGACTGGAAAGCAAGAGGGACCATGGCACAGGACGGACCGCACAGCCAGACGATCGCCGTCATAGGCGGCGGCATCGCAGGCGTCACCGCCGCGCTGGAAGCCGCCGAGACCGGCTATGACGTCATCCTGATCGAGAAGGAGCCGGCCCTGGGCGGCCGCGTTACCCGCCTCAATCGGTACTTCCCCAAGTTCTGTCATCCGACATGCGGACTTGAGATCAACTACCAGCGCATCAAGAAGAACCCGCGGCTGAAGGTGCTGACGATGCACGAGGTGGTCGCGGTGGAAGGCGAGAAGGGCAACTACGTTATCAAGGCGAAGAAGCTGCCCCGATACGTCAACGAGAAGTGCACCGCCTGCGGCGAATGCGGCAAGGTCTGCGAGACCGAGATCGATGATCCCTACAACTACGGCCTGGGCAAGGTGAAGGCGGCGCGTCTGCCGCACGAGCATGCCTTCCCGATGCGCTACGTCATCGACGCGACGGTCAAGGGCACGGATGACGAGGGCCGCATTGCGGAGGCCTGCAAGTACGGCGCCGTGGACTTCTCGGAAGAAGAGGAAGAGGTGGAGCTGAATGCCGGCGCCATCATCTGGGCTACCGGCTGGCGTCCCTATGATGCCTCGAAGCTGGAGACCTACAGCTACACGCACTCCCCCGACATCATCAACAACGTGGAGATGGAGCGTCTGGCCAACCATGACGGCCCGACCGGCGGCAAGGTGGTGCGCCCCTCCGACGGGGAGCCGGCGAAGAAGGTGGCGCTCATCCAGTGCGCCGGTTCTCGCGACGTGAACCACCTGCCCTACTGCTCCATGATCTGCTGCCTGGCCTCGCTGAAGCATGCGGCCTACGTCTTGGAGCAGTACGAGGACGCGGAAGTGCACATGTA
>JAJRRY010000152.1 GCA_024279095.1 Alphaproteobacteria bacterium
CTGCCCGCCTGGCAGGAATTCGAATGGGTGGGGCAGGAAATTCTTGTCAACGGAACCCCGGCCTTCCGGGCCATGGAACGCATCGGCCGCTGCATTGCCACCGGAGTGAACCCGAAGACCGGCGAGCGGGATCTGCACATCCCGCGCACTCTCCTCGATCACTATGATCACAAGGACTGCGGCCTCTACATGGAGCCGACAGCCGCTCGGATCCTGAAGCCCGGCGACGAACTGAAGCCCGCCTGAACACGGGATCTTCCACCGAACAAAGACGACCCGCCGGAATTCCTCCGGCGGGTCGTCCGCATTCATCTTCCAACAGCAAGCGGCAATCAGGCCTCTTCGGCAGACGCCTCTCCGGCCGCATCCTGAGCCGGAGCATCCTTTCTGGTGCGCCGCGTGGTCCGGGTTCGGCGCGTGCGGCGGGCAGTCTTGCGCTCGCCCTTTTCCTCATCGCCCGCAGCGGCCCGCGCTGCCTCGCCATCATCCACATCATCTTCCCCGGAGGAGGTCGACGGTGCAGCGGGTGTCACCAGAAAGCTGGGCTGCGGCCCACCCCAGGCAGGGTCTGCCTGTACCTCCGGTTGCTCGCCGGTGCCTTCCGGCGCGGCAGAAATCACGACCGGCTGCTCCGCATCGGGTTCGGCAATGGGCGGAACCTCCCCGGCCTGCGAAACCTTCTCCTCGCGACCTGCAGAACCATTGCCATCCGCAGAGGCCGCCTCCGGCTGATTGTCGGAAGCTGCATTTCTGTCGCGACCGTTGCCACGCATGCGCTGCTCGCGCTGTTCCATCTGCTGCTGGCGACGAGCCTGTATCTGCTCCTGGGCTGCGGCGATGATGCGCAAATAATGCTCTGCATACTGAAAGAAGCCTTCCGCCTTCACTGCATCGCCGGATGCCAAGGCATCACGTCCCAGTTGCATGTACTTGTCCGCAATGTGCTGCGCCGTACCCCGCACCTTCACGCCGGGGCCATTACTCTCATAGACGCGGTTTGCCGGGTTGGGCTGCCTGCGATTGCGCGAGCGTGACCTGTTCTTGTGCTGGGCCTGTCTCATTTCGGACTGTTCTTCTGCCGTTCAATATTCATCAAGTGGACGCATTCCGGAGCCGGTCGCATCCTTCCCATTCCCGCCACGTGACGGGTGACGCATTCATCAGGGTTGCCGCCTTGCTGCCTGATAGTGCCTGACTGTGATATTCCGTATCGGCCTGGCTGACTGCTACAACTCTCCAGAGCTGTTCTCTCAGGTGCTCCCTGCGGAAATTCCGGCGCGCCGCTCGCCGGTCCTTCTGCGGCTCATGCCGCGACTGGCCTCTCAATGCCTGTCAGGCGCCAGTCAAAGTCCCGATTCGCGGAAAACCCCGCGAACCACACGCTCTACATAGCGCGCCTTACCGCTCTTTCCAAGCAGATTCGCACACGAACCTTCCGGGGTGTTGCAAAAAAGCCTACCCCCGTTGCACCACAACCACCCGCGCCACACCGGCCAGATCATGATATATCCCTGAGCCTCCAGCACTCCTCAGTCCCATTTTCGTGAAAATGGCCCGCACCACATCCGCCTGTGCAATCCCCACCTCGACAATCAGATGTCCGCCTTCCCGCAATACGGAAGCTGCATGGCGTCCCAACGCCCGATAGGATTCCAGCCCGTCAGAGCCCCCGGCCAGCGCCAGGTGCGGATCGTGTTCCACCACTTCCCTGTCCAGATCTTTCAGATCAGCATCGGGAATATACGGCGGATTTGAAACGATCAGATCGAAGACCTCCGTTCCGAACGGATCCAGCCAGCTGCCACATACCGCATGCAGGCGATCCCGCACGCCATGAACCCGCGCATTCTCCAAAGTCACGGCCAGAGCGGAAGCGGAAACATCCAGCGCCACACCCCGGGCTCGTGGCAGCTCGGCAAGAAGCGTCACGATAATGGCGCCGGATCCGGAGCCGGCATCGAGCAGCAGCATGCCCGCACCGGAAGGATCACGTTGCCTGATCACTTCCAAGGCAGCCTCCACGAGCACTTCCGTATCCGGACGGGGATCCAGAACATCCGGCGTGATACGGAAATCCCGCCCGTAGAATTCCCGATGGCCGAGAATGCGCGAAACCGGCTCCCCGGACAGCCTCCGGGCCGTCATGACGGACAGGCGACGAGCCTCGTCCTCCGCCAGAGGGCGATCGGGCTCGGCAATCAGGGTTGCATGATCGATCGGCAGAACGGCGAGCAGCAGCACCCGCGCATCAAGTTCGGGCGTCAACAGACCGCTCCTCCGGAACGCCCCGGCCATCAGACGCAGGGTTTCCTCCACCCTCATGCCTGCAGCGGGTGCGAATTTTCCGCTCATTCCGAATTCTGGGCCGCCAGCCGGGCGGCACGATCTTCCGTGATCAGGGCCTGAACGAGTTCTTCCAGCCCCTCGCCTTCCATGATCTCGCCCAGCTTGTAAAGGGTGAGATTGATGCGGTGATCGGTAACCCGCCCCTGTGGGAAATTGTAGGTCCGAATGCGCTCGGAGCGGTCTCCGGAACCGATCTGCCCGCGCCGCTCCGCCGAGCGTTCCTCCATCTGCCGGCGGCGCTCCATCTCGTAGAGCCGCGCACGCAGGACCTTCATGGCCTTGGCCTTGTTCTTGTGCTGGGATTTCTCGTCCTGCTGGGTGACGACAATACCCGTCGGCAGATGGGTGATGCGCACCGCCGAGTCCGTGGTGTTCACCGACTGCCCACCCGGTCCGGAAGCCCGGAAAACATCGATGCGCAGATCCTTCTCGTCGATCCGCACATCCACCTCCTCCGCCTCGGGCAGGACGGCAACCGTCGCCGCGGACGTGTGAATTCGTCCCTGCGTCTCCGTTTCCGGCACGCGCTGCACGCGGTGCACGCCCGATTCGAACTTCAGGCGGGCAAACGCTCCTGCTCCCCGGATGGCCGCAATGATTTCCTTGTAGCCACCGCGTTCCGATTCGGAAGCCGAAAGCACCTCGACCTGCCAGCCGCGCGACTGGGCATAGCGCTGATACATGCGGAACAGGTCACCTGCAAACAGGGCAGCCTCGTCTCCGCCCGTACCGGCCCGGATCTCGAGGATGACGTTCCTGTCGTCCGCTGCATCCTTCGGCAGAAGTCGCATCTGGAGCTCACGCTCCAACTCCTCGATACGGGGCAGAAGAGCAGCGAGTTCCTCACGCGCCACTTCGCCCATCTCCGCATCATCGGCAAGCCCTTCCAGATCCACCTTCTCGGAGAGCGCGGCCCGCAGCTCACGGGCCACCTTCACCACCGGCTCCAGCTCCGCGTATTCCTTGGACAGGCGCACGAAATCCTCACCGGATGTACCGGCGGCCATGGCCTGCTCCACTTCCGAGAAACGGGCAAGAATGCGGTCGATCTTTTCCGTATGGGCTATGGACATAGGCAACCGGTTCCTTCACATGCGAAAGGGAGGACGGAAAAAAGCCGTCCCCCTTGCGCCCGTGTCGTTGCTGTAGCCGATTTGTCCGGCGCTGTCAGCCCTTGCGCCTGCCCAGCTTGCGCGGATCCAGCGGCTGCCCCACCAGCACCTTGCCCGGAGCCGACAGGCGCCCCATCACCTTGCCGTCCATCAACCATTCCAGAAACGAGCCATCGCGGGTGATGATCAACAACCCTTCGCGCTTCGGTACGGTATAGGTGTCACCGGCATTCATCTGACCGGAGAAGACGGCCGTTCCGTTCTCGTCCTCGATGCGCACCCAGGTATCCTTCACCGCCCGCAACACGAAACCGCGGGGAACAGCGCGGGCCTTTGCGGGAAGAGCCGCGGCTTTCGTCACCTTCGCCCCGGCAGCTGTGGGGGACTGCGCCCCGGCATCCGTGCCGTCGCGTCCGGCAATCGGTGCGGATGCCTTCTGCAGCCGGTCTGTGCCCTCCTTCCTGCCATCCATGGCGGCATCCTGCGCCACACCGGGGATCGTTCTGGCGATCAGCTCCTCGATACTGTCCACCCCTGCGGCGGTCTCCTGCCCTGCGGGCGTATCATCCTGCAGAGCCTCTTCGGCCAGACGCGATATGGAAGAAACCGTGCGAACGCCGCGTTCATCCGTATTCCCCGCACCCGTCAGGCTTTTCTTGGGTGCTTCGCCGGCAGCATCCTTCTGAGCCACGACCGCCGGCCCCTGAATTTCCTCCCCGGGAGTGATCAGCCACACGCCGACGCCGAACAGCACCACCACGGCCAGCACGGAAGCCACCACGCCACCGGCACCGGAAGTGACCGAACGCAGTCGCTCAATAAGCGGAAAGGCAATGATCTTCGCCGAGGAGAAGGCCCGTTCGGAATGCCCCTCCTGCCGTGGCAGAAGCCGTTCATAATGCCGGATCAGCGGCTGCGGATCGAACCCGAGATAGCGGGCATAGGTCGCCACCATCCGCAACGCCTGCGCGCGCTCCGGAAGTGCCGAGAGATCCCCCATTTCGATCGCCTCGAGATGATAGGGATGAATGCCCGTGTCCTGTCCGGCCTTGTCGAGCGGCACGCCGCGGTTCTCGCGCTCGCGCTGCAGATACCAGCCGGCCTCTCCCGCCGGATCCTGTCTGCCGTCGGGTTTCGGGCGGAAGTGGGCCTGGGCGGCATTGGAACTCGTATGGATATTCATGTCCTTGCACCTGGCTGCATGCCATCCGGCCATGCCGGAATGGTCAAATTCCGCAGGAACGCTCCTGCAACCGCACACACGCTCCTGCCTCTTCCGGTGCAATCATGAAGGAAAATGGTAAGCGCTTTATGAACGGGCCGGCCGGGCTGTCAGCGCGAATAGAGAGTAACGTCATGCTTCCGGGCGAACAGGGCGGCACGCTCCCGCAACGAGGTACCGCCATCTTCCAGCCACTGCGGAATGAGCCGGGCAAGCTCCCCCCGGTCAAGAGAGCGCACCATCGCCTTGACCGGCCCGACGGCGGCCGGCGCCATGGACAGCGAGGTAAATCCCAGACCCAGCAGGATCATGGCGTCCAGCGGATTGCCCGCCATCTCGCCGCACAGGGAAACGTGGGTTCCGGCCTCCCTTGCCGTGCGCGCCACCTGATCCAGCAGTCGCACCATGGCCGGATGCAGCGGATCATACCTGTGCGCCACCTTGGGATGGGAACGATCCGCCGCAAAAAGGAATTGCATCAGATCATTCGATCCCACTGAAAGAAAATCCGCATGCCGGCTCATCTCCCCGATCTGGTAAACCAGTGCCGGCACCTCCAGCATGGCACCCACCTTCACGCGTACCGGCGTCTCGCGTCCCAGCCGCCGCATCTGCTCCAGTTGATCGGCAACGATGGCCCGCGCTGCAAGAAATTCCGCGACATCCGCCACCATGGGGAACATGATGTTGAGCACCCGGCCGGAGGCGGCCGACAGCAGCGCCCGCACCTGGGCCTTCAGCAGCCCCGGCCGATCCAGCCCCATGCGGATGGCTCGCCAGCCCATGGCCGGATTCTCTTCCCGCTCGGTCCGGAAGTAGGGCAGGACTTTGTCCGATCCCACGTCCAGCGTGCGAAACACCACAGGCTTGTCGTCAGCCGCCTCGAGCACCGCCCTGTAATGCCGCTCCTGTTCCTCCCGCCCCGGAAGCTTGCGGGTCATCATGAACTGCAATTCGGTGCGGTAGAGACCGATGCCGTCGGCTCCGGAATCCTCCAGATGTGGCAGATCGACAAGCAGACCGGCATTGATGTTGAGCGTGACCCGCACACCGTCCTTCGTGATTGCCGGCTTGTCCTTCAGACGGGCAAAACGGGCCTGACGCCGGGCATAGAGCCGAACCTTCTCCCGATAGGCCTCCACCAGTTCCGCATTGGGGCGCACATGCACGTCTCCCGTCCGCCCATCAAGGATGATGGCGTCCCCGGTCTCCACCAGGTCGGTAATGTATTCCACTTGCCCCACCGCCGGGATTTCAAGCGCCCGGGCAACGATGGCCGCATGGGAACCCACCCCCGCTTCCTCGAAAATCACGCCGCGCAGCTTCTCCCGGTCATAGTCCAGCAACTCCGCAGGTCCCATGTTGCGGGCGACGAGAATCGTGTCCTTCGGCAACCGCGAGCGGGCTGCCGTCCGGGTCTGGCCGGTGAGAATGCGCAACAGCCGGTTGGCCAGGTCGTCAAGGTCGTGCATCCGTTCCCGCAGATAGGGATCCGACTGACGCAGCATGCGCGCCCGGTTGTCCGATTGCACCCGCTCCACCGCTGCTTCCGCGGAGAGGCCGTGACGGATCATTTCCTCGATGCGCCGCACCCAGCCGCGGTCATTGGCGAACATCCGCACCGTTTCGAATATTGCCGCATGTTCACCATGACCGGCCAGCCCGGTTGTGGAAATGAGCCTGTCCACCTGCACCCGCAACCGGTCCAACGCCTTTTCTAGCCGGGCAATCTCTGCATCCACGCTGTCAGCAACGAAATTGGTAATCACCACGCGCGGCTGATGCAGCACGGCAAGCCCGAGAGCCACCCCGGCATTCAGGCCCTCGCCTTTCAGATGCAGTCGGCGCGCCCGTTCCTCGCCGCGCGATTCCCGTTCGGTGCGGAACTCGGGCGAAGCCAAGAATTCGGCCAGAACCATGGCCGTGGTCTGAAGTGCCTCCTCCTCTTCCTCGCTGTAATGGCGGGGCCTGCGGTTCTGCACCACGAGAACACCGGTGACCCGGCCGCCGCGCAGAATGGGCACGCCCAGGAAGGAGGAATAGATCTCCTCCCCCGTTTCCGGGAGATACTTGAAAGCCGGATGCGCCTGTGCGTCGGAAAGGTTCAGGGTCTCCGC
>JAJRRY010000153.1 GCA_024279095.1 Alphaproteobacteria bacterium
CAGCACCACCGGAAGTTCCAGCGTATCGGAGATATCACGCACCGTTTCCATGATGCGCGCCTGCCGGGCCACGTGATCGGCCTCGTCGATGACGATGCCGAATGTGCGCCCGGTGATCGACGCATCCGCCTGCCTGTCAGCCAGCAGGGAGAGAGACTGTGCGAACTGCTTCTCGAACGAGTGAGGTGCGGCCATGCCAAGCTCTCCCAGCAGCTCGCGCATCATCCAGCATGGCGTCCATTCCTTCTTGGCACGCAGATAGACACTCCCCGTCTGCGCTGCCCAGTGGCGCATCACCGTGGTCTTGCCCAGTCCGGGCGGGCCGTCCACCACCATCAGGCAGGCCTCGGCCGCTCCGCGGCGCTCCACCTGTCCGAGGGCCCGCTGGAACCGGGCGACATTCGCAGTCTCGACAAAGGTGCTCTTCATTTGCTATCGTCCTCTCGTTATTCGGCTTTTTATCTGACGGTCATCGCGGTTGCCGCCGCGGTGGCCGTTTCCTTTGACGCAACTGACTCTTCGGATGACTCCTCGATGCCGAGCAGCCGCAACAGGTCTTCCCGGCCTGTTCCTTCGCTTTCGATCCAGGCCAGCGTGGCCGGGCTGTTCAGGTATTCGATGACGGCATCACGATCCTGCTCTGTCATCCGGTCCGGATGTGCCACCAGCCAGGCGGCATGTTCGGCCTCCGTGGCGAAGACGGGACGCCCGTCAGTCCGCGCCGGTGGCTGGGCATTCTCTGACGTCGCGTGTTCCTCCCCGGACTGTTCGACGGGGATCGGTTCCGGACGCAGCTCGACCACATTCACAGGCTGCTCCGGGGTGGTATCGATGAGGCCGGGGTGCAGCTGCTCTTCCAGCGCATCGATTTTGCGCTGCTTGCGGGCAATGGCCGCCTGCACGCGGCGCTTCTCCGCCTGCTCGATGACGCTTTCGGGGAAGTAGGCGCGCTTGTGGCCATCCCAGCGCGCCACGCAGATCAGTCCACCGGGTGTCAGCTCTCCATCCACCCGCGCCGCTTCGCGCACCCACACGCGGCTGGCATCGGTCAGGTCGTAGCCCACGAAGACCTTTCGCCCGTGCAGCTCCTCCAGCTCCGGCGCGAAGTAGTCCTGACTGGCGAAGCTCACCAGCCCGCGCCGCACCTGCCTGAGCACCATCGGACGGAACAGATCGTCGGCCTCCATCGCAGAGACCAGCAGGGGTTCGAAACCTTCTGCCACTGCCTGCGCCCAGGCCTCGTTCGGGCTCATGTGGCGGATCCGTCCGGTTTCCTCGTCACGGATCCTCGGCAGTGCCGAATGTGGCCGGTCGTTGTAGCGGCTCACGTAGTCAAGGGCCGCCCGCATGAATTCCTCCCAGGCCGGAAGACGCCGCGAGCGTCCCAGCTTGCGGATGTCCGAGCGCGTGACCAGATGCATCCGGCGCGCCGCCTCGCCGTCCATGCCGGCGCCCATGTAGGTGGGCAGCTCCCGCGCAAAGCGGTTCCAGTGCTTCTGCACCGCCTCCACGATGCCGCGCGCTTGTGCATTGCGCGGCAGGGAGTGCGCCTTTGTGATGCCCAGACGG
>JAJRRY010000154.1 GCA_024279095.1 Alphaproteobacteria bacterium
GCCGTTTCATTCAGTAACAGGGGGCTGTCATCCTGCAACGGTAGTGCAGCCATGAGTCAGATGAAGCCTCCCCATCCTTCAATGCTGATCTGTTGCATTTGGCAAGATGCTCCTGATGATGTTTGCTCGCTTGTGTCTGAAATATAGGGGAGTGTTTCGCGGCAGTCAATTTTTGATTGCATCTGATTGGTGCTCCCGCATGACGCGAGGGACGTTTTCTTCGCCGGGGGCGAGGCCCTGGCGCATGACGATGTCACGGAACCAGGGCAGGGAGGCAGCCAGGGCGATGCCGCCGGCGCGCAGGGCCTGAAGCGGGGTATAACCCGTCAGCAGGGCGGAGTTGACCAGATGGATGGCCGCCTTGCGCGGGAAGATGTCGCGGCGGCGGATGCGGTCGTAGCGTTCCATGATCTCACGGCCGCCGATGTCCTCTCCGAAGGCGAGGGCGTCTCCGGCCAGTTCGGCGGCCAGCGCGGCGTCGCGCAGGCTCATGTTCAGTCCCTGCGCGCCGATGGGCGGCACGGCATGAGCCGCCTCGCCGACGAGAATGATGCGATCCCGGGCGTATTCCACCGCGTTCATGGTCTGCATGGGGAAGCTGCGCGGCTCCGTGGTGTCGGAGATGCGTCCGAGATCCCCGTGGCTCTCCAGCTGGATATGGCGCGCCAGCTCTTCCGGCGGAAGTTCCATGATCTCCCGCCCCCTGTCCGGACGGACCATCCACACGAGCGAGGAGCGGCGTTCCGGCATCGGTACGGTGGTGAAGGGGCCCTGATCCTTGTGATACTCGGTGGACATGTCGTCGTGCGGTGCGGAGTGGGAGAAGAAGCAACCGATGGCCACCTGATCATAGTCATGCCGCAGCATGATGAAGCCTGCCGTTTCACGCACCGGGGAATTCCGCCCATCGGCCGCAATGACGAGAGAGGCGGCCAGTTCGCTGCCATTGTCCAGCTGCAGCTTTGCCAGTTCACGCCTGTCTCCGGAGACACCGGTGGCCGAGGCACGGATGAATTCCACGCCGAGTACACGGGCCTTTTCCGCAAGGGCCGGATGCAGATCCTCCAGAGGGATGTTCCAGCCGAAGGCGTCCCATCCGGCGTCCGCGGCATCGAAGGTCACATCCGGAGCGGAGAACAACCCGCCGGTGTCGTCCACCAGCCGCAGGCGCTTCAGGGGGTTGGAAACGGCGCGCAATTCGTCGGAAAACAGCTCCAGGTGCTCCAGAAGGTGCACGGAGGGGCGCATCAGCGCGATGGTGCGTGGATCGTGCCGTTTTTCGAAAGGATCAAGCGGGCCGGTGACGATGGCAGTGCGCAGCCCGGCTTCCGAACAAAGGGCGGCTGCGGCCAGTCCTGCCGGTCCCGCTCCGGACACGATCACGTCGAAATCGCCTGCATGGCCCATTGCGCCGGTCTCCCGCCTGTGCCGTTTCGTCCCTGTTCGCGGTTTCATGTAGCAGTCCGTTCGCGCATGCGTCAAAAGTCTTGCGTCCCCCGGATGGCTTTTCCGCAGGCGCAATATGCTCTATGACCTGCGTAAAGGACGTAGTGTCGCAAGCAATGAAGAGGGATACATGGCGAAGATCAAGGTGGAGAACCCGGTCGTCGAGCTCGACGGTGACGAGATGACCCGCATCATCTGGCACATGATCAAGGAGAAGCTGATCCTGCCCTACGTGGACGTGAAGCTTCTCTACTTCGATCTGTCGATCCAGAACCGCGATGCAACCGACGATCAGGTAACCATCGATGCGGCGCTGGCCATCAAGGAGCACGGCGTCGGCGTGAAGTGCGCGACCATCACGCCCGACGAGGCGCGGGTGAAAGAATTCGGCCTGAAGAAGATGTGGCGCTCGCCCAACGGCACCATCCGCAACATCCTCGGCGGCGTGGTCTTCCGCGAGCCCATCGTGTGCCGCAACATCCCCCGTCTCGTGCCGGGCTGGACGCAGCCCATCGTCATCGGCCGTCATGCCTATGGCGACCAGTACCGGGCGCAGGACTTCGTGATTCCGGAAGGCGTCGGCCGGCTGACCATTCGCTACGAAGGCGAGGACGGCACCGTCATCGAACGCGAGGTGCACGATTTCGTCAAGCAGGACGGGGGCGGTGTGGCGCTGGGCATGTTCAATACCGACAAGTCCATCTACGACTTTGCCCGGGCCTGCTTCAACTTCGCCCTGAACCGGAAGTGGCCGCTCTACTTCTCCACCAAGAACACCATCCTGAAGGCCTATGACGGCCGCTTCAAGGACATCTTCCAGGAGGTCTACGAGAAGGAGTTCAAGGCGGCCTTCGACGAGCACGGCCTGACCTACGAGCATCGGCTCATCGACGACATGGTGGCCTGTGCTCTGAAATGGTCCGGCGGTTTCGTCTGGGCCTGCAAGAACTATGATGGCGACGTGCAGTCCGATATCGTGGCGCAGGGCTTCGGTTCGCTGGGCCTGATGACCTCGGTACTGCTGACGCCGGATGGCAGGACCATGGAGGCGGAAGCTGCGCACGGCACGGTGACCCGCCACTACCGCCTGCATCAGGAGGGCAAGGAGACATCCACCAACTCCACCGCCTCCATTTTTGCATGGACGCGCGGTCTGGCGCACCGCGGCAAGCTGGACGGGAACGAGGATCTGATCCGCTTTGCGCAGACGCTGGAGAAGGTGGTTGTCGAGACCATCGAATCGGGCTTCATGACGAAGGATCTCGCCATCCTCATCGGCCCGGATCAGACGTGGCTCACCACTACCGGCTTTCTGGAGAAGATCGACGAGAACCTGCAGAAGGCCATGGGCGCCTGATGCGAAGCGGCCGCCGCCGGAAGCCTCTTGCAATCGGTGGCGGCGTCGCGTAAAAGCATGCCCACGCCGCGCAGGGAATGTCCTGCGCGGCCATTTCACACGCGTGCGGCCAGGCGGCTGGCGGGCATGGAGCAGATGCTCCCACATAGCCTTCCGGCCATCCGGTGCCTCCCTGTGGGAGGTGACATCATGGCCCGCGCGGAGGATCGAACCGGAGAAGAAGGAGTGACAGGCCATGGCTCTGCCTGACGTTTCCATGCGCGACCTGCTCGAGGCCGGCGCGCATTTCGGCCACCGGACCCATCGCTGGAATCCGAAGATGGCCCCCTACATCTACGGCGCCCGCAACGGCATTCATATCATCGACCTTTCGCAGACCATCCCGCTGTTCCATCAGGCGCTGGTGGCGGTGCGCGACACCGTGGCCAAGGGCGGCCGCGTGCTGTTCGTCGGCACCAAGCGGCAGGCGTCTGACCCGATTGCCGAATCTGCGAAGGCCTGCGCCCAGTACTACATCAACCACCGCTGGCTGGGCGGCACCCTGACCAACTGGAAGACCATCTCCCAGTCCATCCGCAAGCTGCGCGAGCTGGAGGACATTCTCGATTCGGAGAAGGCCGAGGCCTACACCAAGAAGGAGCTGCTCCAGCTCACCCGCAAGCGCGACAAGCTGGAACGCGCCCTGGGCGGCATCAAGGACATGGGCGGCATCCCGGACATCATGTTCGTGATCGACACGAACAAGGAGCAGATCGCGGTGAAGGAGGCCAACCGGCTGGGCATTCCGGTTGTAGCCATTCTGGATACCAACTGCGATCCTGAGGGCATCGACTATCCTGTTCCGGGCAATGATGATGCTTCCCGCGCCATCGCCCTGTATTGCGATCTGATCTCCAAGGCTGCCATCGAGGGCATCTCCCAGGCCGCCGGTGCCGCTGGTGAGGATATCGGCGAGATGGCCGAACCGGTGATCGAGGAGCCGGCACTGGCCGAGGCTCCTGCCGAGGAAACTCCCGCTGTCGAGGCTGCGGCTGCGGAAGAAGCCTCTTCTGGTGAGGGTGACGACCTCTCTCTCCTGTCCGGCGTCGGACCGGTGTTGGAGAAGAAGCTGCGCGAGGGCGGCGTCACTTCCTTCAGGCAGATTGCCGAGCTTACGCCGGAACAGGCGAAGGAGCTGGATGAGAAGCTCGGGCTGGGCGGTCGCATCGAGCGCGAGGAGTGGGTCGAGCAGGCGAAGGAGCTGCTCGCCGGCAAGCCGCCGCGTGCCAAGGTGGACCAGGCCAAGGCGGCCAAGAGCTGAAGGCCGGGGGCGGATGCGGAATCCGCCGACGATGAGATGCAATGCGTGACGCGCGCGCCGTCCTTTCCGGACGGCGTGCGTCGACCTTTCCAGAAGAAGGATACGGAACGATGAGCAAGATCACCGCAAGCATGGTGAAGGAACTGCGCGAGAAGACCGGCGCGGGCATGATGGACTGCAAGCAGGCGCTGACCGAGAATGACGGCGACATGGAAAAGGCCATCGACTGGCTGCGGGCCAAGGGCCTGTCCAAGGCGGCCAAGAAGTCGTCCCGTGCTGCCGCCGAGGGTCTGGTTGGTGTGGTGACTGATGGCACCCGTGCGGCCCTGGTGGAGGTCAATTCCGAAACCGACTTCGTGGCGCGCAACGAGGAATTCCAGAAGATGGTCGCCGAGATCGCCCGTGTGGCACTCGATGCGAAGGGAGACGTGGAGGTCCTGAAGGCCGCAGCCTTCCCCGGCACCGACAAGACTGTCGAGGAGTACGTGAAGGAGATGGTCGGCAAGATCGGCGAGAACATGACCGTGCGCCGCACCGCCTATCTCGAGGTGCCCGAGGGGGCCGTGGTGACCTACATGCACAATCAGGCCGCCCCCGGTCTGGGCAAGATCGGCGTGCTGGTGGCGCTGGAGTCCTCCGGTGATGTCGCGAAGCTCGAGGAGCTGGGCAAGAAGCTGGCCATGCATGTGGCCGCGGCCGCACCGCTGGCCCTGACCGAGGCCGACATTCCGGCCGAGGTGGCGGAGCGCGAGCGTGCCGTCTACATGGAGCAGGCCCGCGAATCCGGCAAGCCGGAGAACATCATCGAGAAAATGGTGGAAGGGCGGATGAAGAAGTTCTTCAAGGAATCCGTCCTGATGAGCCAGCTCTTCGTGATGGACAACGAGACGCCGGTGGAGAAGGTGGTCAAGGATGCCGAATCGGAGGTTGGCGCTCCGGTGAAACTGGCCGGTTTCGAGCGCATGCAGCTTGGCGAAGGTGTCGAGAAAAAGCAGGAGGACTTTGCCGCCGAGGTGGCCAAGACCGCGGGCGTGTGAGGTTTTCCGGCTCCGCAATCATTGCGCTGCGTCAACTGACAGCAGCGGGGTGAGGTGGCGGAGCAGGCGTGAATGTGCTAAGGCCCTGCCTCGACGAGGCGGGGCCTTTTTTTCGGCTCCGGATTCGTTTCGCAGGGGGATGCATCAGGGAAGGGCTGCCATGGCCGAGAAGGGTTTCAGGCGGGTGCTGTTGAAGATTTCCGGCGAGGCGCTGATGGGCGCCCGGGACTTCGGCATAGACATGGGCATGGTGGACCGTGTGGCCGGCGAGATCGCCGAGGCGCACCGCCGTGGGCACGAGATCGGGCTGGTCATCGGCGGCGGCAACATCTTCCGTGGCGTGGCCGGAGCGGCCTCGGGCATGGAGCGTGCCAGCGCCGACTACATGGGCATGCTGGCCACCGTCATGAATGCGCTGGCCATGCAGAACGCCCTGAAAGGCAAGGGCGTGGACGCACGCGTCATGTCGGCCATTCCCATGCCCACGGTCTGCGAGAGCTTTGCTCGTCCGCGCGCCGTGCGGCACCTGGAGAAGGGTAGGGTGGTGCTGTTCGCGGCGGGTACGGGCAACCCCTATTTCACGACCGATACCGGTGCAGCTTTGCGTGCGGCGGAGATGAACTGTGATGCCCTGCTGAAGGGAACCAGTGTCGACGGAGTGTATTCGGCAGACCCGAAGACGGATCCTTCCGCGGAGCGTTTCGACGAGATCACGTATACGGAAGTCCTGAAGCGGGATCTGAAGATCATGGATGCCGCAGCCATCGCCTTGGCACGTGACAACGGCATTCCTTTGATCGTATTCTCCATCCGGGAGGAAGGAGCGCTTCTGGACGTACTGGAAGGGCGGGGCACCTTTACGCGGGTCGTGGCCGGGGACTGAAGGCCCGTGATCCTTCCATGAAGAAAAACCGCAACTCGGCATACAGGGGAGTTTCGCCAGATGTCCGATACCGACAGTCTCGACATGAACGACCTGAAGCGCCGCATGGAGGGCGCGGTGAACGTTCTGAAGGAGGAATTCGCGGGGCTGCGTACCGGGCGTGCTTCCACCTCTCTTCTGGAACACGTTCAGGTCAACGCCTATGGCTCGAAGATGCCGATCAACCAGGTTGGCACGGTTTCCGTGCCTGAGCCGCGCCTGCTGTCCGTGCAGGTATGGGACCAGTCGCTGGTGCAGGCCGTGGAGAAGGCCATTCGCGAGTCTTCACTCGGCCTGAATCCCCAGACGGAAGGCAACGTGATCCGCGTGCCGATTCCCGAGCTGTCGCAGGAGCGTCGCAAGGAGTTGACGCGGGTTGCGCACCAGTACGCGGAGCAGGCGCGCGTGGCCGTGCGCAACGTGCGCCGCGATGGTATGGACATCCTCAAGAAGCTCGAGAAGGAGCACAAGATCAGCGAGGATGAGCATCGTGACCTTGCTGACGAGGTGCAGGAGCTGACGAACAAGTACATCAAGGAAATAGACGACCTTCTTGCCAAGAAGGACGAGGAAATCATGCAGGTCTGACCGACCTGCATGCATCGGGGGCATCTCATTTCCGGAGAAACAGGGCGAGCATGACGCAGCAAGGGGCCAGTAGACTGCCGGAACCGGCAACGCCGCGTGCCATGCCGCGGCACGTTGCCATCATCATGGACGGCAACGGCCGCTGGGCCAAGGCGCGTGGTCTGCCCCGTTCGGCAGGGCACAAGGCAGGCGTGGATGCCGTGCGACGCACCGTGCGGGCGGCGCATGACATGGGGCTCGAGGTTCTGACGCTCTATTCCTTTTCCTCCGAGAACTGGGCGCGGCCGCGAGCCGAGGTGGCCTATCTGTTCACGCTGCTGAAGCGCTTCATTCACAAGGATGTGGCGGAGCTCCATGCCATGGGTGTGCGCATCCGGATCATCGGGTCTCACGAGGGGCTCGGGCCGGACATCATTCAGCTGCTGCGTCAATGCGAGGAGCTGACGAAGGACAATGGAGGGCTGACCCTTGTGGTGGCCTTCAATTATGGCGGGCGGCAGGAAATTGCGCATGCGGCCCGCATGCTTGCCCGTGAAGTGGCCGCAGGCCGGTTGTCGCCCGATGAGGTCGGGGTGGAACACATCAGCGCCTGCATGTATGCCCCGGACCTGCCGGAGCCGGATCTGCTGATCCGGACCAGCAACGAGAAACGGCTTTCCAATTTTCTTCTCTGGCAGGCGGCCTATGCGGAGCTGGTGTTCGTTGAGGATTTCTGGCCGGATTTCGATGGCAAGCTGTTGCGTGCGGCCATAGAGGAATATGCCGGGCGGGAAAGGCGTTTCGGCGGGCTGGTCGCGGGCAAGGCCCGTGCGGCCCGGGTATAGGGGCGACATATGACGGACAACGAGGACGCCAGAGCATCGCGTGGCGGCAGCAAGCTCGCAAGGCGGGTCATGGCGGCTGCTGTCCTGATGCCCGCAGTCCTCTTTCTGACATGGTGGGGAGTGCTGCCCTTCCTTGCTCTGGTCGTTCTGCTGGTTGTTCTCATGGCGCACGAGTGGACCTCCATCGTGCACGAGCGCAATCGCGCCCAGTTCATCCTGCATTCGGCGGCGGGTGTAGCCGGTGCCGTTGCCGGACTGGTGCACGGGACTGCGCCGATGCTCTGGTTTGCGGTTCTCTTCGCCTGGGGCGGTTCGGTATGGTTGACGGCCCGCTCCATGAAAGGCTTCACGGTTTTCCACCTGACGGGCATTCCCTATCTTGTGCTGCCCGCATTCGCTCTGGTTGCCCTGAGATCTGGCGAATCGTGCGGCTTCCTTGCCGTGTTACTCTTGTTCGTGACGGTCTGGTCGGCGGACACACTCGCCTATTTTGCCGGGCGGGCCATCGGCGGGCCGAAGTTCGCTCCGCGCATATCTCCAAACAAGACATGGAGCGGCTTCTTCGGTGCCGTGGCCGGTGGGGCTCTTGCCGCCGCGCTGCTGGCGGCCTTCTCCGGCCTGTCCGTTTTGCCCCTGATGGCTCTCGGTGCCATGATCGGGGGATGGGAGCAGGTGGGAGATCTTTTCGAGAGCGCTGCAAAGCGCCGGTTCGGGGTAAAGGATTCGGGCGCGATCATCCCCGGTCATGGCGGTGTGCTGGATCGGGTTGACGGACTGGTGGCGGCGGCGGTGCTCGCTCTGGTGTGGGGGGCATGGGCGAGCGGAACGCTCCAGAATGCCGCCTGCGGAATTCTGTTCTGGTGGGACAAGACATGAAGACCCTGACGATATTGGGGGCGACGGGCTCCATCGGGCAGTCCACGCTGGATATCGTACGCCATCATCGCGACCGTTTCGCGGTGGATGTGCTCGTTGCCAATGCGAACATCATGCAGCTTGCTGCGGATGCCCGGGAGTTCGGTGCCCGGATGGCCGTGACGGCCGATGAGGACCGGCTGGAGGAGCTCCGCGATGCGCTGGCGGGTACAGGCATCGAGACGGCGGCCGGAGAGAAGGCCGTGCTGGAGGGCGCTGCGCGTCCTGTCGACATGGTCATGGCGGCCATTGTCGGCGTGGCCGGACTGAAGCCGACACTGGCCGCGGTGGAGGCGGGCAATACCGTGGCTCTTGCCAACAAGGAATGTCTCGTCTCCGCCGGTGAGCTGTTCATGCGGCGGGCCGATGAACGGGGTGTGCAGGTCGTGCCCGTGGATTCCGAGCACAGTGCCATCTTCCAGTGCTTCGAGCGACACAATGGCGCCCGTGTGGAACGGATCACCCTCACGGCGTCCGGTGGGCCGTTCCGCGAACGCGATCTGCAGTCGCTTCACGAGGTCACGCCGGAAGAGGCGCTGAAACACCCCAATTGGGACATGGGGGCGAAGGTGACAATTGATTCCGCCACCCTGATGAACAAGGGGCTGGAACTCGTCGAGGCCTACCATCTCTATCCCGTGAGTGCCGACCAGCTTGATGCGGTAATACATCCTCAGTCCATCGTGCATTCCCTGGTTTCATATGTGGACGGCTCCACCCTGGCGCAGCTCGGCATGCCGGACATGCGCACGCCCATCGCCTGTGCCTTGGCCTGGCCGGAGCGGATCGAGGCGCCGGTGGAGCGGCTTGATCTGGTCGCTCTGGGGCGGCTGACCTTCGAAGCCATCGATCCGCAGCGCTTTCCGGCACCATCCTTGGCCCTGGCTGCCCTGAAGCGCTCCGGCAATGCCACCACCATTCTGAACGCGGCCAATGAGGTGGCCGTCGAGGCCTTCCTGCAGGGGCGGCTGCGCTTCACCGGAATCGTCTCCCTGGTCATGGAAACCCTCGATGCCGCGGAGCGGGAAGGGGTGCTCGGCAGTCTGAGTGATCTTGACGACGTCTGGCAGGCTGATTCATATGGCAGGAGACGGGCAAGGGAGCTGGCCCCGGTCTTGCAGGCGCAGGTCTGATCACCGGGGGCGGTATCTCAATTTTGCCACGAGGTGTCTGCATAAGGGACATCGGTACAGAATCGGAGCATTCCATGGATCTGACCAGCCTTCTCGCCCTGCCGTTCTCCTCACTGTGGAACGCGGTGATCTATATCCTGCCGTTTCTGGCGGTCATGACGGGCATCGTGTTCTTTCACGAGCTCGGTCACTTTCTCGTGGCCCGCTGGTGCGGTGTGCGCATCGAGGTGTTTTCCATAGGCTTCGGGCGGGAGATCTTCGGCTGGAACGACCGGCATGGTACGCGGTGGAAGGTCGGCTGGCTGCCTCTCGGCGGGTACGTGAAGTTCGAAGGTGACGAGAATGCCGCATCCATGCCGGCGAAGGAGGCTGTCGAGAAGGCGGCTCCCACGAGTTTTCACGGCAAGCCGCTCTGGCAGCGTGCGCTGATCGTCGCGGCAGGGCCGTTTGCCAACTTTCTGCTGGCCATCTTCATTTTCGCCGCCAATGCGATGTTCATCGGCGTGCCGGTTCTGGAGCCCGTGATCGACTCCGTACAGGCGGGAACTCCAGCGGAAAAGGCCGGATTCCGGCCCGGAGACCGAGTGGTGGCGATCAATGGCGAGAAGATCGACGACTTTCAGGACCTTCGACGCATCGTTTCGCAGAGTGCCGGGCGCGAGTTGAAGGTCGTGGTGCGTCGCGATGGTCGCGAGGTGGAGCTCGTCGTGGTGCCTGCCGAGCGCGAGGTGCCCGATGGCCTGGGAGGGCGAGTCAAGGTCGGCCTGCTCGGTGTGCAGCACAACGTCGCGAAGGATGTGAGCTATCGGCGGAAAGGACCCGTGGACGCGGTGGCCTACGGCACGAAGCAGACGTGGGCAATTCTTTCCGGGACCGTGACATACATTCGCCGCATGGTGGTTGGAGAAGCCAACACGGACCAGATGGCCGGGCCGATCCGCATTGCGCAGTATACCTCTGCCGCGGCATCGATTTCTCTGGTCATGCTGATCCAGCTGGCGGCGGTCCTCTCGGTGAGTATAGGATTCGTTAACCTGTTGCCCATTCCCATGCTGGATGGCGGACACCTGCTCTACTATCTTATCGAGGCGGTCAGGGGGAGACCGCTGGATCAGAAGGCGCAGGAACTGGGTTTCAAGCTGGGGATGGCACTGGTTCTGGCTCTCATGCTGGCTACAACCTTCAATGACATCCTGCATCTTTTTTCGAAGTAGTGGGGCAGGGAGGTCACAGCTTTCGGGAGATTCCAAAAAAAGTTGCAGGCGGTGTTTCCAACCGTTGGCAAACAGCGTAAAAGAACACGGGAATCCTTTTGCCGAAGCTGGGGCGGCGCAAAGAACTGGGGACGCAACTGTCTGATGAAGAAGACGAAATTCAACAACATTGGTCGCTTGGCCGTTGCTCTTCTGCTCACTGCGCCAACCCTTGGCGCCATGGGCGCGGTTGCGGCCGTTCAGGCGCAGACGATTTCGCGGATTGTCGTCGAGGGCAATCAGCGTGTTGAACCTGAGACGGTGCGGGCGTACCTGCAGGTTGCACCGGGGGACCCCTTTGATCCGGCGCGCATCGATGAATCGCTGAAGGCGCTGTTCCAGACGGGACTTTTCTCTGATGTGCGCATCTACCGTCGCGGCAATACGCTGGTCGTGCGCGTGGCGGAAAATCCACTCGTCAATCGGGTGAATTTCGAAGGCAATTCCGAGATCTCCGACAAGGATCTCGCCAAGGAGACGGAGCTGCGCGAGCGGATGATGCTGACGCGCGCCCGGGTTCAGTCCGATGTGCAGCGCATCATTTCGGTCTATCGCCGTGCCGGATATTATGGGGTGCGTGTGGAGCCCAAGATCATTCGGCTTTCACAGAACCGCGTGAATCTCGTCTACGAGATCACCGAGGGCAAGGCGACCAAGGTGCGCTCCATCCGTTTTGTCGGCAACAAGGCCTTCTCCGACAGCAAGCTGCGCGATGTCATCACGACTTCCGAATCGGCTTGGTGGAAGTTCTTCTCCACGACGGACCGGTACGACCCGGATCGGCTGGCCTACGACAAGGAGCTGCTGCGCCGCTTCTACCTGAAGCACGGCTTTGCAGACGTGGAGATCGTCTCGGCGGATGCCGAGCTGGCGCCCAATGGCGAAGATTTTTACATCACCTTCACCATCAACGAGGGGCCGCAGTACAAGGTCAGGGATGTCGTGGTGAATGCCGGCGATACGGATCTTGATCCGAATGAGCTGCGCAAGAAGGTGGAGACGAAGCCTGGCGAGATCTACGACGCTTCCAAGGTGGACAAGTCCATCGAAAAGCTTTCCGTGGAGGCGGGGCAGAAGGGGTATGCGTTTGCTCAGGTGCAGCCGCAGATCGAACGTGATTCGGCGGCGCGCGAGTTGACTATCAGCTACAATCTCCAGGAAGGGCCGCGTGTCTATATCGAGCGGATCGACATCGTCGGCAACACGCGGACGCTGGACGAGGTGATCCGGCGTGAGCTGCGGCTAGCCGAGGGGGATGCCTACAACCGTTTCCTGGTGGATCGTGCCCGCCGCCGGTTGACGGCTCTGGATTTCTTCGAGAAGATCGACATCAGCGAACAGCCGGGCAGTGCTCCGGACAAGATGGTGCTGGTGATCCGTGTCCAGGAAAAGTCTACCGGCTCCATCCATTTCTCTGCCGGCTATTCCACGACGGAAGGCGTGGTCGGCTCCATCAACTATTCGGAGCGCAATCTTCTCGGTACCGGTCGCAGGCTGGACCTGAAGACCTCTGCGTCGTTCAAGCGGCAGTCCGTGAATTTCGGCTTCACGGAGCCCTATTTCCTCGGACGGGACATGACGGCCGGCATTGATCTTTTCGGCTCGCACACGGACTTCGAGGACGAATCGAGCTATCGCACCAACAGTGCCGGTTTCGGACTGCGTCTGGGTTTCTCGCTCGACGACTATCAGAAGCTCTATACGCGCTACAACTTCACCTACCGCAATACCAAGATCAAGGGTGATGCAGAAGGCGATCACGATGGTGATGGAATCATCAACATCTGCGATCCGGATGCGGTGAACATCGATACCAATGGTGACGGGGTGGGGGATACCACCTACTACTCGCCATCCGTCTGCGATTCCCGTGGCACGGATTACGTATCGAGTCTCGGATTCACGTATGTCTATGACAATCTGGACAGCCCGATCAATCCGACCTCGGGCTTTCGGGGGCAGCTCGCCGTCGATGTGGCGGGGCTTGGTGGCAATGTTCACTATGTGAAGGCCGAGGTTGCCGGTTACTACTTCATGCCGCTGTTCATGGACGGCATGGTGCTGAAGCTGAAGGGTACGGCAGGGCACATCGAGGGCTGGAACGGCGACGAGGTGAAGGTTACCGACCGCTTCTACAAAGGCGGTCCGTCTTTCCGCGGTTTCGAGGTTTCGGGTGTCGGCCCGCGCGATACGGCTGACAATGCGCTTGGCGGCAAGACTTACGCCATCGGCACCATCGAGCTGCTTTTCCCGCTTGGTCTTCCGGAATCCCTTGGGCTGACGGGCTCCGTGTTCACGGATTTTGGTACGGTATTCAATGCGCCGGGGGCGGCGTTCGGCGACAAGCCGAAACTGCGTGCGACCGTGGGTGGCGGTGTCATCTGGCAGTCTCCCTTCGGGCCGCTGCGCTTTGATGTGGCTTATGCCGTCAAGAAGGAAAGTTACGACAAGGATGAACTTATCCAGTTCGGCATAGGTACAAAGTTCTGACCAATTGGCCTCGTGGCCCCCGAAGAGGCTAGCTGCTGCGCATGAACGACCGAAAACTGGACACTGCCGATCTGGAGCGGATCAAGGAGATTCTGCCCCATCGGGATCCCATGCTCCTCATTGATCGGGTGGAGGAAATGGATGGGGAATCGTCCGCTGTCGGATACAAGACCGTCACCGGAGAGGAGCCTTTTCTGGCAGGCCATTTTCCTGGCAAGCCGGTTTTTCCCGGCATGCTTGTTCTTGAGGCCATGGCCCAGACGGCGGGCGTGATGGTGCTTGCGCACAAGGGCATCAAGGCGGCGGATTCTCTGGTCTATTTCGTTTCCGTGGACAAGGCGCGTTTCCGACGTCCTGTCGTTCCAGGAGAGACGATCAGGTTTGACGTCAAGACCATCAAGGGGCGCAGGAACATCTACTGGTTCGACTGCAAGGCGAGCGTTGATGGCGAGATCTGCGCAGAAGCAGTCGTTTCGGCCATGCTGGCGGAGGATCCCGAAAAGATCGCCGCACACAGGAAGGCCGAGGGCGGAGAGTGAAGCTCTCCGGAGGAACAGAGCATGGCGCATGATCCTTCATCGGTGATTTCCGTCAGAAACGTGCGTTTCGGCAATGATCTGCCGCTTGCATTGATCGCCGGTCCTTGTCAGCTGGAATCCCGCGAGCATGGCCTGATGATGGCGGAACAGCTCGCCGAGATGGCGGACAAAGCCGGTATCGGGCTCGTCTTCAAGGCTTCGTTTGACAAGGCGAACCGGACGTCCCTCACCGGAGCCCGCGGCATGGGGCTGGAAGCCTCGCTGGAAGTCTTCACGGAGATCCGGGAACGGTTCGGCCTTCCCGTTCTGACCGATGTGCATCTTCCGGACCAGTGCGCGCGCGTCGCGCAAGTCGTGGATATTCTCCAGATAC
>JAJRRY010000155.1 GCA_024279095.1 Alphaproteobacteria bacterium
CGGTGCAGAGCTGGTTTCTCGATCTCAATCTGGTTATGGGTTACTGGGGCTCGGGAGCCAAGCGGGCCTATCATCACACCGCGCCGGTGAATGCCGTCTACGGCCTGCATGAAGCGCTGGGCATCCTGCTCGACGAGGGGCTGGAGAATTCCTGGGCGCGCCATCGCCGACATCACCAGGCCCTGAAGGTCGGACTGGAGGCCATGGGGCTGTCGTTCGTGGTGCCGGAAGAGGAACGCCTTCCGCAACTCAACGCGGTCAGCATCCCTGAAGGCATCGATGATGTCGAGGTGCGCGGACGGCTGCTGCGGGATTTCGGCCTGGAGATCGGGGCCGGTCTGGGTGCACTGGCCGGCAAGGTCTGGCGCATCGGCCTGATGGGGCATTCGTGCAATCGTCGCAACGTACTGTTCTGCCTGGCGGCGCTGGAAAGCGTGCTCAGCGAAATGCAGGCGCCCATCGACAAGGGCGTGGCGGTGGATGCCGCCATGGCCGCCTACGGTGACGACACCTGACGGGCGAAATCCACCAGCCTGTCCGCGTTCGCGGTCAGCAGATCCACCGAATCGTGATCCGCACCTTCCACCCGGAAGGTGCGGATGTTGCTTTTGCAGCAATGGGCGATGCGGTCCATGTCCGAAACAGGGATGACGCGATCGGCCGTACCATGTGCCAGCAACACCGGACAGTGGACGCGGCAGATGACGTTCTCCGGAGCAATGTCGTCATAGTCATGACCGATCACCCACTCGATGTAACGCAGAATGAGCCGAATGACGGGACCGGGCAGATGCAGTCTGCGCAGGCCGCGAGCCATGAGACGGGCCGGATGGGCAAAGGCGGCGATGGCGATCACGCCGGCCACATCGCGTCTGCGGGAAGCTGCCAGGAGCACCGCCGCGGCACCAATGGAATGGCCGACGAGAATGCGCGGTCCGCGCAGGCGTGCCCCATTGAGCCAGTTCAAAGCCGCCTCCGCATCCTCGGCAAACTTCGGCATGGAGGAATGACCGTCACGGGGGCTGGAACCGTGATTGCGCGCATCGAAAAGCAGGACCCGGAAACCTGCGTCTCGAAACGGTCTGGCGAGTGGCAGCATCAATTCCATGTTGGCTCCCCAGCCGTGCACGATGACCACCGTCGGCGCATCGCCACCAGCAGCGCTTCGCGGCTCTATGAGCCAGCCCCGCAGGGGAATGTCGCGCACCGTGGGGATGACCACCTCGCGATACCGCATGCCGGCCGCCGAGGGATTGTTCCGCTCCCGTCGGCGCGGGGCGCGGAAGCCCAGGTGCAGGACAGCAAGGGCGGCAGGCGGCAGGAGCAGGAGGGCGGGCAGGATCCAGGACATGCCCCCCTTTTCCCGCGCGGCGAAGGCAACGTCAATCCGCTCCCCGACAATCAGTTGTCGCCCGTGTGCCGTCTCAGCCCACCCCTTCCGTAAACGCACATTTTTTCCGTATCGCGGTTTTCCATTCCGTGAAAGGTGGTCGGAACATACAACTATTCATATTGTATGCTTGACGACAGCCACCTGAAGACGTGATGGAGGGAACCATGACAGCGGTTTTTCGTGCGATCACCCTTGCCTTTCTGATGGGATCCGCAACCGTTCCGGCGATGGCCGGGGAGAACTGGATGCTGAAAGGTGCGCTTTCGAGCATCTCTTTCGGATCGGTGAAGAAGGAGACCGTGGGCGAGACATTCCGCTTTTCCAACCTGTCGGGAAGTGTGAACGGGAAGGGCCGCGTGCAGGTGATCATCGACCTGGATTCGGTGCAGACCGGAATCGATATCCGTGACGAGCGGATGCGTGCGCACGTATTCGGGGACCCGGACGGCAAGAAGCGACCCAAGGCGGTTCTGAGCGCCGACATCGATCCGGCGGCCTTCGCCGCACTGCCGGTGGGCGAACTGAAACCGGTTTCCCTGAAGTTGGACCTGGAGTTTCTCGGTCGTCATCATTCCGTCGAGGCGGACCTCGTGGTGGCCCGCATCTCGCCGGCACGGATCATGGTGCTCACCGACGGCATGATCTGGTTCTCCACGGAGGATCTGGGCATCGACAAAGGCATCTCGAAGCTGCAGGAGCTGGCCGGCCTGCCGTCCATCACCCGCGCCTTTCCGGTAACGGCACGGCTGGTGTTCCAGAAGTAGCCGAAAGGCGGAAATGGTTCTCCACGGAGGCACGTCAACCATGCGGAAATTCCGCAGGCTTTAGCGTTTGGCCTGGAGCCCCGCTTGCGCTAAAACGGCTTCAAGCAGGAGCAAGCAGGAGCATCCGGCCATGCGCACCGCCAGCATCGCGCGCAAGACGAACGAAACCGACATCTCCGTGACCGTCAATCTTGACGGCACGGGGCTGCACGACATCTCCACCGGCGTGGGTTTCCTCGACCACATGCTGGAGCAGCTGTCGCGTCATTCCCTGATCGACATGACGGTCCGGGCAAAGGGCGATCTGCACATCGATGCCCACCACACCACGGAGGATGTCGGCATTGCTCTCGGTCAGGCGCTGAAGGCGGCGCTGGACGACAAGCGGGGCATTACCCGCTACGCCCACTGCTACCTGCCCATGGACGAGACGCTGACCCGCGTGGCGCTGGACATCTCCGGCCGGCCGTGGCTGATCTGGAAGGTGGATTTTCCCACGGAGAAGATCGGCGATTTCGACACCGAGCTGTTTCACGAGTTCTTCTACGCGCTGGCCATGAACGCCGGCATCACGCTGCACGTGGAGAACCTTTACGGCAGGAATTCGCATCACATTGCCGAGACCTGTTTCAAGGGGCTGGCGCGGGCCTTGCGCGCGGCCGCCGAGATCGATCCGCGGGCTGCCGATTCCCTGCCTTCCACCAAGGGAGCCCTGTAATGCGGTTCTACACCGTGCATCTGCGAAAGGGCGCGCCAGAGGATGCCGTGCTGGTGAAGGACGGCTTCTCTTGGCCGGCATTGCTGTTCGGCCCCTTCTGGATGGCATACCGGCGGATGTGGCGGGAACTGATCGTGTTGATTGCCATCTATGCGGGCATCGCCGCCATCGGCACGGCTCTATCCGGACAGATTGCCGGCTGGCTGGATCTACTGGTGGCCCTGCTGCTCGGTTTCGAGGGCAACGCGCTGGCGCGCCGCGCACTGGCCCGCAAGGGCTACGAAGAAACGGCCGTTATTGCGGCTTCCGGTCGGGACGAGGCGGAACTGCGCCTGGCCCGAGCTCTGACCGCCATGGAAACCTGAGAGGCGACATTCCATGAAGGTGGCGATCATCGACTACGGTTCCGGCAACCTGCGCTCGGCGGAAAAGGCCTTCGAGCGGGCGGCCCGGGAAGAGGGAATCGCGGCGGACGTCTTCCTCACCGCCGATGCCGACATGGTACGCGCGGCGGATCGCGTCGTGCTTCCGGGCGTGGGCGCATTCGCCGACTGCCGGAAAGGCCTGGAGGCCTTGCCGGGCATGCGCCAGGCGCTGGAGGAAGCCGCCCTGAAGGACGGAAAGCCCTTCCTGGGCATCTGCGTGGGCATGCAGCTGATGGCTTCCCGTGGCCTGGAACACGGCGAAACGGAAGGGTTTGGCTGGATTCCCGGAGAGGTGCGGGCCATTACACCCGACGATCCCGCCCTGAAGATCCCGCACATGGGCTGGAACGTGCTGCTGCCGCAGGCCGCACACCCCGTTCTCGACGGGCTGCCGCTGGGTGCGGAAGGCCTGCACGCCTATTTCGTCCACTCCTTCCATTTCGTGCCCGAGAGCGAGGCTCACGTGCTGGCCCGCACAGACTATGGCGGTCCTCTCACGGCGGCAGTGGCGCGTGACAACCTGCTGGGTTTCCAGTTTCATCCGGAGAAGAGCCAGAAGCTGGGGCTGGCGCTGATCGGCCGTTTCCTGCACTGGAATCCATGATTTTTCCAACATGATGGAATAGCGAAATGATTCTCTTTCCCGCCATAGACCTGAAGGACGGCCAGTGCGTGCGCCTGAAGCTGGGAGACATGGAGCAGGTGACCGTCTTCAACGACGACCCGGCGGCACAGGCCATTGCTTTCGAGGATGCCGGCTTCGAGTGGCTGCATCTGGTGGATCTCAACGGGGCCTTCGAGGGCCGGCCGGTGAATGCCGGAGCGGTGGAGGCCATTCTCGACGCGGTGGACATTCCGGCCCAGCTGGGTGGCGGCATCCGCGACATGAAGACCATCGAGGGGTGGCTGGAACGGGGCATCCGGCGGGTCATCCTGGGCACTGTGGCGGTGCGCGACCCGGACCTCGTCCGGCAGGCCTGCCGGGCCTTTCCCGGACAGGTGGCCATCGGCATCGATGCCCGCGGCGGCAGGGTCGCCGTGGAGGGCTGGGCGGAAACTTCCGAACTGACGGCGATCGATCTGGCACGGCGCTTCGAGGATGCGGGCGCTGCGGCCATCATCTATACCGACATCGACCGCGACGGAGTGCTGAAAGGTCTCAATATCCCGGCCACGCTGGAGCTGGCCCGCGCGGTCTCCATTCCGGTCATCGCCTCCGGGGGGCTTGCCTCCATGGATGACATCCGGCGTCTGCTGGAGCCGGACTGCGCCATTCTGGAAGGCGCCATTTCGGGCCGCGCCCTCTACGACGGCCGCATTGACTGGCAGGAGGCGCTGGCCCTGATCAATTCGGCAAGGGAGAAGGGATGATGCTCAAGGCACGGGTCATTCCCTGTCTGGACGTCAAGGACGGGCGCGTCGTGAAGGGCGTCAATTTCGTGAACCTGCGCGACGCCGGGGATCCGGTGGAGATCGCCAAGGCCTACGATGCGGCCGGGGCCGACGAGCTGTGCTTTCTCGACATCACCGCCTCGCACGAGAACCGGGGCATCATCCTCGACGTGGTACGAGCTACTGCGGAGCAGTGCTTCATGCCGCTCACCGTGGGCGGCGGCGTGCGCACCACCGACGACATCCGCAGGCTGCTGCTGGCGGGGGCGGACAAGGTGTCCATCAACACCGCCGCCGTCTTCAATCGCGAATTCGTGCGCGAGGCGGCGGAGAAGTTCGGCTCGCAGTGCATCGTCATCGCCATCGACGCCAAACAGGTGAAGCCTGGAAAATGGGAAATCTTCACCCATGGCGGCCGCAAGCCCACCGGCATCGATGCCGTGGACTACGCCCGCGAGGTAGTGGAACTGGGCGCTGGCGAGATCCTGCTTACCTCCATGGACCGCGACGGCACCGGCGAGGGCTTCGACATCGCCCTGACCCGGGCCATCGCCGACGCCATCCCGGTACCGGTAATCGCCTCCGGTGGCGTGGGCACGCTGGACCACATGGTGGAAGGCATTCTGGAAGGACACGCCACCGCCGTTCTGGCCGCCTCGATCTTCCATTTCGGAACCTATTCCATTCCCGAAACCAAGGCCTACATGGCGGCGCATGGTGTGCCGATGCGGCTGGATGGAGTGCAGGACAATGGCTGACAACCGCCTGGACGTGCTGGAGCGCCTGATTGCCGAACTGGAACGGCGCAGGGCGGCCTCGCCAAAGGAATCCTACACCGCCAAGCTTCTCTCCCAAGGCCCGCACAAATGCGCCAAGAAACTGGGGGAGGAAGGCGTGGAGCTGGCCCTTGCGATCGTGGACGGCAAGCGGAAGGACGTGCGGGCGGAGGCTGCGGACGTGCTCTATCACTTTCTCGTGGCCCTGATGGCACGCGAGGTACCCTTTGCCGATGTAATGGAAGAGCTGGAGGGGCGTTTCGGCCTTTCCGGTCTCGAAGAGAAGGCCCGCCGCAAGGCCGACTGACGGCGGGCCGGAAAGGGGCATCATGGAACAGGCATCCCCCGACGCCCTGTCCCCCTACCGCAGCTTCAGCCGCGAGGAATGGGCGCGGCTGCGGGCCGACACGCCGCTGACCCTCACAGCAGAGGATATCGAGGCAGTCCGCGGCCTCAACGAGCGGCTGGACATCAAGGAAGTCGAGACCATCTATCTGCCGCTGTCGCGTCTGCTGAATCTGCACGTGGCCGCCTCGCAGGAACTCTTTGGCGCTCGTCGCCGCTTTCTCGGCGGCAACGGGCGCAAGGTGCCCTTCATCATCGGCATGGCCGGATCGGTGGCCGTGGGCAAGTCCACCACGGCGCGCATTCTGCTGAAACTCCTGAAGCGCTGGCCGGATCATCCGCGCGTGCAGCTGCTACCCACAGACGGCTTCCTGCTGCCCAACGTGGAGCTGGAGGCGCGCGGCCTGATGGGGCGCAAGGGCTTTCCCGAATCCTACGATCTGCCGCGGCTGCTGCGCTTCCTGGCCGACGTGAAGGCCGGACGGGGTGCGGTGGAGGCGCCGGTCTACGACCACCTCACCTACGACGTGGTGGAAGGCGAGACGCTGGTCATCGACCAGCCGGACATTCTGATCGTGGAAGGACTTAATGTCCTGCAGACGGGCCGCCTGCCCCGCGACGGCACGGCCATTCCGTTCGTTTCCGATTTCTTCGACTTTTCCATCTATATCGATGCCGAGGAAGAGGTGCTGCGGCGCTGGTACGTGGAACGGTTCTTCAGTCTGCGACGCACCGCATTCCGCGATCCGCGGTCCTATTTCCATCGCTATGCCGACCTGGATGACAAGGAAGCGGAAGCGGTGGCGGTGCAGATCTGGGAGGCCATCAATCTGGTGAACCTGCGCGAGAACATCCTGCCCACCCGTCAACGCGCCGATCTGATCCTGCACAAGGGCCCCCGCCATCGCGTCGATCGCGTCTACCTGCGCAAGATCTGATCCATTCCAAATCCGGACCTTTTCATGCTAGGTCAATGGACGAATTGGCTGATGAACGGAATGCGATGTCCTTTGATCGAAACAGTCCCTACAACGCGCTACCCCCCTTGCCCCTGGAACTGACAGACGAATGGGCGGCTCGAGTGGAAACGCGTCGTGTCCTCAAGGAAGTCATAGTCGCATCACGAGAACTGGCCGAACTGAAAGGAGCCGGTGGAGCCATTCCAAATCAGCAGATTCTCCTGACCGGGATTCTCTTGCAGGAAGCACGTCTGTCATCCGAGATAGAGAATATCGTTACAACGAATGACGAACTCTATCGCGCCAATGCCGGTGCAGACCTGTTCATGCAAGCTTCGCCACATACGAAGGAGGTGCTCCGCTACCGGGAGGCCCTCTGGCACGGATTCCAGGAACTTTCGCGGCGTCCTCTCGGAACCAATCTTTTCGTGGATATCGCCAGCATCATCAAGGATCAGCCGATGCGGATCCGGGATCTTCCGGGCACCCGCCTGACTGGCAATGACGGCCGCATCGTGTATACTCCGCCGGAAGGTGAAGAGCGCATGCGGGTCCTGCTGGGCAATCTGGAACGCTTCATCCATACGCCGACAGGCGGGCTTGATCCACTCATCAAGCTTGCGATGATGCATTACCAGTTCGAAGCCATACATCCCTTCACGGATGGCAACGGCCGGACTGGCCGCATTATCAATATTCTTTTCCTGATCGACAAGGGGCTGCTGGAACTCCCGGTTCTCTACCTCAGCCGTTATATCATCAGCAGGAAAACGCAGTATTATGAAAGTCTGCGGCGCGTTACCGAGAATGGCGACTGGGAGAACTGGATCCTCTACATGTTAACCGGTATCACCGAAACCGCCCGGGATACGCGGAACATGATCATGTCTATCCGGGATCTCATGGATGCCATGACCTCGGAGATGCAGGAGAAAGCACCAAACGTCTATTCGAAGGATCTTCTCGAACTCATCTTCGAGCAACCGTACTGCAAGATTCGCTTCCTCGAGAACCGCGGTATCGCGAGACGTCAGACGGCTTCAAAATACCTGAAAGCGCTGGCGGAAGCAGGCCTGCTGCATCCCGTTCGTTCCGGAAGGGAAATCTATTACATCAATACCAGACTCATTGATGTGCTCGCGGGATAAGATTGTCCAGACATGTCGAAAAAATCCTGAAAAATCGACATGTCGGATGGATTTGTCGATTCGGTGTACATATCCCCCTCAGCGCCGGGCAAAACGGAGGTAGGTGGGCGTGCGGCCCTCGCGCAGGGCCTTGGCCTCGTAGCGGGTGGAGCGCCAGCCTTCCGGGGGACGGCGCCAGTCGTCCGGGCGTTCGGCCAGCCATTCGAAGCCGCCGTGCCGGCGTACGTGCTCCAGCGTCCAGGCGATGTAATGGGAAATGTCGCTGGCGAAGAGGAACAGCCCGCCCGGCTTCAGGATGCGGTGCAGCCGCTCCAGGTTTTCGGCGTTGACGAAGCGGCGCTTGTGATGGCGCTTCTTCGGCCAAGGGTCCGGATAGAGAAGGTAAACCTCGTCGATGGTCTGCGGCCCCAGAAGGTCCAGCAAGGGGCGGGCGTCGTCATCCCAGACGCGGATGTTGGCCAGCCCCTTCTCCTCGATGGCCACCAGCAGCTTGGCCACACCGTTGATGAAGGGCTCGCAGCCGATGAAGCCGTCATCGGGCCGCTCCTCCGCCAGTTGCACCAGATGCTCGCCGCCACCGAAGCCGATCTCCAGCACCATGCGTTCCGGCGGTGGTGCGAAGAGTCGCGACGGATCGACGAGCAGCGCATCATCATCGGCCGTGATGCGGATGGCCGGCAGCAGATCCTCAACGAGACGCTGCTGGCGCGGCTTCAGGGGCCGCGACTTGCGGCGTCCGTGAAAGCGCGGATCCGGCCCCGGTTTCCCGTTCATGCCCGTGCGGTTCCTGCCGTGTTCAGTCGCGCAGCAGCTCGTTGATAGAGGTCTTGGCGCGGGTGCGCTCGTCCACACGCTTGACGATCACCGCGCAGTAGAGGTTCGGTGCCGGAGCCCCGTTGGGCAGCTCGGTCTTTGACCCGGGCATGGTGCCGGAAACCACGACCGAATAGGGCGGCACCTTTCCATAATGGATCTCGCCGGTCTCGCGATCCACGATGCGGGTGGACTGACCGATGTAGACGCCCATGGACAGCACCGATCCCTCGCCGACGATCACGCCCTCGGCAACTTCCGCACGGGCACCGATGAAACAGTTGTCCTCGATGATCACCGGGCCGGCCTGCAGGGGCTCCAGCACACCGCCGATGCCGGCGCCTCCGGAGATATGCACGTTCTTGCCGATCTGGGCACAGGACCCGACAGTGGCCCAGGTATCCACCATGGTGCCGGAATCGACGTAGGCACCAAGGTTCACGAAGGAAGGCATGAGCACGACGCCGGGGGCAATGTAGGCGGAACGACGCACCACGCAGTTCGGCACGGCGCGGAAGCCCGCCTTGCGGAAGTCCTCCTCTCCCCAGCCCTCGAACTTGGAAGGCACCTTGTCCCACCAGCCGGCGCCGCCCGGGCCGCCGGGAATCATGGTCATGTCGTTGAGCCGGAAGGACAGGAGCACGGCCATCTTCAGCCACTGGTTCACGACCCATTCGCCATCGACCTTTTCGGCGACACGGGCGCGGCCGGAATCGAGCAGATCGAGGGCCTCCTCCACGGCCTCGCGCACTTCGCCGGTGGTTGCCGGCGTGATGGTCTCGCGGTTTTCGAAAGCGGCCTCGATGACGGCCTTCAGATCCTCGTGGCTCATGTCGTCTCCTTCGTCAGCTTCGCGTCTTTGTTCGCAATGGCGGAAAGAAAGGTTCCCAGATCATCCGTGACATGATGGACGTATTCCGCATTCCGATCACCGTGGCGATCATTGATACAGCAGCCGTCCACGTTGTCCGGATGATCGACAAGAACGGTCATCATGCCCATTTCATGCGGCTGTTCAAGGTTGCGGGCGATATCCTCGAACATGGCGGCACGCTGCGGATGCACACCGGTGCGTTCCACGAAGGCCTCATAGGCTTCCAGGAAGGGCTTCGGCGCATAGCCGGAATGGGTGATGTCGAAAACCTCGTCAATGTGTCGTGCAATGCCCAGCCTGTCCATTACCGCCTCGGCATGGGCAACCGTGCCGTTGGTGAAGATCCACTTGCGCCCCGGCAGGGTCGCCAGCGCCGAATCAAGACGTGGATCGGGCCGGATGTGCGAATAGTCGATGTCGTGGACATACTCCAGGAAATCTTCCGGATCAGTGCCATGGTTGTGCATCAGGCCACGCAGCGTCGTTCCGTAACGATAGAAATAGTCCTTCTGGATGCGCCGCGCCTCGGCGCGGCCGATGCCGAAAAGCCGCGAGATATATTCGCCCATGCGCACGTCGATCTGGTCGAACAGGCGGTAGTGTGCCGGATAAAGAGTGTTGTCCAGATCGAACACCCAGTGTCGCACATGGTCGAAGCCGCGGTCCGTCATGCGTCCGCACCTCCCCCGTCCTCGCTGATCCGCGTGCCGACCCCGCGGGCGGTGAACAGTTCCAGCAGCACCGCATGGGGCACCCGGCCATCCAGAATGACCACACCTTCCACACCGCCTTTCAGCACCTCCACGGAAGAACGCACCTTGGGGATCATGCCGCCGGTGATCACGCCTTCGCCGATCAGCCGCTCCACGCTTTGCGGGGTCAGCTCCGGAATCAGCTCGCCATCGGGATCGAGCACGCCGGCCACGTCGGTCAGAAGCAGCAACCGCTTGGCCTTCAACGCGGTGGCGATGGCGCCGGCGAAGGTATCGGCATTGATGTTCAGGGTCTCGCCCTCGGCGGAAACGCCGATGGGAGCGATGACGGGAATGGCATGAGAAGCGGAGAGGGTGTCGAGAATGTCCGTATCCACATGCACCGGCTCGCCGACGTAACCCAGATCGATGATCTTCTCCAGCCCGGAGACCGGATCGGTCTTCTTCCGCTGCAGCTTGCGCGCGCGGCAGAGGTTGCCGTCCTTGCCCGAGATGCCCACCGCCTTGCCCCCCACGCTCTGGATGCAGGCCACCACCGACTTGTTGATGGAACCCGAAAGTACCATCTCGGCGACCTCGACGGTGCGGGCGCAGGTTACCCGCAGGCCGTCCTCGAAACGCGAGGCGATACCCAGCTTCTCCAGCATGGCACCGATCTGCGGACCGCCCCCGTGCACGATGACCGGATGGATGCCGGAGAGCTTCATCTGCACGATATCGGCGCAGAACTTGCGCGCCAGCTCCGGATCGCCCATGGCATGACCGCCGTATTTGATGACCACGGTCTGGCCAGCATAGCGTTGCATGAAGGGCAATGCCTCCGCCAGCACGTGCGCCACCTCGGCGCGGGACAGGTGTTCGGTCTCGTTTCCCATCGTTCCGTCCGCATTCCTGACGACCTGCCCGGGGCAGGCAGGCTTTCCGGCCTCCTTATAGCCCGCCGCAGCCGCCTGCAAAACCCGCAAGTTTGCGCATGGAGACTCGGCGGCCACCGGTCGGCAGCAAGCCGCTTGCGCCGGAAGCGGCAATTGACTATGTGGATTGGGCGTGGTCCCGTAGCTCAGCTGGATAGAGCATCAGATTCCTAATCTGAGGGTCGCAGGTTCGAATCCTGCCGGGATCACCATTTCCTCTCAACGGGCAGGAGATTGCCCCGTGTCCCGCAAGATCTACGACATTGCCGTCATCGGCGGCGGAATCAACGGTTGCGGCGTGGCGCGCGACGCCGCCGGCAGAGGCCTGTCCGTTCTGCTGGCGGAGATGGAGGGACTGGCCAGCGCCACCTCCTCGGCCTCCACGAAGCTCGTCCACGGAGGCTTGCGCTATCTGGAGCATTACGAGTTCCGGCTGGTACGCGAGGCACTGTCGGAGCGCGAGGTGCTATGGCGTGCCGCACCGCACATCACGCATCCCCTGCGCTTCGTACTGCCTCACCAGCCCCACCTCAGGCCCGCCTGGATGATCCGCATCGGGCTTTTCCTGTACGACCACCTCGGCGGGCGGAAGCTGCTTGCGCCATCTACCGGCATCGACCTGCGGCGGGATCCGGCAGGCACACCGCTAAAACCGGAGTTCACGAAGGGTTTCGAGTATTCCGACTGCCAGACGGACGATGCGCGGCTGACCATTCTCACCGCCCGAGATGCTGCCGATCACGGTGCCGAGGTGCTTGTGAACACCGCGCTCGTGAAGGCCCGGCGCGAAGGCGGCGTGTGGCGCATCGTGCTGGAAGGCCCCGGCGAGCGCAGGGAAATCGCCGCCCGGGCGCTGGTCAATGCCGCCGGTCCATGGGTAGGCGAGGTGGCCGCACGCAGTCACGGCGCAGGTCGGGCCCGGCGCAGCGTGCGGCTGGTGAAAGGCAGCCACATCGTGGTGCGGAAGCTCTACGACCACGACAAGGCCTACATCTTCCAGAACCCGGATGGCCGCATCGTCTTCGCCATACCGTGGGAGCGCGACTTCACGCTGATCGGCACCACGGACGTGGAGATGACCGCGGAAGGGCCGCATCACGTCTCCGCCTCGGCGGAGGAAATCGCCTATCTCTGCCATGCCATTTCGGCCTATTTCGCATCTCCCGTGACACCGGCGGACGTGGTGTGGAGCTTCGCCGGGATCCGGGCCCTCTACGACAGCGGCGAAGCTTCAGCCAGTGCCGTGACACGCGATTACGTACTTGATCTTCAGGTGGAAGAAGAAAACCCGCCATTGCTCAACATCTACGGTGGAAAGCTCACCACCTACCGGGAACTTGCAGAAGAAGTGATGGAGAAGCTCGCCCCCTTCTTTCCCGGGATGGGCGGCCCGTGGACGCGGCAGGCGCCGCTTCCCGGCGGAGATTTTCCGCTGAACGGTCTTCCGGAACTGATCGACGATCTCCTGCGGCGGCACCCCTGGCTGGAGGCCGGGCAGGCGGAACGGCTGTGCCATGCCTACGGCACGCGTGCGGAGGTGGTGGTCGGAAATGCAAGGGGACCTGCCGACATGGGGCGTGCCTTCGGCGGCGGACTGACCGAACGCGAAGTCGACTACCTCAGGCGTATGGAGTGGGCGCGCAATGCCGACGACATTCTGTGGCGGCACGGAAAGTTCGGTCTGCGCATGGATGAGGTGCAGCGCCAGGCCTTTACGGAATGGATGGACGGCTGAAACCGGTCAGCCGGAAAATGTCCGTCGTCAACGGTGCCATCTGCGATACGAATTCCTGCGCAGGATTTCCGCATAGCGGCGGCGCTCCTCGGGCGTGAGAGCACGCAGAAAAGCATCGGCCAGATCCAGCACCTTCATGCGGGCTGCGGCGTCCGCCTGCCGCAGTTCCTTCATGGCTTCGGCATAGGCTCCCTCGTCGAACGGCTCGGTGGCGATGACGGCGGCCAGACGGGCACGCGCCTCCCCGACCTTCACATATGCTTCACGAATGGCCCGGCCATGCTTGCGCACAAGTGCGGACAGTTCCTTGCGGCGCTCCTCCGGCAGCTCGCGCAGCAACTTGCGGGAAGCGCGCAGCATGCGCCCCGGGCGTCCCAGCGCGGCATGCCGCTTCCAGCGGGCATCCATCTTGCGGGGGTCATCAACACCCCAGATCTTCCGGTCCAGATAGTGCCGGGCGATCATGGCGCCCACGGCTCCGACGACCAGGAAGTTGAAGGCCAGGGAGACAAGAAGCAGTGGAAGCAGCCAGCCCCTGCGTTTCTTCTGCCGCGTGTTTTCTGTCATAGGGTTTCTCCCCCTTCCTCGTCACTGGAAACGATGCCCAGCAATTCGGTCAGTGTATCGCCATCGGCTTCGGCCACCGTCGTGTTTCCGTCAAACAGCGTGGAAGGCACGATGAAGCGATCCGAAAATCCGAGCCAGATGCCGACCAGCAGAGAGGCCGCCAGCCAGCCGGAGGCCAGCCAGCGCATCACGGGCCGGTTGTCATTGGCGGCAGGTGTGGCAGCGGCGGCGGAAACCACAGGCGGGACTTGTCCATTTTCCCTGTCGATATCCGCAGCACGACGCAGCAGACGAGCGGCAAGATCCGGAGCGGCGGGCGGCACCTCCGTTGCGCGGAGCAGAGTGTCCAGGGCTCTCGCTTCTGCCAGCAGGGCACGGGCCTGCGGGTTTTCCATACAGAACCGCAGCATCTTTTCGCGTTTCTCTGCGGGCCAGTCCTCCGGACGGCTGCCGCACCTGTCCAGAAGCTCGCGGAATTCGGCCAGTTTCCTGTTCCCGCTCATGGTTCTTCATCCTTCAGCCCTGCGGCCAGTTCGCCGCGCAACTCCGTCTTCAATCTGCGCCTTGCCCGTCCCAGCAGCGATTCCACCGCTTCCACGGTGGTATCCATGATCCGCGCAATCTCGATGTTGGTGTGTCCCAGATCATGGGAGAGCACGACGGCCAGCCTCTGGCGCTCCGGGAGTGCCGCAATGGCCGCACGTACCCGGGCTGCGGTCTCCGCCTGCATGGTGCGGCGCTCCGGATCCGGAGCCGGATCGGCAAGCCATTCCTCAGCTGCATCATCCAGTTGCCCGGGTTCATTCCGGCGCAACCGGTCGATGCACGCATTGGCAGCAACCCGCGACAGCCACGCGGCGAAACGTCCACGGGCAGGATCATAAGTCTGCGGTCGGGTCCAGATCCGCAGGAAGACATCCTGTGCCACGTCGTCGGCCGCATCGGCAGAGCCGAGCATGCGCCAGGCGATGGCGCGCACCCTCTCGAGATGACGCTCCAGCAGCGTTGCGAAAGCCGTTCCCTCGCCGCGTGCAACCGCGGCCATGAGCTCGTCATCGTCGGGCCTGTCCCGCATGGTGCCTCCCGCACGGGCCGGAGCGGACCCAAGGCCCGCTTCGGCCTGTTGCCGCAAGCATAGCGCATTTCCGATCAGTCCGCCCAGCGACGATCGCGGTGGCGCCTCTCACAGTCCTTTCCTGCGTAGCCCTTGTAGCCCTTGTAGCTCTTGTAACCCTTCTGCCCACCACCGGAATGCATCATCTTCGACTTTCCGCCGGCCATGGCGCGCATCTTGCGGGCGAACATGGCACCCTCGCGCCGATCGATACGGCCATCACCGTTGCGGTCGGCACGACTGCACATCCGCATGTAGGCATTCATGTATTCCTCCTTGTCGATGACGCCGTCACCATTGGCATCGAGGCGGCCGAGAATGCGATAACGGATCTTCACCTTGCGCTTTTCCAGACGCTTCATGATGGCCGCGTCGATCTCGGAAGCTTCCGCCTTGCCGTCACCGTTGGCATCGAATTTTGCGAAACGGGCCTCGCGGGCCTTGCGTACCTCCTCGCGGGTCAGGAAGCCGTCTCCATCGGCATCGATCTGGGCAAACGGCAGCAGTTTCGGGCCGCTGACAGAGCCTTCCGCCTGGGCAGCCGTACCGGCGGCGGCCAGCATGCCGAATGCCGAAAGGGTCATCAAAAGTTTCGCCGTGTTCTTCATGGTCGATCTCCTTTGTCGTCTTCGTTCTTCTCGTCCGCGTTGTGAGGGGAAGCCGGGGGGCGGACGGCACCATGGAGCGGACTGATGTGCCGTCTGCTCCATTCAACGGACGGGGAGATCGATTCCGTCGCAAAAAATTTCCGACAGAGTGCGGAATCCCGTTCAGTCGCGGTCGGGGAAGTGGCAGGTGCCCTTGCCGGCGCCGCCGGAGCCGCAGGATCCGCAGCCGCCTTCGGGCCGGGAGCGGAATTCCGGATGACGCAGGGAGAAGCGCCGGTAGAGGTTGTCCACCACCACCCACAGGATGACCATGGCGGGCAGGGCGAGAAAGGCGATCAGGTAGTCGCGCAACATGGCACCGTCCTCCTCAGTGACCGCCGCCGAGACCTGCGAAGCCCATGAAGGACAGGGACAGCAGGCCGCCCAGCATCAGCGAGAGTGCCGCGCCGCGCACGATGCCCGGCACGTCGGAGAGATCCAGCTTCTCGCGCAGCCCGGACATGAGCATGATGGCCAGCGTGAAGCCGGCGCCGGCACCCAGCGCATACACCAGAGATTGGAGGAAGTCGTACTCCTTGAAGGTCTGGAACAGGGCCAGGCCGAGGATGGCGCAATTGGTGGTGATCAGCGGCAGGTAGATGCCGAGGGCTCTGAACAGAGCCGGAGCGAATTTCTTCAGGGTCATCTCCACCAGCTGTACGGCGGAAGCGATCACCGTGATGTAGGCGATGAGGCGCAGGAAGGTGATGTCCCAGGCGACCAGGATCTCGTTGATGAAATAGGCGCAGACCGAGCTGACCAGCATGACGAAGGAGGTGGCCAGCCCCATCGGCCCGGCCGTCTCCAGCTTGCCCGACACCCCGAGGAAGGGGCACAGGCCGAGGAACAGCGCCAGCACGAAGTTGTTCATCAGCGCCGCGTTCAGGAAGATGAAGGAAAGACTGTCATGTGCCATGGCCGCACCCTTCCGACTGCTCGATCTGCCTGCCGAGACGCTGGTTGATCCAGTTGAAGGCCACCAGAAGCAGGGACAGGACGATGAACCCGCCCGGAGGCATGATCATCACCACCCACGGCTCGAACCCCTTGCCGAACAGGTCGATGCCGAACAGCGAACCGGCGCCGAGGATCTCGCGGATGCTGCCCAGTGCCAGCAGGGCCAGCGTGAAGCCCAGTCCCATGCCTGTGGCATTCACCACCGCCCGGCCGAGAGTATTGCGCGAGGCGTAGGCCTCGGCGCGGCCGAGGATGATGCAGTTTACCACGATGAGCTGGATGAAGGCGCCGAGGGCGTTGTACAGATCCAGCGAGATGGCCTGGATGAGATAGTCAACGATAGTCACGAAAGTGGCGATGATAACGATGTAGGTGGCGATGCGCACCTGCTTCGGGATCAGGTGCCGCAGCAGCGACACCAGCGCTCCGGAAGAGACCAGCACGAAGGTCGTGGCAAGGCCCATGGCCAGCGCGTTGACGGCGCTGTTGGACACCGCGAGCACCGGACACAGGCCGAGCAGCATCACCAGCACCGGGTTGTCGCGCCACAGGCCCTGCGCGAAGACGTCCCAGGTGATGCCTTCCTCCTTCTTCCTGCCGCCTTTCGTGGTGACGGTGGTCATCGCTTTCCTCCTCCGGCTTCGGGGCCGTTGCGGCGCAGCACATCAAGCTGGGAACGGATGATCGGCAGCAGGCGCTGCGCGGAGGCGTTCAGCGCCTTGCCCACGGCCCGCGAGGAGATGGTGGCCCCGGAAATGGCGTCGATCTCCCAGGGATTGCGTTTGCGCCCGTGTTTGACGGTGACGATCTCATGTCTCAGCTTCCCCTCCTCTACCGTGGCATCGAGGGGGAAGTTGGCGAGAAAGCCCTCATCCGTGGTGATCTTGTCGCCCAGCCCCGGTGTCTCCGCCATCTTCAGCACCTCGAATCCCAATATGCGCTGAGTGGCCGGATCGTAGCCGTAAAGCATGTGGATCATGTCGGCATAGCCCTGCGCGCCGGCCTTCGCGGCGATGCCGATCAGCCGGCCCTTCACATCGTAGCCGGCGTAGATCACCTCGCCGCGCGCCTGCGGCCCAGCCGGCACGAGGCGACCGTTCTCCACTCGGAAGGCGCGGTTGCTCACCGCTCCGGGTATGACTCTGCCGATGGCGCGGGCCACCGCCTGACGCTGGTTCTCGGCGATGATGGGTTTGGTAAACTGATAGACCGCCACGACCAGCAGGCCGGACAGCATGGCCACCCCACCCAGTGTGGCGATCAGTGGCCAGGGGGAAGTCCTCGGAGCGTGACGGATCTCGTGACTGCCGCTCATGAGCGCCTCCTTGCCTCGGAGCCGAAGGGCCGCGGCTGGGTGATGCGCTCAATCAGCGGCGTGGCGGCGTTGCCCAGAAGGATGGCGTACATCACGCCTTCCGCCATGCCACCGAACAGACGGATGATCACCGTCACCACGCCGATGAGGATCCCGTAAAGCACGGCACCTGCGGGTGTGACCGGCGAGCCCACCATGTCGGTGGCCATGAACCATGCGCCCAGCATCAGGCCGCCGGAGGCGAGCACGAAGAGCGGATCGGGATGGCGACCGGGATCGAGCAGCCAGAAGACGGCGGCAAAGGCGGCGGCGGATCCCATGACCGACAACGGAATGCGCCAGTCGAGCATGCGCCGGAAAGCCAGGTAGAGTCCGCAGACCAGAATCAGCAGGGCGGGCGGGCCGGTGACGTTCGTGGCATCGGCGAAGATCCACAGATCCAGAGCCGACTGCTGCTGATGGGCGAATTTCATCTGGGCGAGCGGCGTGGCGCCGCTGACCGCGTCCACCGCCGAAGTCAGCCAGGCATTGAGATCGGGAGGCGACATGAAGGGACCGGTAAGGGTGGTCGGATAGAAGGTGGCGAAGCGCCCCTCCCACCAGGCCGGGGGCCAGGTGTTGACGGCCACCGGAAACGCCGCCTGAATGAAGGCGCGGCCGACCAGCGCCGGATTGAAGACGTTGAAGCCCAGCCCGCCGAAGAAGGCCTTGCCTAGGGCGATGGCGACCACGCCGCCGACGGCGCCCATCCACAGGGGCAGGGAGGGCGGCACGGTGAGCGCCAGCAGAAGGCCGGTGATGGTGGCCGACCAGTCGCCCAGCGGATTCGGCTTCCCGGCGGCCCAGGCCCAGATGCGCTCAGCCAGCAGGCAGGACAGCAGGATGCCCAGCGTATGGGCGATGGCGGAAAGACCGAACTGCCAGACGAACCACAGATTCAGCGGCAGCAGGGCCAGCACCACGTTGCGCATGATGACGACCACGTCCTGCCCGGAGTGGATGTGCGGCGAGGGCTTCAGGGCTATGTGCACCTTGCGCGAGATCATCCTGCCTGCGCCCTTTCGCGGTTGATGGCCTTGGCGATGCGGAAATGCTGCACCAGTGGAATGTTGGAGGGACAGACGTAGGTGCAGCATCCGCATTCGAAGCAGTCAAGGAGATTGTAGTGCTCCAGCATCTCCTCGTAACGGCGGGCCTGTGCCAGCTGCCCCAGCATGGAGGGATTGAGGTACATCGGGCAGGCATCCACGCAGCGGGCGCACTTGATGCATGGCCAGATGCGTTTCTCGCCGCCGATGTCCTCGCGCACCAGTACACCGGAGGTGCCCATGGTGATCGGCACGTCCAGTTCCGGCACGTCGAGGCCCATCATCGGACCGCCGAAGATGATCTCGGCATTCTCCGTCTTCAGGCCCGCCTCCTCGAGGATGAAACGGGCCGGGGTGCCGATGGGCACCCGGTAGTTGCCGGGGCGCTCCACGCCGGGACCGGCCACGGTGACGATGCGCTCGATCAGCCCCTCGCCGCGCGGCAGCAGGTAACCGAGCTGGGCCAGCGTGCCGGCATTGGACACCACCACGCCCACCTGCCGGGGGAGTCCGCCGGCCGGCACCTTGCGTCCCAGCAGGGTATAGATCAACATCTTCTCCGCACCCTGCGGATACTTCGTCTCCACGAGTTCCACATGGATCGGATCGTCCGGCTGCAGATGCCGGCGCAGCATTTCCGCAGCATCGCACTTGTTGTCCTCGATGCCGATGACGGCCCGTTTCGCGCCGCTGGCCCGCAGCGCGTAACGGATGCCGCGCAGCAGGTCCTCCGGCTGTTCCAGCATCACCCGATGATCGGCGGTCAGCCAGGGCTCGCATTCGGCACCGTTGACCACCAGCGTGTCGGGCAGGGTGTCGTCGTCGGGCGGAGAGGCATATTTCATGTGCATCGGGAAGGCCGCACCACCGAGACCGGTCAGGCCGGTATTCTGGATGGCGCAGATCAGCGCCTCGCGGTCCATCTCCTCCAGATTGTTGACGGGACGCGCCCAGCGCACCCGCTGGGAGGAGGCCTCGTGCACGTCGATGACGATGGCCATGGAGCGGGATCCGCGGGCCGACGGCATCAGCCGGATGTCGCGCACCCGCCCGGTGGCCGGTGCGAACAGGGGCACCGACATGAAGCCGTCGGGCTCGGCGATCGGCTGGCCGCGCACCACCTCCTGTCCCTTGCGCACCACCGGCTTCGCCGGCCGTCCGATGAACTGGTCGAGATGGATGATCAGGCGCGGCGGAAAGGCGAGACGGCGGATGGGAACGCCCGCCGTCCGCTCCTTGTTTCCGGGCGGATGGATTCCGTGACGGAACGTCCTGCCGAAGAAGGACATCAGGCCCA
>JAJRRY010000156.1 GCA_024279095.1 Alphaproteobacteria bacterium
CCCGCCGCGATCGAAAATTTCAGGTGGCAGGGAGCGGACATGAATATCGCGCTGCGGGAACGGGATTTCGATTCCGGCTTCCCTGAAGGAGCGGAATATGGCGAACCGGAGGTCCGATGCGGTCGATGCCAGATAGCCCGCGTCATCAATGTAGACGCGCAGTTCGAAATCCAGCGAATTGTCCCCGAAGCCGGTGAACAGGACGAAGGCCTTCGGTGCGGCGAGCGCGCGTGGATGGGAATTGGCGCAACGCAGGAGGATCTTTTCCACCTCGTCGGGATCCGCGTCGTAGGACACGCCGATCGGCAAGCGCAAGCGGCCCATGCGGGAGGAATGATACCAGTTGGACACCGGCTCGGAGATGAGCGAGGAGTTCGGCACGATGATCGAGCAGCGGTCGAACGTCTCGATCTCCGTGGAGCGCACCTTGATCTTGCGCACCACCCCCTCGCCACCCGAAACCTTGATCCAGTCGCCGACCTTGATCGGTCGTTCGGCCAGCAGGATGAGACCGGAAACGAAGTTGTTGACGATGGACTGCAGGCCGAAACCGATACCGATACCGAGCGCACCGCCCATGAAGGCGAGCGAGGTGTAGTTCACTCCCGCCACGGATAATGCCACGAGAAAGGCGCCGATGGTCAGGGCGTACTTCGAGGTGGTGATGAGCGAATGGCGGATGCCGGAATCCAGGTTCATCCGGTCCAGCACCCGGCGATCGAGCCACAGGGTGATGAGTCGGGCCAGGATCAGCCCGATGATGAGGACCACGATGGCCAGCAGTATGGAGGCCGGTTCGATGGTGATGTTGCCCACCTTGAAGCCGAAGAAGGCCGCCTGCGCCCAGTTTGTCATGTCCGTCCAGTTGACGGCCCAGAGCATTAGGATGACGGGCAGCCCCACAAGGACGGTGCCAATGTCCACCAGCGTGGAAAACAGTACGCCAAGCTGGGTGATGGTACGCTCCGGAATGGACAGCGTGGTGCGCAGGAACTGGCCGGTATAGGTATGTCTGTCCAGAGCATTGCGCACCATGGCGTCGGCCAGGTGATGCAGCAGGTAGAGACCGGCAACGATGGAGGCCGTCAGCACGAGCCGTGTCGTGACGAAATGGGCCAGGGCCACGTAACCAAGCATCAGGGCCAGCGCCACGCCGAGCAGCACCAACCACACAAAGTGGAAAACGTACCGCACCCAGCCGAAGAAGAAGCGGTGCCGTTCACTGGTCTCTTCCTCCAGCGGGTCGGCCTGTCTCACACGCAGCATGAACAGCGCCACGAGGACGATATAGATGATGGAAACAAAGGCGCTCCAGCCCTCGGAAAAAGCTACCGGCATGAACAGGATGGCGGCCAGTTGGCCCATCATGTAATCGACCGAGTAGACGACCGCGATCGCGGCGGCGATACGGAAAGCGGTACGCGCTCCGCTGTCCGAGATGTTCACGAGGCGCATATGAGGCGTCTGCGGCCGGAAGATGCCGCGGGCCAGTGCGATCACCACGGCGGAAAACATGATCGACATGGCCAGAGCATCCAGCAGGCGGACGACACGGGGCGAAGGTGCGCTGATGGAGTAGATGGCGACGTTGAGAATGATCAGCGTTGCACTCACGACGATGCCCGAAAAGATGGCCACCCGCAGGGCCCGCCAGATGCGCCGGAAGTCCCCGGGTTCCACACCCGGCTCGAGCGGTTTGCGCCAGCGCCGCCAGACGAAAACCAGCAGTGCCACCGAAATCAGAAACAGCCCGACGAC
>JAJRRY010000157.1 GCA_024279095.1 Alphaproteobacteria bacterium
GAGCGACACGCTGCGGAGTCCCCTTCCGCACCCCAAGACTATGTCAGGCCGGGCGAATTTCCGTCTTCCCGGGAATGGCAGTCAGGAGGCCCGACATGGATTCAGGTACCGGCCGCATCGATGGTGGCGGCAACCAGTTCGTTGAAGTCCTGCTCACCGGCAACTTTCTGGATGTCCTCCATGCCGACGGTATAGCCCCAGCGCCGGGCGATCTTCTCGTAGCGGGGAATGCGGTGGTGGATCAGGCGCTCGAAGCCCCAGACGGCGAAGTCGTTCGGATCCACTTCACGCTCGTCCGAAATACCCTTCTCGGCCATGTATTCCGCCCAGATCCGCTTCAGGAATTCCGGCTGGTAGTACATGGGCTTCGGAGCACGGCGGAACCGCTCGATGAGCATCTCCGCATGCTCCGGCGTGCCCTCGATGTAGAGCAGAAGGGTGTTGTTCGTCAGGGCGTTGACAACGGGATCGGAAGGATCGTCGAAATTGATGACCTCGCACAGCGAGCCGCCGGTGTCGCACAGGAAGTGCTCATAGCCGTAGATCTCCCGCGCCTTGCCGATGAACTCCGGAACGTCCAGCAGCGCGGCGATCTCGCCACGGCGATGCTGGGCCTGCCGCCGGCGATATTCCTCGAAGGACAGACCGCCCTTCTCCGGGTTTCCAGGCTTGCCGAGATAGGTGGACAGCGGCTCCAGGTTCTCGAAGGTGATGTTGGAAGAGATATAGATCGAGTCCGAACGCAACAGCTGGCGCAGCAGCGGCACCTTCATCGCCTCGCGTTTGAAGTTGTCGACGATGTGCTCGTTCATGTAGCGGGTGCCGATACGGTAGTCGACGGAATAGAGGAACCAGTCCGCCGAGCGCAGCTTGCGCCCCAGCGTCGTCTTGCCCACCCCGGACATGCCGAAGATGGTCACCGCCTTCATGGGCTGTTCCAGATACTCGCGCCCGGATGAGAAACGCATGTGCAAGATCCCGACAAGTGACAGCCGGTGTCCGGCCCGATCCGCATTCAGGCATAAACCAAGCCGGGCCGCCCCACAACCCGCACATCCTGCCCGGATGCCGAATTGCCCGCACGCGTTCTGGCATAGCTCTTGCTTAAACCCTCTTGTCCATGACCTGTGTCAGTCGTATACAGGCGCTGCCCGGAAAACGGCAGACAACGGAGGGAAGCACGACGATGGTATCCGGCATCGAACTGGACGACGATTACCGTCCCAGCGAGGACGAGCCGTTCATGAACGAGCGCCAGCGCGAGTATTTCCGCCGCAAGCTGCTCGCCTGGAAAGAGGAAATTCTGCGCGAGGCCCGCAGCACGCTTCAGCACCTGCAGGACGAAAACGAACCCCTCCCGGACATTGCCGACCGCGCCTCCACGGAGACGGACCGTTCCATCGAGCTGCGCACCCGCGACCGGCAACGCAAGTTGATCGCCAAGATCGACGCCGCGCTGGAGCGCATCGAGAATGGCGAGTACGGTTACTGCGAAGAGACTGGGGAGCCCATTTCCCTGCGCCGGCTGGAGGCAAGGCCTATCGCCACGCTCTCCATTGAGGCCCAGGAGCGTCACGAGCGCCGCGAAAAGGTGTTCCGGGACGACTGACTGACACCACCCCGCCGCATTCTTTCATGGCAGGGGGCGATAGCCGCGCTTGAGCATGCTGTCATCCGTCCGCATGGCAGCTTGACGGATGGATTCCTGCGGCATGTCACATGCCCTGATCCGTCCCGTCTGCAGTCAAGAACGTGTCTAGAGCTCCGGCTCGTCCCTGCGGGGCGGGAACGGCGGAGCCGGCTTGGCCGGTTTCGGCGCAGCGGGAGCAGTGGAACGCGAAGGCCCGAACCGGGCCGGATTTCCGTGCGGTGCATCCACCTCCTCTTGCTGCGGCGGCGGCGAAGGCGGCGCAGCAGGAGCCGCCGCACGCGGCAAAGGCGAAGCCATGCGAGCAGGCGCAACAACCGGCTCGCGGTATTCCTCGGCTTCAATGCCGCTCTCGATGACCAGATCCGTGTTGCCACCGACCAGCACGAGATGCTCCACATCGTCACGGCGCACGAGAAGAAGCTGACGGCTCTCGTCCACGTCGCAGGCGGCAACGACCGCAATGCGTCCCTCCGGATCACGTCGGCGCGCTTTCTTCCTGTACAGTTTCAGCAGCACAAGTGTCCCATAGATCGCAACAAGCAGGATCAGCGCGATTACCGCGTAGTAAACAAGATCGGACATTCCGGATGCCCCCTCGATTTCAAACGTGAACGAATCCCCCGAGAACGCTTCCCGGCATAGTGACGACAAGCGAAAATACCGCGCCACTATACCCCAGCCGCAGCATGACGGCAAAGAATGGTGACGGTTTCTCTTGACCGGAAGGAATGGTATTCATCTGAAAGGAATGATTCGCTTGCGTTTGTCCGTATCCGGCAGTGCGTACCCGCCCGCTGCTCCACCATGATGCGGGAGCTGCGAGGCGCCCGGAAAGATCGGAGAACCAACGCCACGGGAAAGGCCCGGAGAGGCCCTTTCTGCCGCGCGCGACAACAACGATAGGCAGCCATGACGGACACCTCGGCCATGACCGGATCTGTTGCAACGGACGTACCGCATGTGCGGACGGAGCGACGCAGAGGCGGAACGCTGCGCATTCTGGCCGGCATGCTGCTGGCCACCACTGCGGCAGTCGCGGCCGGAGGGCTCGCCTGGGCGACCATGCAAGGCATGCCGGAAGCACCACGCTGGGCCGTTGCAGCAGGCGGCATTCTCGCCTTCGCCGGTGCCGGAGCCCTCTTCGGATGGACGGCAGGTCTATTGCACTTCGGTCCCGAAAACCGTCATCGGGCTTTCCTTGACGCTTTTTCCGAGGCACTGGAGGAGGCCTGCCTCATCACCGACAGGCGTGGGCGGCCGCTCTATGCAAATTCCGCCTACAGGGATCTGATCGCACGGGCAGGACGCAGCCGGTTGGTGGGACTGGACAACCTCTATGCCGGCTTTCCGGAACCGGCGCAACAGATCTACCGTCTTTCGCTCAAGGCCCGGGACGGCGAAAGCGGAGAAGCGGAGTTCCACCTGGAAGCCGGACAGAACGCACCCGGCGCTCGCGAGGACGGCCATGCCTGGATCCGCATCCGCACTTCTCCCATGCGGCTGGAGGGACAGGATCTCACCCTGTGGCGCATCTCCGACGTCACCGGGGAACGGGCGCGACAGGACCGGGCCTTCGTCAATCTGCAGCACATCATCGACTATCTGGACAACATGCCGGCGGGCCTCTTCTCCACCCTGCCGGATGGCCGTATCACCTATCTGAACGCCACGCTGGGCGAATGGCTGGGGCTGGATCTGGAGCGGATCATGAGCCAGTCCCTCACTCTGAACGACGTGCTGCCGGAAGAGATCGCCGCACAACTCGCCGCCATCGCCCCGGAGCCGGGCGTGCGCCGCGTGGAGACCTTTCACGCCGATCTGCGCAGTACATCCGGCGAAACCATTCCTGTGCGGATTATTCATCGTGTGGACCATGATGCCGCCGGGCATCCGCGCCCGTCCCGTACGCTGGTACTCGACATGCGCGGCACGCGGCTGGATGCGGAGCGGCAGGCGCACAAGCTGGCCCGTTTCGTCAACAGCGCTCCGGTCGGGATTGCCATGGCCGATGCCGAGGGGCGCCTGACGATGCTCAACGCGGCGCTGGCGCAGATCACTTCCGAGGCGCATCTGGGAGACAGCATCTCGCGAATCGTGGCCCAGACCGATCGTGACCGACTCATGCGCCTCTTCCGTTCCGTGGCCTCCGGCGAGAGACTGCAGGCACAGGGCGATTTCAACATCGAATCCGGATCGGAAACCCGTGCCCAGATCACCATTGCCGCGACGGAGACCGATCAGGACGGCGTGCGGGCTCTGACTCTCTACGTGATCGACACCACGCTTCAGCAGGGTCTCATGCAACAGCTCGAACAGGGCCAGAAGATGCAGGCCGTGGGCAAGCTGGTGAGCGGCATCGCCCATGACTTCAACAACATGCTCACCGCCATCCTGGGCTTCTCCGACATGCTGCTGCAGAAGCACCGGCCGGAGGATCCCTCTTTCGAGCAGATCATGAACATCAAGCAGAACGCCAACCGGGCCGCCGCCATGGTGCGTCAGCTGCTGGCGTTCTCCCGCAAGCAGACGCTGCAACCGCGCGTCATATCGCTGACCGACCTGCTCTCCGACATGATCGCCATGCTGCGCCGCTCTATGGGCGAGAAGATCGAGCTGACGCTGGAGCACGGACGCGACCTGTGGCCTGTCTTCGCCGATCCCTCGCAGATCGACCGGGTCATCATGAACCTGGCCGTCAACGCTCGCGACGCCATGCCCCGCGGAGGCAAGCTGACAGTACGCACCGCCAACGTACCCGCCGAAGAGGCCGCGCGCATCGCGCCCGACATCATGCCCGACATGGATTACGTGCTGATCGAGGTGGCGGACACCGGCGAAGGCATACCTCCGGAGCTGCTGGACAAGATCTACGATCCCTTCTTCACGACCAAGACCGTTGGCAAGGGCACGGGACTGGGACTCTCCACCGTCTACGGCATCGTCAAGCAGACCGGCGGCTACATCTTTTGCGACTCGAAGCCGGGAGAAGGAACGGCCTTCCGCATCTACCTGCCGCGACACGTGGAAACCGAGAGCGAGAAGGCGAAACGTCTGGAAGCTCGGCAGGCGGAAAGCGAGGGCCGCGAGGATCTCACCGGTTCCGGCCGCATCCTGCTGGTGGAGGACGAGGACGCCGTCCGCGCCTTTGCCGTCCATGCCCTGAAGGCTCGCGGCTACGACGTCATCGAGGCCTCTTCAGGCGAGATCGCGCTCGACACCATGGAGGAGATGCTGGAGGACGGCGAAAACGTGGACCTGATCGTTTCCGACGTGGTGATGCCGGGAATGGACGGCCCCACAATGCTACGGGAACTGCGCAAGATGGGTGTTTCCGCACCGGTGGTGTTCATGTCCGGCCATGCAGAGGACGCCTTCGCCGAGAGCCTGGAGGAAGACGTGGAATTCACCTTCCTCGCCAAGCCCTTCAACTTGAAGCAGATCGCCGAAACGGTAAAACGCGCCATGCCCTCCTGACCTCCACCTCGGCATGGGACGCCATGCATGGCGGCACGGTGAAACAGGCTGCCGGAAGTCAGTGCCGCTCGCGCAGCGACCGGATGAAGGCGATGATGTTCGCGATATCCTTCTTTGACAGCACGAATCCCTTCATCGGATAGTGGGGCTGCCGCAGGAATGCGGCAATCTGGGCATCCGGATAGCGGGCCGGATTGTCCGCAATCTCCATAAAGGAAGGAGCTTTCACGGCAGGCTGCACCCTGTCCGTCGGAAATCCCGGCACGACATGGCATTTGATGCATTGTTCGGCAATGAGAGGCTTTGCCGCTTCCGCCCTGCCGGCCGGAAGAACCTCTCCCGCATGGGCAGTCCCCTGCAGCAACATCACCAGAACGAACCCTGCCAGTACTTTCATCATGACCCCTCCTTGCAGCCTTGCCTGCAGCCGGCATGCTCCGCAAAGGAACATCAGGCCGCAATTTCCATATGTGTCTCCTCCTGCTACATGACAAGGGTCAAGGCACCCCGGAAACAACAGGGGCACAACACCGGAAGTTTCCGGCTACAGGATCGAGGCAGCAGACATGATCAGAACATTTCTTACCGGTTGCGCCGTTGCGTTGGCTCTCATTTCCAGCGCAGATTCCGCCACGCAGGCTGCGGATGGCAAGGCCATGCGCGAACCTGGACTGGACATCGTGGGCTTCAACGGCCGTGGATACTTCTTCGGCATTGAGCAGTTCGGATTGCGTCCACGTACGAACATTCCCTACGCTGAAATCCGCATCTATGATCTCAGAACCGACAAGGAGATCGACCGTTCGCCCTTCGTCTACGACGAAACCGCGAAGATTCCCGCGGGCCACACCATCGAGGACGCCATAGACCGTGCGCGCCGCGCCGTCTATCTAGATGCCCGCCGGGTCATCAAATACCTGACACTTGTGCCACGTGGACGCACCATCAAACCCAAGGACGGCAAACCTGCCAAGGCTCTGCAGATATCGGCTCCCGGCCTTTCCGGCCTGCTGACTCTGGAGACCTTTCCTCTGGAGGCGCCGCACTGCAAGGGCGTCAGGACGGTGGGCTTCGTGCTCAAGCTGGCCGACGGAAAGGGCGTCACGGAAGTTCATCGTGACAAGGTCATGCCCAAGGGGCGGGGCTGCCCCGTGGATTACGATATCCGGCAGGCATCCGTCTATCTGCCGCACCCCGAGGCCGACGCCCTGGCCGTGGTGATCGGGGCAAGACAGGGTGGACGTGACAAGGGCGATATCCACTACACCGTTGTCGGCCACTTCTATGATCACCGGAAGAAATAGCCGGAGCGAGATACTCGCACTGGCCCGCGGCCTGGAGGACGGGGCCTGCTCTGCCCGTTCTCTCGTGGACGAAGCGCTGGAGCGTATTGCCGCTCCCTCGGGAGAAGGCGCAAGAAGTTTCGTGCTGGTAGACGTGAAAGGGGCCCGCAGGCTGGCGGACCACATCGACGTCCTGCGACGCACGGGGCGCGCTCCTTCTCCGTTTGCCGGCATCCCGTTTTCCGTCAAGGATCTGTTCGACGTGCACGGGCAGGTGACGACCGCCGGTTCGAAAGTGCTGCAAAACTCTCCACCCGCCAGGAAAGATGCACCTGTCATTGCGCATCTGCGACAGACCGGATTCATCCCCGTGGGCCGGACGAACATGACGGAATTCGCCTATTCCGGCGTGGGGCTCAACCCCCACTACGGAACGCCCGCAAGCATATGGGACAGAAAGACACGCCGCATTCCCGGCGGCTCCTCATCCGGCGCAGCCGTATCCGTGGCGGAAGGGACAACTCCTTTGGCACTGGGTACCGACACCGGTGGATCCTGCCGTGTCCCTGCCGCCTACAACGGCACGGTCGGCTTCAAGCCCACGCACGGCACTCTGCCTTCCGAAGGCATCTGGCCGCTGGCTCCCGGATTCGACGTGGCCGGGCCGTTCACCCGCACCGTGGCCGACGCTGCCCTTGCCTTCGACCTGATGGCCGGACGCGCACCGCAACTGCCAGCGGAAAGGCCACTTTCCACCACGGTTCTGGGCATCCCGCAAGATCTGGTTCTGGAAGACCTGGATCCCCTCGTGGCCGAGGCATTCGAAAGGACTCTTTCCGCCTTGTCCCGGGCCGGAGCGCAACTGATGGAGCTCCGCAACATCCCCATGCCTCGCATCCGCGAACACGGCATCATCGCCACCTCCGAAGCCTGGTCCGTGCATGCGGACATGCTGCGTCAATTCGGTAATTCCTATGATCCGCGAGTGCGCTGGCGTCTCTCCATGGGCGCAGACATCACCCCGGAACAGGTTTGCGAGATGCAACGCGTACGCAGAGAAATGATCGGGAGATTCACGGCCTCATGCGGCATCTGCGATGCCTGGGTCATGCCCACCGTGCCCAATCTGCCACCCCCAATCGCCACCCTCGAGGCGGATGATGAAACCTACGCACGCCTCAACTTCTTGGCCTTGCGCAATACCTTCACCGCCAACTTCCTGAATGCTTGCGCCATCTCCCTGCCCGCTACAGCCGCCACCGAACCACCTGTCGGATTTTCCATCTTGGCCCCGGCGGGACGGGATCACGAGCTGCTGACGATCGCTGCCGCCATCGAACAAGCTATATCCGTATACTGATTGCAAAATTTTTCTCACCTGCATTCTGTTTCCGGCAATCGCCCGTGCAATGCGGCGCGGAGCACTATTCCGCTTACTGATCTTTACCCCCTATGGTTGTAAAGCTGGGGAAACAACCTGTAATAGGTGTTGATCGATAAATACAACGTATGATAGAGATAGCTCAGCTGATTCAGGCGGGGCGCGAGTTTCCGGTTCGGAACCGGGCAGTCGCGAACCGGTAACGTCCCCGACTGGATCAGCCCTTTGCAGGCTGCGATGCCACCAGTGAGTGCAATGCGTAATGCGTCCCGTTGAAGATCAAGAACACGCAGGCTTTACGCGCTCCAATGGAGGGTAGAGGGGAATGACAACAAGAACGGCACTGGCGCTGGTCACGGCGGCCGCACTCGCAGGTTGCACCATTTCACCGGAGTATCTGTCCGGAGAAGAAATGGTGGCCTTCACCGAAACGAACCTGAAGGAGGTCACGGCAGGGCAGGAGCCCATCACCGGACCGGTCAATCTCTACGAGGCCATGGCTCGCGCACTGAAGTACAATTTGGACTTCCGCGTCGAACAGATGAACGAGGCCCTCGCCATGGGCAATCTGGACTTGAAAAGCTGGGACATGCTGCCGAAGCTGGTGGCCAGCTCCGAATGGTCTCGGCGCTCCAACGAACCGGGCGGGCGTTCACAGTCGTTGCTGACCGGCATCCAGTCCCTGGAGCCCTCCAAATCCACGGAAAAAACGACGCTGACGGCAGATCTCACCTTTTCCTGGAACATTCTCGATTTCGGCCTTTCCTATGTGCGGGCGCTGCAGGCAGCGGACAAGGTGCTGATCGCCGAGGAGCGCAGACGCAAGGTCGTGAACCGCATCTTCGAAGATGTGCGCACGGCCTTCTGGCGTGCCGCTTCGGAGCAGCGCCTTTCCGCCGCCATGAACCGGCTGGAGCGCCGTGTGCGCAGAGCTCTTGCCAATTCCCGCAGACTGGCCCGCTCCGGTCAGACTTCACCGCTGACCGCGCTCACCTACGAGCGCGAACTGGTCGGCATCAAGAAGCAGCTTCAGGAACTGAGAAGCGAGCTGAAAACGGCGAAGATGCAGCTGGCGGCATTGATGAACGTGCCACCTGGAACCCGCTTTCGGCTGGCCATTCCGAAGCACCGCCCCTCCGTCCTGCATCTGAAGTGGGATACGCGGCAGATGATCCGCATCGCCCTGAAGAATCGTCCCGAGCTTCGCGAGGAAGCCTATCGCAGGCGCATCAACGAGAAAGAAGCGCAGGCCGCCCTGCTGGAGCTGTTGCCCGGCGCATCCCTGTATACGGCCTTCAACGTGGATGCCAACGACTTCCTCTACAACAACAACTGGGTCAGCTGGGGCGCCAAGGCGAGCTGGAACCTGATGAAGGTCTTCCGCTATCCGCTTCGCAAACGTCAGATTGCGGCGCGCAACGAGGTTCTCCATGCCAGGGCGCTGGCGCTGACCATGACCATCATGACACAGGTCTGCGTCTCGCGAGTCCGCTACCTCTACCAGCGTCGCATCCTGCAATCGGCACGCGAATACCGCGATGTACAGTACCGCATCCTGCGGCAGGTCCGGGCCGCAGCCACTACCGACGCCGCCAGCGAGCAGACCCTCATCCGCGAACAGATGAATACGGTCCTCGCCGCTGCGCGCTATGACGTGGCCTATGCGAACCTGCAGAACGCCATCGCCAACGTCTACGCCACCCTCGGGCTCGATCCCTATGGCGGGAACGTCAGCATCGACATGCCCGTGAAGGCCCTTGCGGAAAACCTGCGCCGAACCTGGAACAGGAGGAACATCACGAAGGGAATGATCTGAATACCGGCCGCCACCATGCCGGAAAGCATGGCGGCGACACGCAAGACAGGGGCCGGTTCTTCCCGCTTGCCGGTCCCTTCCCCGGCCGGGTGCATGCACCTCTCTCTCCCCATCAGGCGGCTGATCTCAACCAGGCCCCTAGCAAGCATGCACCCGGCCAACCTACCTGGCCGCAAGGCCCAACTTCCCTGTGTTCACAACCGTTGAGCGCAAACTCGGCCCCGTCGCCCCCGGCGGGGCCTTTTTTTGCCGGCAATTGCCAACCGGGGGATTTCCACACCCGGAAAGATTTTTCTCCCACGACAGACTTGCAATAAGAACTTTTTGAGTACATGATGTGTACATCAAGGAACGATTCGCGGCCGAATGATTTCTGCGGCCTTGCGGAACAAGGAGATTGAGGATATGTCGCAGGCGAAACTCAAACTGGTCGAGAACTCATCAATGGACAAGAAGAAAGCGCTCGAAGCCGCCCTAAGTCAGATCGACCGCGCCTTCGGCAAGGGCTCCGTCATGAAGCTGGGGCAGAACCGGGCCATCGAGGTAGAAGCCATTCCCACCGGCTCTCTCGGGCTCGACATCGCCCTCGGCATCGGCGGCCTACCCAAGGGCCGCATCATCGAGATCTTCGGCCCGGAATCCTCCGGCAAGACGACACTGGCTCTGCACGTGGTCGCCGAAGCCCAGAAGCGAGGCGGCATCTGCGCCTTCGTGGATGCGGAACACGCACTCGACCCCATCTATGCCCAGCGGCTTGGCGTGGACATCGACGAACTGCTGATCTCCCAGCCGGACACTGGCGAGCAGGCTCTGGAAATCGCCGATACGCTGGTACGTTCCGGAGCCATCGACGTGCTGGTCATCGACTCGGTGGCTGCTTTGACGCCCAAAGCCGAGCTGGAAGGCGAAATGGGCGATTCCCTCCCCGGCCTTCAGGCCCGGCTCATGAGTCAGGCCCTGCGCAAGCTGACGGCCTCGATCTCCCGCTCCAACTGCATGGTGATCTTCATCAACCAGATCCGCATGAAGATCGGCGTGATGTTCGGCAACCCGGAGACGACCACCGGGGGCAATGCCCTGAAGTTCTATTCCTCCGTCCGCCTCGACATCCGTCGCATCGGCTCCATCAAGAACCGTGACGAAATCATTGGCAATCAGACCCGGGTCAAGGTGGTGAAGAACAAGGTTGCTCCGCCCTTCCGGCAGGTGGAGTTCGACATCATGTATGGCGAAGGCATTTCACGCACCGGCGAGCTGCTGGATCTGGGGGTGACCGCAGGCATTATCGAGAAATCCGGATCCTGGTATTCCTACAATTCCGAACGAATCGGACAGGGACGCGAAAACGCCAAGCGTTTTCTGGCGGAAAACCCCGACATGGCAGACCAGATCGAGCAGGCCATTCGTGCCAATGCGGGCATCGTGGCCGAACAGATCATGAAACCTGCCGATGATGCCAAAGAGGGTGATTCCGACTGATGGCCACAGCGTATTGCGAGCCACGACAACCCGATAATTCCTGATGAAGGGGGTGGAGCGATGAGCTCTGCCCTTTCATCGTATCTGCCATACCGGAGGAGAAGATAGTGCATCCTCCGGGAAAAGATGCAGAGCGATGCTTCCCCCGACCAGCTGGAAACAACTCCAAGGGAAAAAACCGGCTGCCGAATGGAAGCGGGACTTACAGCAGACCCTTGCGGAAGGCGATGGCCACCGCCTGTGTCTTGTTGGCCGCCCCGAGCTTCTGCATGGCATTGGAAGTATAGAGCCTCACGGCGGAGACGGAGAGATTGAGGGCCTCGGCCATCTGCGGCCCTGTCTTGCCCTCGGCCGCCAGCATGAGAACCTCGCGCTCGCGGATGCTCAACTCCACCTCGTCTTCTTCCGCGACCGGAGCACCATCCATGATATTGCACACACGTTGATGAAAGTGGTGGGCAATCAGATGGAAATTGGCCGCCAGCTCACTGCGCACGGCATACCAGTCACGGTCTTCCATGTCCGTGTTGATGGAAAACAGGGCACGGGCTCCCGACGGATCCACGATGGGAAAGGAGATGCCCCGCGGCACGATGCCGTAGGCCTGTGCGCCGCTGCAGATTTCGCGCGCCTTGGGGGTGGCCTCGTTCACCTCGTCCCAGTCCAGCGGCAGCATGCGCTCGAAGGACGCACGGAAGACGGGATCCACAGTGACGTAACCGCTCATGCGATAACGCCGCATCCAGTTCTCGTCATATGTGGAAATCCAGCCTGCACGGCGTGTCGACTCGTTTTTCCCGAGCTTCCAGTAAGAGAGATTGGCGATCCCGTATTTGCGGCGCAGATCGTCCATGTAACCGTAAGCCTCGTCCATGGACCGAAAGGGGACCGTATCCGCCGAAAAAATATCGTATGCCGTCAACTTCATCATGAACTGCCACACCCGCCCGGCGAACCCGCATGCCACCAGGCACCCCGTTGATTCTTTCGGAAATCTCTTTCCCCATCCCCTCTGGGAACGTCTATAACAAGGAAACGCTTCCAGCTGGTATACCTTTTAGGTGCATCCTATATATTGCAACAACTTTCTGGTTCCAAGCCCTTTGGTCAGTTGGTACCAGACGGACTTGCTCCCTGCTCCACAAGCGCATAAATCTGGAGGATGAAGCAACATCCAGGGGCCACGGAAGCATGCCGATCAAAATCCCCAACGACCTTCCCGCACGCACCACGCTGGAGCGCGAGGGTGTAATGGTCATGACGGAGGAAGACGCGATCCGGCAGGACATACGGCCCCTGCGCATCGCCTTGCTCAACCTCATGCCCAACAAGGTGCGAACCGAAACGCAGTTCGCCCGACTCATCGGTGCCACCCCGCTGCAAGTGGAGATGAGCCTGATTCGCATGAGCGATCACAAGCCGAAAAATACGCCACAGGCACACATGATCGCCTTCTATCGCTCTTTTCGTGAAGTGGAAAAGTCCGGCGAGAAGTTCGACGGTCTTATTGTCACCGGTGCTCCCGTGGAGCTGCTACCCTTCGAAAAGGTCACCTATTGGAACGAACTGCGCCGCATATTCGACTGGACGCAGACACACGTCCATTCCACAATGTGTATCTGCTGGGGGGCGCAGGCTGCTCTGCACCATTTTCACGGGGTTCCCAAGCACGCCCTGCCCCGCAAGGCTTTCGGCGTTTTCCGTCATCGCAACCTGAAACCGGCCTCACCGTACCTGCGCGGCTTCTCCGATGATTTCTCCATCCCGGTTTCACGCTGGACGGAGGTGCGCATGGCCGACCTGCCGCGCAATCGCGGCCTGGAGGTGCTGATGGAGAGCGACGAGACCGGCCTCTGCCTGGTGGAGGATCCGGAACATCGCATGCTCTACATGTTCAATCATATCGAATACGATACGACCTCACTGGCCGAAGAGTACTGGCGCGACATGGAAGCCGGTCGCGACATCCAGATCCCGGCCAACTACTTTCCCGGCAACGACCCCCACGCCACCCCGGAAAATCACTGGCGCTCCCACGCTCATCTGCTGTTCGGCAACTGGATCAACGAAGTCTACCAGACCACACCCTTCGAGCTGGAAAAGATCGGCACGGGAGAGGCCTGATGCGCCGTCTGCTGCTGATGCGGCATGCCAAATCGAGCTGGGAGGATCCCGCACTGCCGGATCATGACCGCCCGCTGAACCCCCGTGGCTTGCGGGATGCTGCGCGCATGGGACGCTGGCTGACCCGCGAGAACTTCCTGCCCGACCGCATTCTGAGCTCTACCGCCAGGCGCGCCCGTCAGACTTGCGAAGTGATGTGCGCCGCACTCCCTTCCGTATCGCCGGAACCGCTCTTGCTGCCACAGATCTACGAATTCGGCCGCATCCACCCCCTGCTTGACGCCATCGCCAGCCATGGCGGAGAGGCCCGTGTACTGCTCGTTGTCGGCCACAACGAGGCCCTGCATGACCTCGCACGACATCTGGCTGACACAGGCTCCGGAAGCGACATGAGCGAGTTGCATCGGAAATTCCCGACCGCCGCCATCGCCATCCTGGAATTCGATTGCGAAGACTGGCCTTCCGCTGTGGCCCGGCGCGGCCGGCTCATCCGTTTCATGCGGCCGAAAAGGCTGCAGACAAGCTGAAGCCGTTTCTCGGCACAAGACAAAAATCGATTCCAGTTCCGGCACTTGCACAGAAGTGTTGAATCGTTTCGCCATCTTCCCGCTTCGGGTATAAGAGGGCAGCAGACAGACATGCGACGGAAATCCATGAAGAACGTTTCCATCCTTGACGAAGCCAGAAATGCCGCCATCACTCTTGGCGAGCGGATCGGAAACGTCTTCTCACCAAGCATCCGTCTGGGCGTGACGGGCCTTTCACGGGCCGGCAAGACGGTCTTCATCACTTCGCTGGTGCACAACCTGCTGCATGACGGTGCCCTGCCCCTTTTCGAACCTGCACGATCGGGCCGATTGCGGCGTGCGTGGCTGGAACCCCAACCTGATGCTCACATTCCGCGATTTGCCTATGAAGATCACGTGGCGGCCCTCACTGCCGGCGAGGACCGCCACTGGCCGCAAAGCACCCGGCAGCTCTCGCAACTGCGCCTGACGCTGGAATATGAACCGGCAGGACTGACAGCACGCTATCTGCGCGGCGGAACCATCCATGTGGATGTCGTGGACTATCCCGGTGAATGGCTGCTCGACCTGCCACTGCTCGACATGGACTATGCGGAATGGTCGCGATCCGTCATCGAGACCGCCCATACGACCGGCCGCGACATGCATGCCGGCAAATGGCTGGAGCTGGCATCCTCGCTCGATCCGGCAGCTCCGCTGGAGGAGGAAACGGCCCGGCGGCTGTTCCAGCTCTACCGGGACTACCTCAAGGCCTGCAAGACGCACCCGGGACACTTCTCGGCACTTCAGCCGGGGCGCTTTCTCATACCCGGAGACCTCGAGGGTTCACCACTGCTCACCTTCGCCCCCTTGCCACCACCGGAAGAGCGGCCACCGGCAGGCTCCCTGTGGCGCGAGATGGAACGCCGCTATCAGGCTTATGTTGCACATGTCGCCCGCCCCTTCTTCTTCGACCATTTCGCCCGCATCGACCGCCAGGTCGTGCTCGTGGACACTCTTACTGCCCTCAATGCGGGCGCCGCAGCCGTTGCCGACCTGCGTTCGGCTCTTGCATCGGTCTTTGCCTGCTTTCGGACGGGCAGCTCCGGCCTCTTCACCCGCCGCGCCGGACGCATTCTCTTTGCCGCCACCAAGGCCGACCTCATCCACCACGCGAGTCACGACCGACTGCGCAGCATCCTAGCGCTTCTCGTGGAGGACGCCGCCAGACGCGCGGAGTATTCCGGAGCACGAATCCGCACCGAGGCCATGGCCGCAATTCGCGCCACGCGCGAAGGTACTGCCAGGCATGAGGGAGAGGAACTGCCGGTCATCATCGGCATTCCGGAGAAGGGAGAAGAGATTGCCGGCCAGGTTTTCGACGGCAGAACGGAAGCCGCCATTTTCCCCGGAGATCTGCCAGAGGATCCCCGCAAGGCGCTCGACGGCTCTCTGGAAGGACGCCTGAGGTTCGTACGCTTCCGCCCACCGAAAATCCACCCACCACGACCGCTGGAAAAGGCCGATGCCTTCCCGCATGTACGGCTGGACGCAGCACTCCAGTTTCTCCTCGGAGAGGATCTTGCATGACCCGCGCCCGCAAACCCAGAGCCTTCGTCATGGAACCGGAGAAGGATGCCACCGGCAAGGAGGATGCGCGCGTGCGTGCACCGCAGGCCCTGCCCGCCGGGGTGGTCGTCCGGGAAACGCCGGAACCACCGGCGCAGATACCGGAAGCAGAGGACATGCGCAGGGCGGAAGGCGGCCTGCGCAGAGCATTCCGCTGGGGGAAAGTTCTGGTCGTCTCGCTGTCCGGACTTCTGGCCATGTGGAGCGGAACAGTGCTCTATGGCATGGTCGAAGAGCTCTTTGCCCGCTCGCCTGTGCTCGGCTGGGCGACAACCGGCCTGCTGGCACTGGCCGCCATTTCTGCCCTGGCCATGGTGGCACGGGAATTGTTCGGACTCTTCCAGCTGTCGCGCATCACCCGGCTACACGAAGAAGCCGCGGCAGCCCTCACCGCCAATGACGAGGCGACCATGCAAGAGGTGCTGGACCGGTTGCAAGCACTCTATGCGGGGCGTCCGGACATGCGCTGGCGACTGGAACAATTGCAGGCGCACGAGGAAACCATCATGCATCCGCAGGAGCGGCTGGCCTTGGCCGAACGCGAACTGTTGGAACCGCTGGATGCGGAAGCCGCACGCATCATCGCCACCACGTCGCGTCAGGTCGCCGTCATGACCGCTCTCATTCCCATGGCCACGCTGGACATGGCCCTTGTGGCGACGCGCAACCTCACCATGCTGCGCCGGCTTGCCACCCTGTACGGCGGCCGTCCCGGCCTGTTCGGCGGATTGAAGCTGGCCCGCCTGGTCATGACCCACATTGCCCTGACCGGTTCCCTGGCGCTGACGGATACGCTCGTCCAGAACGTGCTTGGCAAGGGACTCGCCGGGCGGCTTTCCGCACGCTTCGGGGAAGGCGCCGTGAATGGCATTCTTACCGCCCGGGTGGGTATTGCCACCCTCGGGCTGGTCCGCCCCCTGCCCTTCCGTGCGGCTCCGGCTCCGAAACTCGCCGATTTCGCCCGCGGAATTTTTGAACGGGCGGAGAAGACGGTTTCCTGAACAGTTCCGCAGGATGCCCGGACCTCACTCCGCCGCATGAGGGGCCCGGCTCATGCCCAGCAAAGTCTCCCGCCCAGGCTCGGGTCGATGCGGAATCAGCAGTGCCAGCAGCAGGGAAAGTCCGGCGATACCAGCACCGAGCAGGAAGACCATGGAAGGGTTTTGCAGCCAGATCAGACCGAAAATCACCGGAATGACAACGGCGGCAATATGGTTGATCGAGAAGGCCACGCCTGCAGTAGGAGCAATGTCGCGCGGATCGGCGATCTTCTGGAAATAGGTCTTCAGTGCCAGAGCCCAGGAGAACAGGGCATGATCTGCGATGTAGAGGCCGGCCGCGATCCATGGATCCGTGACAAAGGCATAGGAGACGAAAACAAGGATCAGACCCGCATATTCGAAGATCAGAGCCCGGCGCTCGCCCCAGCGCCCCACAAGCGCCCCCACCTTGGGCATGATGAAGACGTTCATCAGGGCGTTGATCATGAACAGCGCGGCAATGCCAGCGACGGAGAAATGGAATTTCTCCACCATGAGAAAACCTGCGAAGACGATGAAAATCTGCCGTCTGGCGCCAGCTAGGAAAGTCAGCAGGTAATACAGCCAGTAACGTCGGCGCAAAAACAGATGCGTATGCTGCTTCACCTCGGCTTCGAAGCGGGGAAAGGCCAGCCACAGATAGATCACCAGAGCCAGCCCCAGACCACCACCGATCAGATAGACTCCCACGAAATCCAGTTTCAGCCATTTCCACAGCAGGAAAATCACGCCGTAGGAGACGATGGAAGCAGCGGAGCCGGCGGCGAATATTCTGCCCAGCAGCTGCGGGGCCCTGTCCTTCGGCAGCCACTGGAGGGACAGGGACTGGTTCATCGTCTCGTAGTAGTGAAAACCGAAGCTCATCAGCATGGTGATGGCGTAAAGTCCCAAGGTAAAGGGCACGAACCCAGTAAAGGCCACACCTGCGGTGAGAAACAGCAATGCCAGCAACGCGAAATTCTGCTCGCGAATGAACAGCAGCCAGCCCACCGCCGTAAAGGCCAGCAGGCCGGGCACTTCACGCAGGGACTGGAGAATTCCGATTTCGCGACCGGTGAAATTTGCCTGCTCGATTGCGAAATTGTTGAGAAGACTGCCCCACGTGGCGGCAGAAATGCCATTCACTACCGCCATGAGCATCAGGAAAATGACGGGAGAACGCCAACCGGCTGCGTCGGACAGTCTGATGGTGGTGCGTCTGCTCATGATGTCATTCCCAAAGGACGTGAACGGGCATCATTAGCGCAGGACAGCGAGGGGCTCAAATCTCCGAAATGTCAGCGGACGCAAATCCACGCGCCGGACAGCGCCGCAGGAATGGCGCCGATGACCCAGAGCCACAGTGCCCAGCGAGGCAATACGGGCTGCCACCTTTCCATGAATACCGTGAACAGCAGGGACAGCAGCCCCATGATTCCGGCATTCAGCCAGGGAGCGGAAATGGTCGCGCAGGCAGTGACGTATCCGCCCAAGGCATTCACCAGCAGGGAGATCATCACAAGTCCGAACAGAAAATGGGTATCGGAGATATTTTCCAGATAATACCGGGCAAACTCTTCGTCAGACATGTCGCGCCCGGCCACTTCTTCGTCGGAAGCGATGGAAACGCCAGTCACTACCGCAAGAACGATACCTATAACGAAGCTGAGCCCCACGGAAACGGCAAGCCCCCAGAAAATCGCACTCACACTGATGGAATCCATTGACCTGCCCGGTGCCGTTCGCTGATCGATTGCAGAAACCGCCCTGCTGCGTAGCTTGACAGAACCGCAACCTTTTCGGCAATGCGCGACATCGACAGCGGATTGTCAAGAGATCGCAGAGGATTTTTGCCTCAGAGGTGCAGATTCATGTCCGGTCGCCAACCGCCAGCCTTCACACGCAGACCTCTCGGCAACCTCTCCACTGTTCGGCGCAGCAGGGGGCGGAAATGGCAGAGATAGCTCTCGCCAAGGATACGACCAGCCATCGTCAGCGGCAGGAAGTACTCGCGTACTGGCTCCACAGCAGAGCTCCAACTCTTTTTGTGATCCGCAACCGGAACCAGAAGATCGAAAACGTCCATGCCATCGCACAGCGCCTGTTTCTGCGAAAGGTCCATGTGCAGGCGCATGGGCGAAGAACGGGTCAGTGTCCGCTCGTGAGCGGTTATGTAGCCGTAATGCCGCCTCTTGAAGCGAAAGCCCAGCTCCCAGGAAATCCGGTGCTTTCCTGCCCGCATGCAGGAAATGACCATGCGCAGGCCTTCGCCCTCCCCGTCCGCAGGAAGGCGGGAAAGAAACTCCACGAAGCGGGGGCTGGCAAGCGGACGGGACATGAGTCCCTTTGCCGTCAGCCAGGCACGTTTCTCTTCGACAAGCCTCTCGATATTCTCGCAGATCTCTTCGCCGGCTGACACAAAACCGAATGTCAGTTTCTCACCGAACGTCTTTTCGAGTGACTTGCGGATTCGCTTTCGCCGCCGACGCTGTTCCTTCGTATAACGTTTCTCGTAGGCCTCCACGGACGGAAATTGCGTCAGGTCCATCCATGGCGCCCCGTCCTGCCAGGCAGCCCGGCGAAAGAATGTCTCCAGAAACGGTGCAGCCCGCGCATCATCACGCACATGCCTCAGGCGGACAATATCTACCCGGCCGTGATCGCGAATGGCCTGAAACGCCCGTTCCATGGCCACCTCCAGAGAGGCGCCCTCAAGTGCGGTCAGAACGTCACCGTACTGGGAGAAGGGATCCGAAAACCAGCTCAGGGCCCGCAGTGGCCCCAGCCGGCAACGCATCAACGGCCACAGCAGAACAAGCCGGCCGGCACGGCGGACAGCGATGATGAACGGTGTCACCCCATCGTCCCGCTCAAGGAACGTTCGCCCCCACGCAAGACACCAGTCCACACTCTGAAAGGCATGTACATTATCACCATGCGTCTGCTCGAAGCACCGCCATTCCGCTTCCAGCCGCTCCATGCCGGCGAGGGATGTCACGATATCCACACCCCATCCATCCAACCCACTGTCCGGAACATCGCTGCTTTTCTCACCGGCCCCGGACAGAATCGGCGCAGCTCCGGAAAAGCCTTTCGGAGCCCCCTCGAGACCATGAATGATGGGATATGAGGTCATGTCCAGTCCGTTAACCTGATGGGCGACGCTGCGGAAAGGTTGTGATCACGAAGCTGTCATATAATGATTGTCGTTTTCTTACCAAAAGCTCCGAAATGCCGCATGGCGGTACAGACATTCGTACTTTAATATATATTCGTATGGGAATATGAGCGGATGTGCCCGTATTTTCAGCAATGGAGGGAACGACCATGAGAAAGGCACTGGCTGCAGCAGGATGTCTGCTGCTCGCATTTGTCGCACCCGCAGCTGCAGCAGAGGACGCAAAGGCCGCTTCAGAGCACAAGTTCGAGAAGGCTGCGAAGTATTATGCGGAATGCAAGAACGCATCGAAGAAGGAATTCGACGAAATCCGTCCATATCTCAAGGCCTTCACGGATTCCGAAGTGATGGCGGAGACGATGAACGACCCGGAGCGTTTCTTCCGACTGATGGAGATCGTCAATGATCCACGCACGATCCACGTCATGATGAACTGCTCTCTGGAACCGGTGATGTGGGACACGTGGATGCGTGGCCTCACCGATTTTCCAAAGCTCTGGAACGCCAGCGTGAAACTGATGAACCCGCAGGGCATGGTGAAATGGATGATGGCGCCCATGAACCCGAAAATCTGGGGCTCGATGATGCGGCACATGGAACCGCAGCGCTATGTCCGATGGGCTTCGGCATTTACCAATGAGGACTTCTACAAACCTCTTACCAGTTTCCTGGATACCGACTGGTACGAGCCACGGCTTGCCTGGCTCGTTGACCCTCAGTCCTATGCGCCGCTCTATCAGGCTCTTCAGGTTCCGGGATTGTCCGCGCCCACCGAAAGCGGCACGGACACGAAAGCGGAGACGCGAAACGACTGATCCTCCCTGAGCAGACTTGCCCGCATGCAGCACACGTGCCCGCATGCGGGCCTTTTCTTGACCAGCGTTATGCATGGTGACATATTACGGTCATGTCCGAAAACGACAGGGACAGCAGGAAGACCTCTCCCTACCGGCTGCACGGGCGGGTATGGATCGACGGTCCGGAAGGCACCTTTCTCGGGTACGGCCGCGTCGTCCTTCTGGAGCGCATCCGCGAGCACGGCTCCATATCCGCAGCGGCCCGGTCCATGAACATGTCCTACCGCCATGCCTGGGATCTCGTGGAATCCATGAACCGGCAGGCCCCTGCTCCTCTCGTGATCTCCCGTACAGGTGGCCGCGGGGGCGGCGGCGCTTCTCTCACGGAAGCCGGAGAGCGGGCGGTCCGGCTGTTCCGAAACGCATGGGACGCCTACAAGACCTTCGAGAAGGAATATTCACGAAATCTGCGGTTCTGACATGAGTAACCCCGTGCGCACCGCTTCCTGCATCCTCATTCTTGCACTGTCGGCTCTCATGGCTTCCACGGGAACGCGGGCTGATACCATACATGTCGCAGCAGCCAGCAACTTTCAGCGAACCTTGAAGACACTGGCTCCGCTCTTCGAGAGCCGCACGGGACACCACCTCGTCATCTCTTGGGGAGCCACGGGGCGGCTTTATGCACAGATCCTCAATGGCGCTCCCCATCAGGTATTTCTTGCCGCCGATACTGCGCGTCCGGCCAGACTGGAAAGGATTGGACGCGCCGTGTCCGGAACCCGCTTCACCTATGCGGAGGGCCGACTGATGCTGTGCGGCAACATCCCCAGCCTGCACACGAAAGGCCTGCGGGTGCTGGCGGAAGGAAAGTTCAACCGTCTGGCCATGGCCAACCCCCGGCTGGCTCCCTATGGCCGTGCCGCTCGGGAAGTGCTGGAGCACCTCGGCCTTGCACAGGATCTCCGTTTCCGCATCGTCCGTGGGGAAAACATCGGACAGACATTCCATTTCGTACGTTCCGGCGCAGCGGATCTCGGCCTCGTGGCACTCTCGCAGGTTCTTGCCCTGCCGGCAGACGAACGGCCATCATGCATTCCCGTGCCGAAAAAACTGCATGCGCCGATCCTGCAACAGGCCGTGCTCCTGAAGGATTCGCCGGCGGCCCGTGCCTTCCTCGCCTTCCTGCGCTCACCCGAAGCCCGGAAGATCATCCGTCACCATGGCTACAGACTACCACAATGATCAGTTCCGCCGACATATCCGCCCTGAAGGTGACACTGCTGCTGGCAGGCACGACCACGATCATTCTGCTGCTTGCCGGCATCCCCCTCGCCTGGTGGCTGGCGCGCACCCGCTGTCGCCTCCGCCTGATGCTGGAAGCCGTCATAGCCCTGCCCCTTGTCCTGCCGCCTACGGTTCTCGGCTTCTATCTGCTGCTCATGCTGGGGCCGGATGGCCCCCTTGGCAGATTTTCGGAGATGCTCGGCTTTGGATCTCTGGCATTCACATTCACGGGGCTGGTGATCGGATCCTGCATCTACTCCCTGCCCTTCGCCGTGCAGCCGATGCGCGACGCCTTTGCGGCCATGGGTGACCGCCCGCTGGAGGCGGCAGCAACCTTGCGGGCCGGGCCTCTGGATCGCTTCCTGACGGTCACCCTGCCTCTTGCGACCCCCGGCATCCTGACCGCTACGGTCCTGACCTTCGCCCACACACTTGGCGAGTTCGGCGTCGTTCTGATGATTGGCGGCAACATTCCAGGCCGCACGCAGGTTCTTTCCATTGCCATCTACGATCACGTGGAAGCGCTGGAATATGCCAACGCCCACATTCTCTCCGCCGGGCTGCTGATCTTCTCCTTCCTGCTCCTCCTGTTTACCTACGGTCTCGGCCACCGCATGAGAATGATCCGCCCATGATCGAGAGCACCTTCACGCTGCAGCGCTCCGACTTCCGGCTGGAAGTGGACGAGGCTTTCCCCGGACGTGGCGTCACTGCCCTGTTTGGACCTTCCGGCTGCGGCAAGACCACATGGCTGCGTGTGATCGCCGGACTGGAAAGAATCCGGGATGCCGTGATCCGTTTCGATGGCAACTCCTGGCAGGATGGCCGAACTTTCCTGCCCGTCCATCGCCGCCCCATCGGCTACGTGTTTCAGGATGCCGCCCTGTTCCCGCACATGAACGTGGAAGCCTACCTGCGCTATGGCTGGCGGCGCAACGGCAGACGGGACGACGGCATTCCATGGGAAGAAGTCATTGGCCTTCTGGAGCTTGAACCTCTGCTCCATCGGCGCCCCGCTTCCCTTTCGGGTGGCGAAGCACAGCGAGTCGCCATTGGCCGTGCCCTGCTGTCCGCTCCGCGTCTGCTGCTCATGGACGAACCCCTTTCCGCCCTGGATGCCGCAGCACGAAAACATATCCTTTCACTGCTGGAAAGGCTGAAGTGCGAACTGTCAATACCAGTCATCTACGTCTCGCACTCTCGCGACGAGGTGGCGAGGCTGACCGATCATCTCGTACTGATGGGTCGAGGCCATGTGCGCGCGTCCGGACCACTTGCGGAACTCTGGACGCGCCTCGACATTGCGGCGGAGCATGGCGGGGCCGCATCCTCCGTGGTGGAGGCCCGCGTTGCCGGACATGACGAAGCCTGGAATCTGACTCTGCTCGACTTTCCCGGCGGGCGCTTCATGGTGGCCCGCGAAGCCCTGCCAACGGGCGCCGATGTGCGCCTGCGCATCATGGCGCGTGATGTCTCCATCACGCTGGAAAGACAGACCGGCACCTCGATTCTGAACATTTTTCCGGCCACTGTGACCGGACTGGCCCCCACCGGCCCGGCACAGATGCTGGTGCGTCTGGACGTGGGCGGCGTGCCCCTGCTTTCGGGAGTCACCCGACGTTCAGCGCATGCGCTCGGGCTGAAGCCCGGCAGGAAAGTCCATGCACAGGTGAAGGCCGTGGCCCTGCTCTAGCCGCTGCCGCCCGTTTGCCACAAGCCTTGACGGCAGACCTGCAAGCGGCAATAAACGTGCGCGGACGGGCCTTCCACCCGTCCCGCGCATGCCCCTGTGGCGGAACTGGTAGACGCAGCAGACTCAAAATCTGCCGGCCTTGCGGCCGTGCCCGTTCGAGTCGGGCCAGGGGCACCAGTTCACCCCATAAGCCGAAAACGGCCCGGAACACATGTCCCCGGGCCGTCGGAATTCGAAATTTCTGCCAAGTCAGCGGCAGAAGCGATAGCGTCCGGAATATGTCCGATAATAACCGGTCTCCGGATTGAAGCTACGATACTTCGCGGCGCAGTAGTCATACCACTCGGGCGTCCACGGACGCGGCCGGTAGCGATAGACCTTGCGATACCTCTTGCGCTTCTTGTTGGCGTGGATGGCACTGGCAACGACAGCCGTCGTGGCGACGCCGGCGGCGAGACCCAGCAGGAAGTTTTCGGTCTTCGAGGCCGCATGCGCAGGCTGCGGTGCTCCTCCCATGACAGCGAGCGCCAGAGCGCCAGCAAAAGCCGCACCAATTCCGAACTTCATCTTGCTCGTCATGTCCATTCTCCCATCAAGCTGGCATCCGCCTGTCCGATATCGCAGATGCAACTCCCTGGTTTTCCGCGATCGGGGGACGGGCCGCTCCGGCCGCCCCTTCCACATCCGGGTAGCGGGAAGATGCTTCGCCCGCCAACCTGTTTCCGGTGTATCAGGTTCAACCTGGATGTCTCATGAATGAATATTGGCACACTTGTGAAGGAATCCAATCCTCCGTGTGGCATGTTTTTCGGAAACGCCAGGCCGAAAAGACGAAAAGAGCGGCAGCCACATGCCGCCGCTCCCGCACTTCAGGCCTTCCCGAGCACCAGCCCGGTGGCTGCATTCAGTAACCGCCTTTGCGCTTGCTCTCCGGAAGGCCGCCAATGCGGGCCGCCTGTTTGGACGGATCCAGCGGAAAAAGGTCATAGAGATCCTTCTGCTTGACCTTCTCGCCCCATTTCTCGCCCATCGCCTTGATGATGGTGCGGGTATTGGGCTGATTGCCACCGTTGTTGAAATATTCGTCGCGCAGATAGTTGATGACGTCCCAATGCTTGTCGGTCAACTCGATGCCTTCCGCCTTGGCCATGGCCTCCGCCAGTCCTTCGCTCCAGTCTGCCGTATTGGCGAGGAAGCCATTGGTGACGGTCTCGATCTCCTTGCCCTCATACATGAACCCCATGATCTTTCCTCCACGATTTCAGGATGCTTCATCCAGATGCTGCATTTCCGGCAGACATTATCAGGAACCCGTCATTTGCGAAATGCGGGCAATTGCCTCTTCCAGCTCCCTTTCCCGCAATGCGGAGACGGCGGACGGAAGGGCCTCCCCTGCATCCTCCGTCAGATAGCGGACCAGGCCTCGCGCCTCCAGCCGGTCGCAAAAGGCATCCATGTCACGCGGCGGAGAGAGAATACCCAATTCCACCAGCCTGCGCATGATGCCGCGCCGGGCGGACCAGCGTGGCGCCAGTGGACTGCGGGGCAGACGGTATATCAGCACCGGCTTGCCCGAACGTACGGCTTCGGCAATCATCGATGCAGAATCCGAAGTGACCACGAAGGCATCCGCCAGCGCGGGCAACGCGCGGTGCGGGTTGTCCTTTCGTCCCTCGCGCCAATAGTAGAAGTAGCCGGGCCTGCTCAGAACCTCATGCAGGGCGCGCGACTGACGAATACCCGTCCGTGGTGAAGTCGAGACAATCCAGGAACCACCAAGCCCACGCAGCAGGGCATTGACGGCCGCCCCCAGGCGGTGCGCTTCCTGCGCATCAAAGCGAATCGGCCAACGCTCCCCGCCGACCAGAACGGCGACCTGCGGACGAGGAAGATCCGAGAATTTGTCCCGCCAGTCCTCCAGAGATTCCGAAGCAGCGACGGGAGCGGCGGGTGGCAGATCCACCATGACGACATTGGAGCGTTCCGGCAGACCATATTGCGCCGTGGTGATTATGAGATCGAACCAGTCCAGCGGAGCACGCGGTCGACCCAGCCAGACCAGACGCGCCCTCCCCCGGGAGGCCTTGCGAATCCACCGGGCAACGGGAACGGAACGCCGCCCCACGCCGATCACCAGATCCGGCAAGGGACCTTCCTCCACACGGCGGCGGGAATCGGTATCGAGAACGGCCGTGCCCGGCGGAAGCAGAATATTGGGAAGCAGCCGCAAGGCCCCGTAGGAAAGAGGCTTTTCCACCACTTCCGCATCACGGATCGCAGCCATGGCATGCGCAAGCGCCAGCACCTGCGCATTGTCCCCGGCCCGAGAACCGGTCAGTGCCCATATGAGAGGCCGTTTCGGCATGGCTTTTGCCATAGCGCGAAACCACGGTGTCACCAAGCGCAAAACGGATTGGATTGGGGAACGCCGCAACCACAGCAGATTTCCATCCGCTCCCGGCCGTGCCGGTTACCGTCAGGCCTGACAAGAGATCCTCTCCGCCCCTATTATCTCGGGATGGCGGATCCCACATACATGTAGCTGATGAATCGGGGACGAGCCATGGCATAGAACCGGTCGCAACGCTCCAGGCCGAAACCGGCCTGACGCAGCAGACTCTCGATGTCACGATTGAGATGGCATCCTCCAGCCAGCGAGCGCCAGACAGGATTGGCAAGATCCTGGAAACGGGCGACCCGGTGCTCGTGAGATCGGCCATGCTCACAGAAGAGGAGACGGCCGCCCGGCTTCAGCACACGGCGAAATTCTGACAGCGCCTTTGTGACATCGGGAATGGAGCACCCCGTAAAGGTCAGTACGACCGTATCGACCGAAGCGTCCTCGATTGGCAGTTCCTCAGCGGAACGCTCCAGAATTTCAACCGGAAACGGAACCTCCTGCGCACGCTTTCGGGCAAGGCGCACGAGATCCCCGGAGGGATCCACGCCAATGACCTGACGCACTCGCTGCGGATCATAATATTGCAGGTTCAGCCCGGAGCCGATACCCGGTTCGAGAATCAGCCCTTCCGCGCCGGGAACGACCTTCCGCCGATTGCGGGAGAGCACCGGCAGGGAGCAGACGATATCGGTGAGCGGGGCCAGAAGGAGCTTCTCGTAGATGTTCGTCATTCCGTCATCATATCCCGGAGAATCCTTTTCGCACATGCCCCTTTGCGATATCGGCATCACGCATGCAGGAAAGCGAAAGAGAAAAGGCCATCGCCCGCCAGTGCCTTTTCACACCCGGCAGGCGATGACCCCAGTCTTTTGCAAGCACCAGATCTGAGGGGAAGGAGGAAGGGAATGCAAAAGACTGCTCGGCCGCTAAGCCGTCAACCGTCAACCCGTGACGACAGGAACCACCCCGAGCGGCCTAGCAATTCTTGCAAGTATTGATGCCCAGAATCGCATTGATGGCACACCAGCCGACCGCCCCCGTCGCCAACGGCACTATGCCAATCCAGCCGATCCAGCTGTAGTCGCCCTTGCCAAGCAGGGCCCAAGCGATCAGAGCCAGTCCAGCCACCACCCAGATGGCCCGCTGCACGGCACCCATGTTCTTCTTCATGACGACCTCCTCGCCAATTCCCGCTCTTGCAGGAATCCTGCTGTAATAAACGATCCGGCCCCCGTGACTTTCGACTGACAACATAACCCCACTGACGAAAGTCATCAGTGATCATGTCACACATAAGAATGATTATCATTTAAATTCTTTTCCGAACCTCTCCCTTGCGCCGGGTGATGGAGCAGTACATATTCAATATGTTTCATATCCTCCCTTTTCTTGCCTGTCGCGACATCCAAAAACACGGGAGAGGTATCCATGCACGGAAAGGCGGAACGCTCGCTGACAGAAAAGGAAGCGCTGGTCGAAGAAGCATGGCACAGGGCTCTGGACTATGAGCTGGAGTTTGGCTGCTGCCCCCAGTGCGTTCTTTCCGTCGTACAGGAGCTGCTCGGCGGAGTTTCGGATGAGCTCGTAAAGGCCTCGCATGGACTCTCCGGCGGCGGAGCACTGGAAGGCAAGGGCACCTGCGGCGCTCTCACCGGCGGTCTGATTGCTCTTTCGACTCGAACCGGACGCGACAGAGACAAGCTGCACAAGGGGCGGGGAATGAAGAATTTCCAGATCGGTAAAGAACTGGCGGAAGCTTTCGAGAAAGAGTTCGGAGGCTTCACCTGCGAGGACCTCCAGCAAGCCTTTACCGGACGCACCTATGACATGTGGAAGCCGGAGGAATACAAGGCGTTCTCGGACGCCCGCGGATCAAAATGCGCTATTGCCACCGCCTGGGTCACGAAATGGGTGGTACGCAAGCTGCTAGAGAGCGAGTGAGCCGCATCCAGAAAGCCTCTCGTTTTTGCCGAAACTGGTGCCGAATGTGGCAAGCCGATGCTGCTCCCCGCCAACCTGCCCCGTGCATTCTCATCTTTCGGAAACCACCCGCAACCGTTTCTGCAGTAACGGGATCAGATCCCGTGTCATCGCGGCCAGAGGCTTTTCGCCCATGTCGAGGCGCAACCTGCGCACTGCCCGGCGCGTTTCCACCGTCACCACCCCGTCGACGGTGCCGGGCGCATAACCGGCACGCTGAAGCAGATATTCCAGCTCGAGAAGCTCCTCGCCCATCAGGGATTCGTGCGCCACGTGACGGCCTTCCCCGCCACGAGCAGGAGCAGGTCTTCCGCCCACCTCCAAAGGATGCGACGTCGCGGTAATTTCCTGATCGCGCCATCCCGGCCCGAACGCCCCGGCAAACTGAAGCCGCGCCGCCTCCTCTGCCAGCAGACGCAGCATGTAGGGCGTAGCCGTCGCCACGGGCATCAGACCGTTGCGACGGCGGAAGGCAAGGATGGCCTGACGTGTCCTGTGCCCCAGGATGCCGTCTACAGGCCCGGCATCATATCCGGCCCGATTCAGCAGGAGCTGAAGCTGCCGGACCTTGACCTTTCCGGTGATGATCCGACTGCGGGCAAGGACGCGCGCCTCGCGGGCGAAGGCATTGGCTGGAACACCTATGTTGGCGACATAGACGTTCTCTTTCCTGCTGCCGCCCGTCGCCGTGGCGCTCCGTTCCATCCGATGGCTTTGCGTGCCGACATTCATACCCACAACGACCGGACCACGGGAAGTATCCATGAGCAAAGGCGCACCGGATGACCCCTTGTACGTGTCGCAGGTATAGTAGAGCACTTCGCCACCGGCCACGGCCTTGCGCATGCTGCGCGTATGGCTGTTGTCGACGATGCGGCAGTTGGGCGAGTAGAGCAGCCCATCGAGCTTGCGGTCACCATGCAGCCCCACGATGTAGAGACGCCCTTCCCGTCCGGCTCTGCGCAGGGTTTCGCGTGAGACGCCGCGCACGGGCAGATGCCTGCCACAGACCGGTTGCGCCAGACGGATCAGCGCCCAGTCGTTGCCACCCGTCCGTGTTTCCATGACCGTCCGCCCGTTGAGACCACTGACGATCTGATTGCGGATGAGAGTATCGTCGTCACTGTTCCAGCCACGGAACACACCGGCCTTGCGCCTTACCCTGTGCCCCTTCCAGTAGCCCAGACGGAAAACTGCACCGCGAAGCACGGGCTCGGGATAACGATCGGGAACAGCGGAAATGCAGTGGGCCGCCGTGGCAATGAGATCCCGCCCGACACAGAAGGCCGTGCAGTAATTGACCTTTCTCCTGCCATCAATATGGATTGGCAATGCCAGAAGACCAATTACGTCGGCAAGCCGGCCATGGCTTTCCGGAAGCACAATCCGATCATCCCTGCCGAGAACGGTGGCCGACGCACTGCCGGAAAGCACCGTCATGAAGGCAAGAATGCCAGCAAAAACAGCCAGTTGCAGACCTCTCATCTCCCCCTTACCCCGCTCAGAAAGTTTCTGCAGTCCCGGGGACGGAATGACGAATCATTCACATACAACTCTCTACACCACTAAACGTTGGTGCTTCAAGGTCATATTCTATCATTGGATGTCAAAACATATGGTTGAGAAAAATATCCTGTCGATTGCAACAGGAATACACCCATTGGGACGTGGACGCTTCGATCTGCAGCACTAAACTGCCATTTAGGCGACACATGAAAGACAAGAAGCAGCCATGCCCCCGACCCTCGATACGCATTTTGCCAGAAGCGCCTTTCCTGCCTTTTCCGTACCGGCACTCGAGAACCGCCCCTTTTTCGAAAACGCTGGGGGATCATATGCCTGCAGCACGGTCATCGACAGGCTGGAGCGGTTCTACCGAGAGCACAAGGTCCAGCCTTTCGGCCCCTTCCCGACCTCCGCCGAGGCCGGCCGACTGATGGACGAGGGCCGCGCGCGTCTGGCGGCCCTCCTCAACGTGTCCGAGGAAGAGCTGAGCATCGGCCCTTCCACATCGCAGAACACCTATGTCCTGTCCTGTGCCCTGGCCCGCGATCTGCGACCGGGTGACGAGATCATCGTCACCAACCAGGATCACGAGGCGAATTCGGGCTGCTGGAGGCGGCTCGCCGAGCATGGAGCTGTCGTGCATGAATGGAAGATCGATCCGCAAACCGGATTGCTCGACATCGCCGGACTGGAAACCCTGCTGGGGCCGCGGACCCGCCTCGTGGCCTTTCCTCACTGTTCCAACATCGTCGGGCAGTTCAACGATGTTGCACGCATCTGTGGCTTGGTGCACGATGCCGGCGCCCTGGCGGTGGTGGATGGTGTCTCCTGCGCTCCGCACGGCCTGCCCGACATCGCCGCCACCGGTGCGGACGTCTATCTTTTCTCGACCTACAAGACCTACGGCCCGCATCAGGGAATCATGGTCGTGCGACGCAAGCTGCTGGAACGGCTCCCGAACCAGGGGCACTGGTTCAACAAGAGCCATCCGGACAAGCGCCTCGTGCCGGCTGGCCCCGACCATGCACAGGTGGCGGCTCTTGCCGGCATCGCCGACTACTGGGACATGCTGCATGCCCACCACTTCGGAGAAACGGAAACGCCCGCACCACAGAAATCCCGGAACGTGACGGCCTTGTTCCGCGCTCACGAGAGGCGACTCATGGAGCCCCTTCTGGAGTTCCTCGCGAACCATGGCGAGGCGCGCCTCATCGGCACCGCCACACCGGAAGAGCGTGCCCCGACCATCGCTCTGGATACGCGACGCCATCCGGCCGAGGTGGCCCAGGACTTGGCCGAACTCGGGATCATGGCCGGTGCCGGAGATTTCTATGCCGTCCGCACATTGCAGGCGCTCGGGATCGATCCGGAACGAGGTGTCCTCCGCCTCTCCTTCGTACATTATACGACGGAAGAGGAGATCGACCAGCTGATCGCGGCACTGGACACAGCGCTCTGATCTCAAGGCGCGACTTCAGGCCATCTCCGCCATCCGCGAGAGCCGTTGCGGGTCGGCCAGCTCCACGACCCCCCGACGCAGCCGCACAAGCCCCTCGCGTTCGAAGGACTTCAGCAGACGCGAGACCGCCTCTCGCGTGGAACCGACCTCTGCGGCGATCTCCTGATGCGTCATGACCACTTCACCGGCATCCCCGCCCCGCTTGACAAGAAACGCGGCAAGCCGCCTGTCGAGCCGAGAGAAGGCCACTTCTCCCACCAGCCCTATCAGATCCTGCAACCGGATGGCGAAAGAAGAGAAGACGAATTTGCGGAACACGGTGGAAGCGGCCAGCAGCTCGGCAAACGCCGCCGAAGGGATGACCAGCGCCTCGACCTCCGTCTCCGTGGCTCCTTCTGCGTCATAGTCGCTCTCCGACATGAGCGCCGCAGTGGTGAGGACACAGGACTGGCCCGGCTCCACCCGGTAGAGCAGGATCTCGCGCCCCGTCTCCGAGGTCAGCGTGATACGGGCGGCACCTTTCAACACCACCAGATAGTTTTCGCACAGGTCACCCGGCCGGAACAGGGTTGCCCCTGCCGGCATGTGCACCACTCGCGCCGTCTCCTCCAGACGCCGGCGCGCATCCGGCTCCATGCCGGCCAGCGCCTCGGCGGCCGGTGGGCACTGCGCGATTTTCTCGAACAGGTTTTCCGTCATGCTCATGATGATGGACGCTCACCTGCGCAGACGCAAGGATCTTCCATCCCTTCCCCTCAGGTTCCCTTCCGTGGCTCAAGCCTGCTTTCGCCCGAGCCTCTCCGCCAGAATTTCCGACGAGGTGCTGTGGACGAACGCATGATGCTCGTGCGGATGCACGTAGCGCACCGCTTTCTGCGCCATGAGAGCCGCCTCGTGAAATCCGGAAAGAATGAGCTTCAGCTTGCCCGGATAGACGCAGACATCCCCGATGGCAAAGACGCCCGGCCGGCTCGTCTCGAAGGCTTCCGTATCGACGCGAATACGCCCGCCCTCCATGTCCAGCCCCCATTCCGCGATTGCCCCCAGCTTTCCGGACAGTCCGAAGAAAAGCAGCAGGACATCCGCCGGCAGTTCGAAGGTTTCGCCATCGTGGGCCGCATGCACCGCATGCAGCATCCCGTTCTCGCCCGACAGCCCGCGGATCTGTCCCAACCGGAAGTCCAGCTCTCCAGCTTCGGCCATTTCCTTCATCCGGCGCACGCTCTCCGGTGCCGCACGAAACTCCGGCCGTCGATGCAGGAGAGTCAGCCGCTCCGCCAGAGGCGCCAGCTCGATGGCCCAGTCAAGAGCGGAATCCCCACCGCCGGCAACCACGATACGCCGGCCGCGCAAAGCCTCGACATCCTTCACGGAATAAAAGACGGAATGCCCCTCGTAGGCATCCAACCCCTTCAGAGGCGGCCTTTTCGGCTCGATGGAACCACCGCCGGCGGCAATCACCACCACACGTGCCAGGAACGTGAGCCCCGAGGCCATACGGACGCGGTATCCCCCATCGTCCAGCTGCTCCAGTTCCCTAGCCGCTTCCTCGAAATGGAAGACCGGTTCGAAAGGCGCCGACTGTTCCAGCAGGCGTTCAGCCAGTTCGCGACCGGTAATGCGCGGATGCGCGGGAATGTCGTAGATGGGCTTCTGGGGATAGAGTTCCACGCATTGCCCGCCGGCATGGGGGAGCACGTCCACCAGATGGGCCTGCACGCCCGTCATGCCCAGCTGGAAAGCGGCGAACAACCCTGCCGGCCCTGCTCCGATGATGAGGGCTTCCGTCTCGACCTGACGCGTCATCTCACCCCTGCTGCTCGGGAACGCGCACCGTCATGCCGTCCATCTCCGGAACGATCTTCACCTGACAGGAGAGGCGCGAATTCTCACGGACGTCAAAGGCGAAGTCCAGCATGTCTTCCTCCGTTTCCGAACGGGAAGACAGCCCCGGGATCTTCTCCAGCCAGACGGGATCGATGTAGACATGGCAGGTGGCGCAGGCACATGCGCCACCGCAATCGGCATCGATACCCGGCACCATGTTCCTGATGGCCGCCTCCATGAGGGTCATGCCCTCCTCCGCCTCGACCTCGTGGCTCTTGCCCTCCGGATCGATGAAAACGATCTTCACCATGAGCGGTTCCCCTCATTTGCAGAACGTGAAAAGGCGTATGGGCGAACCATACGCCTTTGTCAATCTGTACGGCGTCCGCCTTTCCGGCCTGTGCAAGCGCAGAACCTCTTCAACCCGCCCGGCGCAGATCACCGGAATGTGCCTGCCGCCAGTGTGCCCAGGCCTTCCGGAAATCCCCCGCCTGTCGTCTGAGACGTTCCATCAGCGGATCCGGAACGGACGGCCCTTCCTTCTCCAAAGCAAGCGCCGTTTCGGCAAGGGAGAAGGCGCCTACGGCCCGCGCGGCCCCCTTGAGCGTATGCGCCGCCAGCTTCCATTTGCGGACGTCCCCGCGAGCGGCTTCCAGGGCGGCCAGAAGCTCTTCCAGCTGGGTATCGAACATGCTCAGAAGCTCACGCTCGAGTTTCACGTCGCCCATCGTGTAGCGCGCCAGATGGGCTGTATCGATGACATCGGACAGAGCCGGCGCGTGCGTGCTGTCGTTTCCGGTCAAGGTCATGGCGGCCCTCCCGTTTCTGACGTTTCCCCCGGAACTATCCCCAGCCTGTCCGCCTTTTCGTAAAATTGGGTTTACGCCTGCGGGGTTTCCGGCAAGAATAGTTGACGGATGGTGAATTGTGACGACAAGTTGACTCAAAACGGGCCACGAAATTAACCAAACTTTGAAATAAACGCCGTCGACATTCCGGCAAAGGTTAATAATGAGCCGGATTGCGGGGACTGCCCCTGCCATCAAGCGGGATTTTTGCGAAAGGCGGTCTCTCCGCATTCCGGGTGAGCCGCCTCCGCCAGCAAATGGCGGTGCCGCATGCCTGCGGGCCATGCATTCACATTCGTGGGTGCATCGCAATATCAAGGGACATGGGGCGGTTCTGACGAACCAGTCAGCAAAGGGCATAAAAGCAGGGCAACGGAAACATGGCGAAACCGACAGCAGACAAGGCCGCCAAGACGGAAAGGCAGCAGGCTCGCGAGACCGCATCCGCGAAAGCCCGGCAGCAGAAGCCGGCGCGGAGGAAGGGGCTGCGCGTGCGCCCCGCCAATCAGAACGACGCCATGGCGGCCGCGCTCATAGCCCGCATGCGCCGCCGCCCGTCCACGGCGCCATTCTGGTTCGCCTTCGTCATCTCCCTGTTCTGGGTGTTTGCCATTGCGGCCATCTACGGTCCGACCATTGCCGCCATGAGCAATCCCGTGGCACCCCGCAACCTGCCCACGACGGCCACGGCGCTGATCGCGCTGTTCCTGCCCATCTTTCTGGTCTGGTCCACCGCCTATCTGCTGTGGCGCGCCCAGCACATGCGCCAGGTCTCCGAGGCCTTGGTGCACACGGCCTTGCGCCTCGTGCAGCCCGACCAGATCGTCAGCGACGGCCTGACCACCGTGGCCCGGCGCGTGCGCGGCGAGATCGACCATCTGGTGGGCGGCATGGAGCAGGCCATCAAGCGCGCCGGAGAGCTGGAAGCCGTCGTCCACAAGGAAATGGCCTCGCTGGAGCGCGCCTTCGGTGCCAACGAAGAGCGAATCCGCACCCTGCTGGCCGGCCTGGAGCATCAGCGCAACGCACTGGCTGAAATCGGAAAGAGCCTCAATGCGGATGCCGCCCCGGTCATTCAGCAGCTGGAAGAACGCATCACTCAGCTCAATGGCCTTGTCGGTTCCGCCACCGGCACGCTCTCCACCCTCGAACAGGAGCTCAAGGGCACGGCCACGCAGTTCACCACGGCACTGGAGGAAGTTTCCGGCCGTACCTCCCTGACCGTCAACGAGATCGGAGGGCAGGTGGCCCGGCTGGAGCAGATGTCCGGCATGCTGCTCGGCGAGACCAGGAGCTTCACCGAGAAACTGGGTGAGCAGTTCCAGATCCTGGGCAGCGCCACCGCCACCCTGAAGGACGAGTCCACCCGCTTCGGCACGCAGGTGAAGGAGATGGAGAAATCTGTCGTCGAGACCCTGCGCACCTCCGCAGACGAACTGTCCCGGACCAATGCCGACGTGGCCCGCAATGTGGAGGCCATGACCTCCACGCTCTCCGAGCAGTTGCGCGAGACTTCGCAGCAGGCCACGGAGCTGCTGCGCACGTCCGGCGAAAACATCACCTATCATCTGAAGTCGGTAGCCTCCGACCTCTCCGATCGTATCGTCAATGCCGGCGGCGAGGTATCCTCCAAGATCGAGGAGGCGGCTACCATGATGAGCGACCGGCTGCTGTCCATGTCCGGCGAGTTCGTTCACAATGTCGCCGCGGCCCGTGACGAACTGCACACCTATCTCCAGAAGGCCACCGACGACATGGCCTCCCGCCTGGAGGAAACCACTTCGCAACTCTTTGCCCGCGCCGAAGAGGTCACCGGCCACATGAACGCCCGCCTGGAGGAAACCACGGAGCGTCTGTTCGGCCGTGTCGACGAGGCCACGGGCCGCATGTCCGGCAAGGTGGAGGAGACGGCCACGCTGCTCTTCGGCCGCGTCGCCGAAGCTACGGGCCAGATCGGCCAGTATCTGGACGAGTCCACCGCCATCATCGACAAGCGCATTGCCGAAACATCCGAAAAGGCCGAGGCGCGGCTGCGCAATGCCACCGGCACGCTGGCGAAGAATCTGGAAGCCATCGCCACCGAAATGACCGATAAGGCGGAATCCGCCGCCACGCGCATCGCCAGCAACGCCAGCGAGACCACCGAGCGCATGACCCGCCTCATGGACGAGACGGCAGATCGCCTTTCCGGCCACTTCGAGAAGCGGGCCACGGTATTGTTCTCCCAGGCCGCGGAAGCCTCTTCGCAGATTGCCGGCTTCTTCGACGAGAGCACGGAAAAGCTGGAGAACCGAATCCTCGGCACTTCCATGAAGGTGGTGAAGAAGCTGGGCGATGCCACCGAAGGGCTGGAGAGCCTGCTTACCGAGAACGCCGATGCCATGGCTGCGAAGCTCGAGGAGTCCGCCGCCACCTACTTCACGCGAGTGACCGAGGCCACGGCCCAGATGACCCAGCATCTGGAAACCTCCACCGAAGGCATTACCCAGCGCATCGAGAATGTGGCCGACGGCATGGCTGGTCGCCTGGAGAAGGCGACAGGCCGCATGTCCGAACTGCTCGATGTCGCATCGGCGGATCTCACCAACCGCCTGGAGGACACCACCGAGAAACTCGCCACCCGTCTGGAGAGCACCTCCCTGGAGCTCACCGGCCGCCTGGACAATGTTTCGGCCACAGTCACCGAACGGCTGGATGAAACCTCCCGCACCCTGCTCGGCAGGCTCGAACATGTCTCCTCCGACGTCACCGGCCGTCTGGCGGAGACCGCGGAGAACCTCACGACCCGTCTCGATACCATCTCCGTGGAAGTCACCGGCAAACTCTCGGAAACGTCCGAGACGCTGGCAGAACGTCTCGAACGTTCGACACTGGAGCTGACCGGACGCCTGCGCAATGCCAACGAGGCCATGGCCGAACGTCTCGAGGCCACCTCCTCCGACCTGGCCAAGCGCCTGGACTCCACGGCCAGCGACATTGCCGAGCAGCTGGATACCACTTCCAGCCAGCTCACCAGCCGTCTGGTGGAGACTTCGGACGCCGTCTCCCGCCGCCTGGAGAGTGCCACCACGGAGGTTTCCTCCCGGCTGGAACAGACCACAACGAACCTGCATGCCGAGCTGGAAACCATCTCCGGGCAGATGTTCGCCCGCCTGGAGCAGACCTCCGGCGAGCTCGTCGGCAAGCTGGATCTCACGGCCAACGCCCTGCGCGAACACCTGGACGAAACCACCTCGACCATGTTCGAACGCATCGAGGCATCGGCCCGCGAGCTGGGTGGCCGCTTCGACGCCGCCAACGCCTTGCTCACGGAGATCTCCACGGACCTTACCGAACAGCTCAACCAGACCGGCAAGTCCTTTGTGGAGACGCTCGACGGAGCCACGGGTCGTATACTGGAAGACCTCGGAAAGGCCACCGAAGCCTTTGACGAGGGCCTGAAGACCACCGCCCGCGGCATCTTGGGCAATCTCAAGGACACCTCTCAGTCCTTCGCCCGCGAACTCGGCGAGAGCACGCAGGGTATCGCCGCACAGTTCGAGGAAACCGCTGGTCGCATCGTCTCCCGGATCGATGAAGCCACGCGCGAACTGGAGCAGAAGACTGCCGTCACCGCACGCCGTCTCGACGAAAGCTCTCTGCGCTTCTCCGGCCACATGCAGCAGGCCTCCGAAGCCCTTGCCCAGCAGCTCGAGGAAACCTTCGGCACCATGGACGAAAAGCTGGAAGGCACTTCGCTCCGGCTCACCGGACGGTTGGAGAACGTGTCGGAGCGCATCTCCGAAAGGCTGCAGGAAGTTTCCGGCATCGTCGAGCGCGCCACCGACCGCTTCGACGAGCGGATCACCGAGGTGCTCACCCGCCGCGAGGATCTTTTCGGCGATCTGATCGAGCAGCTTTCCGGCCGCGTATCGGAGGTTGACACCCTCATGAAGGCCTACATGACCCGCATCACCTCCTCGCTCGACGGCGCGCAGGAGAAGGCCGAGGAGATCGGCCGTCTCATCACTGCCCAGACAAGCGCGGCCGCGGAAACGCTGGCACAGGAGATCACCAGACTGGAACAGATCTCCGACACCCAGATCGCCCGCGCCGCCCGCACCATCCGCGAACAGCACGAACGCCTGGTGGCATCCATCAACGAGATGCTCGGCGCTTCCACCGAGGAATTCACCGAGACGGCCGAGCATCTGCGCCGCACCGCCCAGCAGGTGATCCGCGAGATCGAGGCCGTTCGCGCCGAGTTGCGTGAAGCAATCGTGGAGCTGCCCGAGGAGACTCGTGTCAATGCCGACAACATGCGTCGCGTCGTGGCAGATCAGATTACTGCACTGAATGCCTTGGCCGACGTGGTGAAGCGGCAGGCCGCTTCGCTCGAGCTGACCGGATCCGGGGTGCAGCCCCCGGAGCAGGAAAAGCCTGCTTCCGCCCTGAGTTTCACATCCGGCATGCGCGAAAAACCAAAGCACAAGGAGCATGCAGCCTCGGACAAGGTGCATGGACGTTCCATCAGTGCCCTGCTCCGCCGCAAGACGGAGCCGGAAGGAGAAACCTCCGGCCTTGCCGGTTCCCTCCGCAAGGTGGCGGCCACCGTTACCGGCAACGGACGTACGGGCAAACCCTCTGCCGTCCGCAAGACGGAAGAGCTGGTCAAGGCCCTGAACTCCGCCAGCCGTGACCTTGTCCTGGCGCTGGAGAAAACCCTGCCTCAGGATCTCGAAACCCGGTGGAAGAAGGGCGAAAGGTCCGTCTACACGCATCACCTTTACCTGAAGCGCGGCAAGCATCTCGACGAGGCGATCGCCACCCGTTACGGCACGGACGAAGCGGTGCGCGAGCGTGTGGATACCTTCATCCAGTTGTTCGAGAAGCTGCTGGACACGGTGTCCGAATCCCCGCGCGGTGACGAGCTGGTCGACTCATGTCTGGCCTCCGAATCAGGCAAGCTCTATCTGGTGCTGGCCCAGGCCACTGGCAGGATCGGCAACGCCTGACAGGGTATTTTCAGACTACGACTTGCTGGAAAAGGGCGGGATTTTCCCGCCCTTTTCGTATGTGACAGAACGTGAAGCCATTTCCCGCACCCGTGCAAAAAATGCCGCACTGGCCGTTTGCATCTTGAACTGCCTGCCCCGAAGCGTTAGCGAGAGCCTCCTTATTCGTCCTTTTCAAGGGCGGCCCGAAGTGGAAGCCCCCTCGCAGGGAAACTTCTTCGTGTTGGCGACAGCTTTGAAAGGAATCTGCCAATGAATCTACAGCTCTCTCCCGGTATCTCCGCCGCGACCGTCGAAACCCTTGCCAGCCGGGCCCTCTACGCCCCGCAGGCCTATTTCCTCGTCTCTGGAACCGGAGACGCAGAACGCCGGCTCGTCGCTTTCGATCTGGCGCTGATGCGTGCCGGCATCGCCGACGTCAATCTCATACGCCTGTCCTCCATCGTCGGGCCGAAGGCCGAGCGCATCGAGCCCGTGAAGCTTGCCCCCGGTGTGCTCGTGCCTACCGCCTATGCGCAGATCTGCTGCGATCAGGCCGGAGAACGCGTGGCGGCAGCCGTCGCAGTAGCCCATCCGGATGACCCGGAACGCGCCGGTGTCATCATGGAATATTCCGCACACTGCTCTGCCGGAGAAGCCGAACGAATCGTTCGTGGCATGGCGGAAGAAGCCATCGCCAACCGCGGCCTCGGGGTGGATCGCATCGAAAGCATTTCCGCCGAGCACGTCGTTGCAAAAAACGGTTGCGCATTCGCCGGCGTCGTACAGCTCTGATCCGACGGAAGAAACCCGCCGAGACCTGTCGTTGCGGAGCCCGTGACTCCTGGAGTTGCGGGCTCCTGCCGTTGTGACGCGGCTTGCCTTGCCCCTCCCCAGCCGCATACGATGGTCACGCCCTTTGACCGCCCCCCTGAAGAGAGGCACATGCTGGAAATCACCGTTGAGGAACGCGCCTGGCCGCTCCTGCGCCCGTTCACCATTTCGCGTGGCACACGCGACGTGGCACGTACCGTCATTGTGACGCTGAGCGACGGGAAAGGACGAACGGGCACCGGCGAGGCGGTGCCCTACCCCCGCTACGGCGAGGCCGTGGAAGACACTGTCGCGGAACTGGAAGCTGCCGCGCCCTCCATTGCCAGCGGCATTTCCCATGACGACATTCCCCGCCTGCTGTCCGGCAAGGCGGCCCGCAATGCACTTGATTGCGCCCTCTGGGATCTCGAGGCGGCACAGACGGAAAAGCCCGTCTGGAAGCTGGCGGGCCTGCCCCGTCCAGCGCCACTGGTCACCGCCTATACCATCAGCCTTGGCAGCCCCGAGGACATGGCGGATCAGGCACGGCACAACGCCGGGCGCCCTCTCCTGAAACTGAAATTGGGAGCCGATGCCGCCGGCGACATCATGCGCCTGCGCGCGGTACGCATGGCTGCGCCACACAGCCGCATCATCGTCGACGCCAACGAGGGATGGCAGCCAGACAGCCTTCCAACGCTATTCGCCGTCTGTGCAGATTGCGGTGTGGAGCTGATCGAGCAGCCGCTGCCGGCAGACGCAGACGAGGCCCTCTCGCGCATCATCCGCCCGGTACCTGTCTGTGCGGACGAATCCGTCCATGACATCGAGGACCTTCCCGCGCTCCGATCACGTTACGATGCTGTCAACATAAAGCTCGACAAGACCGGCGGTCTGACGCCCGCCCTGCGCCTTGCCTCCACGGCCCGGGAACAGGATTTCGAGATCATGGTCGGATGCATGCTGGCCTCCTCCCTTGCCATGGCTCCGGCCTTTCTGGTAGCCCAGCTGGCACGCTGGACCGACCTTGACGGCCCCCTGCTGCTGGCCGAGGATTTCGCCCCCTCGATGCAGCATGAAAATTCCGTCATCCAGCCGCCGGAGCCTGCTCTCTGGGGCTGATGACGCGATTCAACACCAGCACCAGAAGCAGCGCGGTTGCTGACATGCCTGCCATGACGAGCCATGCACCGGCACCATGCGCCCTGTAAAGCAGACCCGAGGCCCAGGTTGCGATGGTCATGAAAATGCCGCCGGCCACGGCCCCGTATACCGCCTGCGCCGTCGCAGATCTGTCCTGAGGCGTATACCTGCGAATGAACTCGATGGCACCAAGGTGCGCCGCCCCGAAGCTGAAGCCGTGCAGCATCTGAAGCAGGAACAGGAAGACGAGCGGCGGGTCATAGGCCAGCCCCGTCCACCGCACACATCCGGCAATGCCAGCCATCCCCAGCAGACGCACCGCTCCGAGCCTGGTCATGACCGTTCTGGAAAACCAGAACAGTATGATTTCGGCAACCACGCCCACGCCCCACAACAGGCCGACGACCGTGCCGGAATATCCCAGAGACTTCCAATGCAGAGCGGAAAATCCGTAAACCAGCGCATGCGAGCTCTGCAACAGCGCCGCACTCAGCAGGAAAAGAACAAATCCCGCCGACAGAAAGCTCAGACTTCCATCCGTCCCGGAACCGGATATCTGCATTCCGTCGGAATGCCCTTCTCCCCGAGGAGGCAGCGACATGAGCACGAGAAAGAGAACGGCCTGGGCAATGACAAGCAGCCACACCAGCCGGCCGGCGGAGAAGATGTCCAGCATCAGGCCTGCAAAAAGATTGCCGGCAATGAAGAGAATCGATCCCCACAAGCGCATCCGCCCGTAGTCCAGGCCGTGCCTTCTGCCCGCCGTAACGGCATAGGCCTCTGTCAGCGGCATCAGAGGAGCAAAGGCGGTGAAGGTGACGGCGACCATGATCATTATGGCCTGAAAACCGTCGACCATCTCCAGCCACAGGAAGCCCGCCAGGGCGCCGGCGGCACAGACCAGCATCACGGGCCGCAGCCTGCCCAGTCTGTCGGCAAGATGCGAGACGGCAGGCGAGGCCACCATCCGCGTGCCGCTCTGTACGGCCAGAACCCAGGCCACCTGCACGTCATCCAGCCCCTGCGATTTCAGCCATACCGGAAAGAAGGGCATGAACATGCCGACACTGAAGAACAGAGCGCCATAGACCATGGCGATCCGCGCAAACAGGGACATGTCATGGGCTTTCGCCACCGCCGCAACCTTTCGCTAACCATTCGGGAAGATACTGAAGGCGCCCGGACAACGAGCATTTACCGTTTACGTCAGTTTGTGTCGAGTAGGAAGGCCATGAACAAGACTCCCTCCCCAAACGTCAACGAGGATTTCGAAGCCATCGAGGCCGCCGTTCTGGAAACCGCCCGCGGTCGCTGGTTCCTGGCCGAATATCTGCGGCGCCATCAGGCGGCGGAAACACGTGCGCTGCTGGATGCCATCCGGAAGCTGGAGAACGCCCTGGGGGCGGATGGTCAGCGTTCTCGCGACATTCTCGCCATCATGGAACGGACAGCCGGCCAGCTGGCCGAGATCGGGCACGAGCCCTTCGCCTCCGCCCTGCCGGAAGCCGTTCTGCAGATGGCAGAGGAAGCCGCCGCCATAGCCACCCGCATGGAGAAGCTGGGAGAAAAGGACGGAGATCCCGAAAGCACACTGCCTGCCCAGCTTTCCGCGCAGCAGCACCTCATGGCCCGCAAGCTGGAAGCCGTCGCCGGCTGTCTGAGAGAAATCTCCACCATCTGCGGTGCGGAAACCCCGCAGCAGACCGAGGAGCCCAGCATCAGGCCCGAACAGGCCCGTTGGTTCGCTTCCGATGCCGAACTCTTCGAAGAGGAAACCCGTGCCGTCGAATCCGGAGCTGCTTCCGGTGCGGAACTGCCGGAAGATGATACCGGCGCAAACGAGCGCACGGGACATCTCTCCATCATCATCGAACCGGGTCAGCCGAAGAAGGTGCACAGGGAAACCCGCATCACGGACGTCGAGGAAGCGGACCGCCCCCGTATCATCATCACCCGCAAACGTTCTTCCAACGAGGTCGACATCCCCATGGCCGGCCACGAAGAGGAAGACGGAACAACAGAAACGACAGCCATCCGGAAGCCCGAGAAAAGCGAAGCCTGAGGCATCCCTCCCAGTTTCGGAGCAAGAGGACGGGCGCAGGCGGAAATGCATGCGCCCTTGCGGAATGCCAACAGGTTCCCTTCCCTTGGAGCCTTTGCTTTCCTGTTTTTAATGTTGATAACAAGGCATTGAAAAGGCTTGAAAAAGCTCTGAAACTGAATCCGCATTCCAAACTGCGGTGCTTGACCGGATGCAACCTGCGCCCCACATTTCAGGAGTATCTTCAACGACCGGAGGGCACAATCTCATGAATACCGTCACCGCAAGTTCCGGACGCGGCAGCCGCTGGACGCCTCTCGGCATCGCGGCGCTGGTTCTGGGCTTCATGGTCTGGTGGCCGCTCGGCATGGCCGTGCTGGCCTACATCCTCTGGGGCGGCTCGGTGGACGAGCTGGCCGCACGGACCATCGAGAGGATCCGGGACATTATCCATCATTCAGGCGGAGGTCTGCGTCCAGGCGGCAGCCTGCGTCCGACCGGCAATGCCGCCTTCGACGCCTATCGCGAGGAGACGCTCCGCCGTCTGGAAGAGGAGCAGCGCGAATTCGAGGAATTCGTCACGAAGTTGCGGCAGGCCCGCGACCGCGAGGAATTCGAGCGTTTCATGGCAGAACGCAATGCAGCTGGATCCCCCGCCGGAAAGGGCCGCAGGAAGAAGTGATCTCCTGACCGACGGTCTCCCTTTTCTGAAAGTCTGCAGGGCCCGCCATCAGGCGGGCCCCTTTCATGCATGCGGCAACGGGATGATGGCCCCGGTTGCAGGAAGAGACGCCCTGCCGCTGTCTTTGCGCCAGCAGCCAGGCGATGAACAGCGCGGCGGTCACGTTCATGACCAGGGCATAGGTAATGGAAGGCGTCATCATCGCCGGGTTGTTCAGCAGGTTCGCGGCCACGAAAATGCCCAGCGCCCCGTTCTGCAAACCGCCCTCGATGGCGATGGCCACACCCTGCGCCCGCGGCAGCAGCAGCACCGACGCCAGCCCGAAACCGATGGCCATGATGAGCACGTTCAGGGCAATCACCACCGGCCCGATCTCCGCCATGTTCTCCATCATCACCCGCCACTGGCTGGCAAAGGCCCAGATCACGATCAACGCGAAAATGATCAGCGACAGGGGCCGCGCCACCCGCTCCACGGCTTCCGCCACGCGCGGCGCAAAGTGATGAATCAGCATGCCAACGAGCACCGGCAGCGTCGATACCAGAAAGACCTTGATCGCCATCTGTCCTACCGGCAGGGAACCGGACACCGTCTGCCCCATGAACTGCGCCATGGCGAAAGCCACGATCACGGGCACCGTCACCATCCCGGCCAGCGAAGTGATTGCCGTCAGCGTGATGGACAACGCCGTATCTCCGCGCGCAATGTGGGTGATCATGTTGGAGGTGATGCCACCCGGACATGCCGCGAGAATCATTACGCCGACGGCAAATTCCGGTCTGATGGGAAAGATCATGAGCAGGGCGAAGGCAATCAGCGGCAGGAGGATCATCTGCACGAACAGCCCCAGCCCCACGGCCAGCGGATGCCGGACCAGTTTCGTGAAGTCCGAAAAATGCAGTGTGAGCCCCATGGCGAACATGATGAATGCAAGCCCCAGGGGCAGCAGCTTGGCAATGATCATGACATGACCCTCGAATTCGTTGTTCCCTACTGGACGAGTGACAGACACATGAGTGCGGCAATGGCGAATTGCAGCTTGGCGGTATTGACCAGCAGCAGATTGAAATAGCCCACCGGCTTCTTCCGGAACTGCATCACCAGCCAGATGGCATAGGGCAGAGTGATGAAGACGGGCCACAGCAATCGCCCGGACAGGCTGTGGTATCCCGGCCAGGGAAGAGCCAGCAGCAGATAGGGGGTCAGCAACAGAAAGGCGTAGACGATGGCAGCCCGCGTCTTGCCGATACGAATGGCCAGCGTCAGACGTCCCGCCGCCATGTCCTGCAACACGTCACGGGTATTGTTCACCAGCAGCACCGCACCGGCCGGCAGTCCGACGATGAGGCCGGCCACCATCGCCCGCGGCGACACCGTACCCGTCTGCAGATAGTAGGTGCCAGCCACGGCGGCCAGTCCGAAGAAGGCGACGACGAACACCTCGCCGAATGGCGTGTGTGAAATCGGACGGGGGCCGGAAGAATATGCGGCTCCCGCCAGGATGGACGCCACACCGATGACCAGTATCGGCCAGCCCCCTTGCCAGACCAGCCACAGACCGAGCAGGGCCGCCAGTCCGAAGGAGATCCATGCCGCCAGCCGCACGTCCTCCGCTGACAGAAGCCCCAGCGCACTGACACGAGGTGGCCCGAGACGCACCCCGGCATCGGCCTCCACGTCCGCGGCATCGTTGTGCAGGTTCGTGCCGGCCTGAATGAGCACCGCCGCCAGCATGATGACGACAAACAGCCACACGTCCACCCGCCCGGCTTCCGTCCAGGCGAGCGTCGTGCCCACCAGCACCGGAGCCAGCGCAATGGTCAGGGTGCGCGGTCGTATGGCCATGAGCCACAGACGCAGCCCCTCCCCCATCCGCATCATGCTTGCCACGATCTGGTTCATGACGCCGTCCCCCCTGCCCGGGGTGAAGGAGCACCTGCCCTGCGCGCCGAATGGATGGCGGCAATGCCGAACGACAGATTGCGCCAGCGAACATCGGAAAAACCGGCATGGCGCATCTTGGCGGTGAGTGCCTTCTGGCCGGGAAAGCGCCGAATGGATTCGATCAGGTACCGGTAAGCCGAAGGCTCACCCGCTACCCAGGCGCCCAGCCGGGGGATGACGAAAAAGGAATAGAGGTCGTAGAACGGCTTCAGCCACCATTGCGGTCGGGAAAATTCGAGACAGAAGAAGCGCCCGCCGGGTTTCAGGACGCGCAACGCCTCCTCCAGCGCCATGTCCGGATCCGACATGTTGCGCAGACCGAAAGCCACCGTCAGCACGTCCACCGATCGATCCGGCAGCGGCAGCCGCTCGCCCTCCGCCGCCACCCACTTCAGGGACACCGAACACCGGGGATGGTCACGCCGCCCCGCCAGCATCATTTCCACGGAAGGGTCCATGACGATCACCTCCCGTGCCGGATCATCACGCAGGAGAAGCCGCGCCACGTCCCCGGTTCCCCCGGCAAGATCGACGAACAGACGCGCGTCCGGAACCTCACGGGCGATCATCCGCACCAATGTGCGCTTCCAGAGCCGGTGGATACCGAAGCTCATGAGATCGTTCATCAGGTCATAGCGCGCGGCCACGGCATCGAACAGCCTGCGTATCCGTCGCCGGCGCTCCTCCACGTCCACCTGCTCGAACCCGAACGTATGTTTCAGATCGGCATTCATGTTCCATCCATAACTTCCCGGCTCCGTTCGGCAAAACGGTTTCACCGATTTAGACGGACTGCAAGCCGCCGATATTGACAACGGTCAATCTCCCAGGCGCTTTCTCCCGGCAGTTGAAGGTCTTGTTGCTGAAAAGTCACAGCACGGACGAAATATGGCCGGAAGGTGACAAATTATTCAGCCGCGCACTTGCATGCCATGAATCGAATCTGGATGAATACCTGCGTTTGGGACATTCCACCCATGCGGCACACGCATGTGATACTGCCCCACGGTCCGGAAGAATTGCAGGAGGAGTTCGCGCATGGCCGGCATGAGCAGGAAAATCTGCTTGGGCATTCTGCTCGGCACAACGACTCTCGTTTCGGCTACCTTCGCTCATGCAGGCGGTTTCGCCATTCGCGAACAGTCCGCGGAATTTCAGGGCATGTCCTTTGCCGGCGCCGCCGCTGGAGGCAGCGGCCTCTCCTCCATGTTCTGGAACCCTGCCACCATCACGCAGCACGAGGGCATGAAGGGCGACTACAACGGCGCCTTGGTCATGCCCTACGGACGCGCCAAGGATGAAACCGGCGGCCTCGGGGGCACCACGGATTCCGGCAACATCGGCAAGACCGCCTTCGTGCCGGCCACCTACAGCTCCTACCAGATCAACGACATGTTCTGGGTAGGACTTGGCATGACCGCTCCCTTCGGCATGAAGACAGAAAACGATCCGAATTCGATTGGCGCTCTCTACGGCTACAAGTCGAAGATCTTCACCCTGAACATCAACCCCGTGGTGGGTGTGAAACTGAACGACCTCGTCTCCGTGGGCGCCGGTCTCCAGATCAATTACATGAAGGGCGATCTGTCGAATGCACTTGCAGGCGTGGGAGAAATCGCCCGCGTCGAAGGCGATGACTGGGGTGTGGGTTTCACCGCCGGCATCACCATTACGCCCACCGACATGACCACCATCGGCATCGGCTACCGCTCACGTGTCAAGCACAAGCTGAAGGGCAGCTTCTACAATAATCTAGGAGCTATTCTCGGTATTCCTGCTCTCACCACCCCCTATGGCCCTGCCACCGTCGATCACACCCTCCCGGACATGCTGACCTTCTCGGTTCGTCAGCAAATCACGGACAGTCTTGCACTTACGGGTTCCGTTGAATGGACGAACTGGAGTCTCTTCAAGGACTTCACCATCGAATATTCCGGGGGAACGGAATCCATAGCCTATGACTGGGAAGATTCCTGGTTGTTCGCGGTAGGGGCGGAGTACAAGTATTCCGATGCGCTCACTTTTCGTGCCGGCTATGCCTATGAGGACAGCCCCGTACCGGATTCCACCCGGGGCGTCCGTGTCCCCGACAACAACCGGCACTGGATTTCCATTGGTGCTTCCTGGGTCGCGGGTGACTGGCTGACCCTGCATGCCGGTTACAGCCACCTGTTCGTGAAGGACGGTGACGTGAACATCACCACGCCTGTTCCATTCACTGCCACCTACAAGAACCATGTGAACATCGTTGCGGTTTCGGCCACGGTCGATACCGGCAAGCTTTTCTTCGGCCGCTGAGACGGCCACCGGAATGAGGGGAAGCTGGGGGGCTTCCTGACAGGGGGGCCGACCTGCGGGGGGTCGGCCCCCTTGCTCTTTCCGACGCCCCCCCTTGCAAGCTATGCTGAGCATCGTTCGACGAGTCTTCTCCCGGAGCAGGTCCCCATGACGGATATTCCCGAGAACCTCTGGTCCCTGGATTTCGATGAGCTGCCTCCCCCTATTGCTGCCCTCGCATTCCCTGACGGCCCCGGCTATCCCTACGGGGAGAAACTGAAGCGCAAGAAGTACGAACGCCAACTGAAGGCCCTGCAGGCCGAACTCGTGAAGCTGCAGAAATGGGTGCGCGAGAGGGGCAAGCGACTGGTGCTCGTCTTCGAGGGACGCGACGCCGCCGGAAAGGGCGGCACCATACGGCGCTTCACGTGGTACCTCAACCCGCGCGCCGCACGCGTCGTCGCTCTGCCCAAGCCCTCCGAGGTGGAACGCGGGCAATGGTATTTTCAGCGTTACGTGGCGCACATGCCCACCGCAGGAGAAATGGTCTTCTTCGACCGCTCCTGGTACAATCGCGCCGGTGTGGAGCGCGTCATGGGCTTCTGCACGGAAGAGCAGTGGCGTGCCTTCTTCGACGAGGCCCCGCGCTTCGAGGCCATGCTGAAGCATGACGGCATCCATCTGTTCAAGTTCTGGCTGACCGTCTCGCGTGCCGAACAGCTCAAGCGCTTCTATGAACGCAAGAACAACATCCTGAAAAGCTGGAAGCTTTCGCCCATCGATCATGCCGCCGTGGGCAAGTGGGACGAGTATACCCGCGCCATATCCGACATCTTTCGCCATACCGACACGCAAGACTGTCCGTGGACGGTGATCGATTCCAACGATCAGCGCCGCGCCCGGCTGGAGGCCATCAAGGTCGTGCTGACGCATTTCGACTATCCGGACAAGGATGCGGAAGCCGTGGGCGACATCGATCCGAAGATCGTGCAGAGCGCCGCCCAGTGGCTGGAACGGGAGGGCGCAACCTGAACCGTGCCCAGTAACGGCAACCGCCTGCTACCGAGGCAACTGCTTGCTCCTTCCGCCATGCAAGAAATGCCGATCTCCCCGGGAGGGTCCGGCTTGATGAACGGCACGAAACCGGCAAGGGGCGGCCCCCCAGAACTTCCGAAATGCCGGAAATACCATTCATCGACCGGACGCGGAAAGTTGGAATACGTCCGTTTCATTTTTCGGAATTTCATACGGCAGAATGAGATATCCTTGATCTCCGTCATATCTTTCGGCCGCTTCCGGGCGCATAAGTGAGTCGCGAAATTCAAGCATCATTTCATCCGGGATGCGGCCATGTCCGATTTGCTCAAGACCATCGGTTCCATGGTGGTGGCTGCGGGCCTCACGCTGGTGTCCGCCAGCATGCCGGCCACTGCGGCGGAAAAGGAAAAGGCGGAAGACGGAAGCCGGATCGAGTTTGGCATCAATGAATATTCCGATCTGCCCGCACGTCCGCACATGGTGAGCGCTTTCACGCTCAAGGAGCTCTCGACCACCGCCGACCACTCGAAGTTCAAGGAGCTGCAGGGGCCATTCAAGTCTGGTCCGGAGGTCACGAAGGCCTGTCTGTCCTGCCACAACAAGGCCGGACAGCAGTTGCGGAACAACGTTCACTGGACATGGGAATACACCCATCCGGTCACCGGCCAGAAGCTGGGCAAGGAACGCCTGATCAACAACTTCTGCACCAACGCCCGCGGCAACGAGGGCATGTGCGCCCAGTGTCACGCCGGTTTCGGTCGCACATCGCCCGACTATGACCTGGACAAGGTGGAGAACATCGACTGCCTCGCCTGCCACGAATCCACAGGCAAGTACTACAAGCTGCCGCCGACCCGCGGCAACAAGGCCTGCGCCGTCATGTTCGAGGGCAAGAAGCCCATCGACTGGGCAAAGACCGCACAGAGCGTCAAGATGCCGGGCCGCAACAACTGCGGCATGTGTCACTTCTACGGCGGCGGCGGCGACAACGTGAAACATGGCGACCTGTCTTCCGTCCTCTACGACCCGCCGAAGGACGTGGACGTGCACATGAGCCGGGATGGTGCCAAGCTGGTCTGCATCGATTGCCATGTCGGCTCGGGCCACAAGTGGGCCGGTTCCCGCTACAACATGACCGTCGGCGATTCCGGAAAACGCCCCGCCGGCGCGCCGCGCACAAAGGCCACCTGCACCAGCTGTCATACCGACAGCCCGCACAACAGCACCTCCATCACCGGCATCAAGCTCAATGGTCATGTGGACAAGGTGGCCTGCGAAAGCTGCCACATCCCGGCATTCGCCCGGGGCGGCGTGGCCACCAAGATCTTCTGGGACTGGCGCACGGCCGGCCGTCTCAAGAACGGCGAGGGCTATCGCGAAGAGGGATACATTCAGGGCAACGGGAAACCCCGCCACACCTACAAGTCCATCAAGGGCTCCTTCAAGTATGGCGAGAACATCCGCCCTGTCTATCGCTGGTTCAACGGGGTCATGCGCTATACCACCATCGACACCCGCTTCGACCCCTCCAAGCCGGTACAGATCAACTACTTTTCCGGCTCCTATGACGACCCGAAGTCGCGCATCTACCCATTCAAGAAGATGCGGACCTTCCAGCCCTACGACAAGGGGAACAACACCCTCGTCTACATGCATCTGTGGGGCGACGACAAGGATGCCTTCTGGGGCAACTACAATTTCGCCCGGGCCATCGCGCGGGGCATGAAGGACAACGGCATTCCCTACTCCGGCGAATACGGCTTTGTCGAAACCTGGTCCTGGTGGCCCATCAACCACATGGTGGCACCGAAGGAAAAGGCCGTGCAGTGCGAGGAGTGCCACACCCGCGAGAACGGCCGGCTGGCGGATCTCGGCGGCTTCTACATGCCCGGCCGCGACAGGTGGTGGTGGCTGGACCTCCTGGGATGGCTGGCCATCTTCGGCGCCCTCGCGCTAGTCGTCGTCCACACCATCGCCCGCATCGTCATGAAGAACCGGTACGGCGCCGCGCCCGAAGGGAAGGAGTGATCCCATGCCCCTCAGGAAAAGGAAAGACGACGGAAAGCTCTGCGCCCACGTGGTGATCTACACCCGTTACGAGCGCTTCTGGCACTGGACGCAGGCGGCCCTGATCTTTACGCTCGCCTTCACCGGTCTGAACATCCACGGCGTCTATCATGTCATGTCCATGGAGACGGCCGTTGTCACCCATGACATTGCCGCCACGCTGCTCATTCTGCTGTGGATCTTCACCACGTTCTGGAACTTCACCACCGGCAACTGGAAGCAGTTCCTCCCCTTCCTGCAGGTCCATCCGGAGGACGGCCGTTTCGTCACCGGACTGAAAATCTTCATAAACCGCCTGTGGGCCGTGGTACGCTACTACGCATGGGGCATCCTGAAGGGCGAGCCGCACCCCCACAAGAAAACCCTGCAACGCAAGCAGAATCCCCTGCAGGCACTGGCCTATCTGACCTTCATGATCGTCATCGGTCCGGCCCTGTGGATCTCGGGCATATTCTACATCCTCTACGACCTGTGGAACGACTTCGCCGGATCGCAGATGTGGTTCCAGGCCACCGTCTTCGTCCACACGGCAGCCGCCTTCGCCATGATCGCCTTCGTGATCATTCATGTCTACATGACCACCACCGGAAAGACCCCCCTGCACTACATCAAGGGCATGATCACCGGCGTGGAGGAAGTGGAACTCTCCGAGATCGAAAAGGAATACCTCGAAACTCATGCTCCGGATCTCCTGAAGGACGAGAACGCAAGCTGCTGAGCCCCCTCGCCCCTTGAAACCGGCACCGGGCGCCCCCTTATCAGGTAGAGGAACACGCACGGGAAGGGCCGGCAAACCTGATGAACGAAGGTATCCGGAAGAATGCGACGGAACAGGAGGGAATGGCGCGGAGCACCCTGCGCGACTGGTGGCAGGCGCGTCACCGCATCGCCATGGAAGCCCTCTTCCTGAGCGTCGTCGTGATGACCGTCATCGGTATCGCCCTGACCAACATCGCACCGGCAGCCAGCTACCGCTACTGGCTCTTCACGGTCGGCCTGTTCGCCATCGCCGGTGTCCTGACGGGCAATCTCCGCGCCTGGGAGGAACATCGCTCCCTGTTCCACGTCACGCTGGAACAGACGGTCCACTGGACGGTGACCCTGCTGGCGGTCCTCATCGTGCATCTGATGCTGCTCAGCGGCCGCCTGACCTTCGAGGCTACGGGACTGATCCTCATGCTCCTGCTCGGACAGGCGGTGGCTTTGGACGGTTTCTACCGCACCGGCTGGCGCTTCGCCGTGCTCGGCCTGACCATCATGGCCATGGCCCTGTTTGCGGCCTGGTTTGCCGCCTACGTCTGGATGATTGTCGCTGGCGGCCTGCTGCTGTGGCTGATCGCCATGCTTCTCGACATCTATCTGCCGCACCCGGCGGAGAGGCGTTGAATGCGCGTCCCCTCAGGGCAGATCCGTGCGGCGAAAGATCAGGAAGCCGATACCCGCCAGCAGGAAACCCAGCAGCAGCGGATAGAGCAGCGCATAGGCCATGAAGCCGGCATTGCCAAAGAAATCGAGGATGATGTAGGCCGCCGGCCCCAGAAGGATGAGCTGCGGATCGAAAAGCATCATGGCCCCGATGCGGAAGACTTCCAGCGGATTGGAGAGTGCCAGCCCGACGACCACCTCCGCCGGCGTCTGGAACTGGATCAGCAGACCGATCAGGATCAGGTCCAGGAACATCAGCATCACCAGCCACAGGAAGAAGGCCACCGACTGCGCCACGTCGGAGGTACGCGACATGGCCGAGATCAGGAAGGAGATGCCGAGAAAGCAGAAGGCCAGCGATACCAGCAACGCCGAATACCAGGCGAAGTCCCGCCACGGGATCTCCTCCGCTCCCATGAACAGGCCAACCACGAGGGAGATTCCCATCGCCGCGAACACCGGAATGAACACCACGATGAACCGCCCGATGAAGCGGCCCCAGTACCAGCTGGAGAGCGAGACCGGAAACGAAAGCATGTACTCGTAGACGCCCGCCTCGCGGTCACCGGCCAGCGAGCGGACCGTGGACAGCAGCACGAAGATCGGCAGAATGGCCATGGTCAGCTGAATGAAAGTCACCAGCATGCGTGACAAGCCGGTGAACCCCATGACGCGGGACTCCGTCAGGCCGAACACGAAAAGCGTGGCGATCAGCCCCCCGAAGACCAGCGCATAGAGCGCAAACCACTTCGAGCGGATGGACTCGGAAATGTCGAGCCGCGCCGTCTGCCAGAACGAATACATCCTGATACCTCACCTCTGTGCCGCCGGATCGTCCGGACCAAGCAGATCGTGATTCTCGCACCGCGAACTCAGGCCGCGCGCGATCACCTGCTTCTTCATCTCCTCGTAATCCACTGCGCCTTCGCGTTTCTCCGTGATGGCACCGAAACCGTAGTCCATCGGCGTGGTCTGGCCGGGCAGATACCAGGCCTTGCGGGCATCCAGCCACTTGCGACCGGTCTTCATGTCCGCCACCCAGATCTCCTTTGCCCGACGGCCGTCCTTGTACCATTTCTGGCGGATCATCCAGTGAATGGCATCGCCGATGTCATCGAACTTGTGGATTTTTCCGTCCGGATCACGAATTTCAGCCGCAAAGCGTGGATCGGAAATGATCATGTTGCAGATTTCGCAGGTCTCCCGGTCGTAGCGGATTTTCTCCGGCCCCGTCTTCTCCTTGCACGCGGAGAGACCGCCCGCCGCGATGACGCAGCAGGACAGCACGATCAGCCGCCTGCGGGAAAGCTCAGGCATCCGCCTTCTCCCTGCTCAGGTCATGCATGTTCAGATCGGCGATGACGCCGACATAGCGCGCCAGCATGCCGAGGAAACGCAACCGGTCCGGACCGGCCACGATACCCGTCCAAGTGATACCTCCATCCGCGCTCTCGAAGCCCCATTCGCCGATGGCTCGCGCAAAGGCCTCTTCCGGCTTGCGCAAAACGATGCGCACCTCCTGCCGAAGTCCGGGATCGATGGCGTCCTCGACACGGTCATCCAGCACCACCTTGCCGCGATCCATCTCGATCACCCGGTTGACCAGCATGGCCACTTCCTCAAGTCGGTGTGAGGAGATGATCATCGACTTGTCCAGCCGCTCGGCCAGCAGGTCGAAAAGGATCTGCCGGGCCGCAGGATCCAGATTGGCCGTCGGCTCATCCATGATGAGCACATCGGCGTCCCGTCCCATGGCAATGGCGATCAGCAGCTTCTGTTTCTGGCCGCCGGACAGCTTCATGAAAGGACGCTTGCGCACCTCGCCGATGTCCAGACCCATGCGCTCGGCAATACTGCCGATGCGTTCTTCCGTGGTGTGGCAGAGCCGCGAGGCGAAATTCACCAGCTCGCCAACGGGCATGCGCAGCGGCGGCGGCATCTGGGGGACGAAGGCGATCTTCTGCAATACGCTGGTACGCGCCGAACGGGGCGAGACGCCATCCACCAGCACTTCGCCATCATAGACGTATTCGCCCAGAATGCAGCGGATCATGGTGGTTTTTCCGGCACCATTCGATCCAATCAGCGCAATCCGGTCTCCGGCGTCGATTCTCAGGGACAGTCCGTCGAGCACGCGCGTGCGCCGGAACGTCTTGGATACGTTTTTCAGTTCGATCATCTGCCGCCTTCCGTTCCCCATGAGGCCGGGGCACGATGTCCCGGCATGAGCCGCGGGAAGTCTCGTTGCGAACCGCTTCCCTGCGGCATGCATCGTCGGGCCCGGCCATGCCGTTTCCGGAGCCCTCGGCAGCAAGCCACGCTCACGTCGGCATGTCCTTGACCATGCTCAAGCGTTCAGCCCCCTGAAGAGCAGCCTCAGAGCAGTTTGTCCAGCCCTTTCACGCGGAATGTGAGCGCGCCCGTGGGGCAGGCTTCGATGCACATCGCGCAGCGCGTGCAGTCGGCGCCGATATCGATATGCGGACGTGTCGCCCTGCCCTTCTTGGTGATCTCCAGCACGTGCGGAACCAGGCAGACCTTGCGGCATTCGCCCTCGTGCAGGCACTTGGAGAGATCATAATGCACCGTCGTCGGCGAGACCGATCCCACGAAAGCATAGGTCATGCCGATGGGGCACATGTAGCGGCACCAGAAGCGGCGGATGAAGAACAGCTCGATGAAAAGCAGCACGCCCACCCAGATCATGCCGGCAAGTGTTCCATAGATCAGGGCGCGGGATGTGATTCCCACCGGCGAGATCCATTCGAACACCGTATAACCAGTGACGAAGGCAAGAAGCGCGAAGACGACGTAGAGCACGGTACGCACGCCGCGATGAAGTTGATAGTCCTTCGCCCAGCCCTTTTCGGCCAGCCGCACATGCAGCATCTCCACCCATTCGGAAAGCAGATGGTAGGGGCACGTCCAGGCGCAGAAGGAGCGCCCGCCGACCAGCCACCACAACACTGCCACTGTCGCCGTGCCGATCACCAGGTTGATCAGCATTTCCTTGAAAGCCAGCGTCACCTGCAGGGAAGAGTTGAGGTCGGCAAAATGGAAGCCGATGACGCGTGAGGCGGTCAGAGCACCCTCCACGAGCTGCACGTCGAAGTGATAGGAGATGACGAACAGCAGGTTCACGAAGATGATCGTCGGCCAGCGCCATTTGCGCCAGGAGAAGCTTTCCTTCTTGTGCGCCAGCTCCTCGGCAATCAGCCGGCGGCGCTCGGCGCGCTGCTCCGGCGTGTTCTTGAACTCGTGGAGCTTGCGCGCCTCTTCGGTGAAGTCTTCCTTGCCCGGCTTGCGCGGCTCCGCGCCGAACATCTGCCGAAGGCTCTCGACATAGAGGTTCATGGCTCAGGCCTCCCCGTACTTCTTGCGCGGAATGATCTCGATGCTTGGCGGATCCACTGGGCAGATCATCTCGCACATGCCGCATCCCACGCACTTGTCCGTCACCACGGGCGTTTTCCGTTTGTCGTTCGGGTCATCGCTCATCGGCTCCAGCCGGATGGCGTCCTTGATAGGACACTCGCGAACGCACAGGTCGCACAGCTCCAGATCGTAGGGATGATCCGCAATGCGGATGGGGTTCCATCGGTCCACTTCGATGTAACGGTGCAGGCCGGGAAAGTCGTCACCGCGTGCCGTACCCTTGAAGCCCAGCCCCTTGCGCGCAAGACAGGTGTCCGGACGGGTGAGCACGGCCAGGCCCATGCGCACCTGTTCCTTCTTGTCGATCTCGTGGGTCAGAGCTCCCGTCGGGCAGGCCAGGATGCACTGCACGGCATCACAGGAAAAGTCGCAGGCCTGATCCCGCGCCACGATGTGCGGTACGCCATTGCCGAATCCATCCTCGAAGTCGGCAAGGATGATCGCCTCCACGGGACAGACCTGCACGCACTGCCCGCACTTGATGCAGGCTGCCAGGAATTCCCGTTCCTCGATGGCGCCCGGCGGCCGCAGTCTGTCTTCCGCCTTGGCATACGTCATGACGGGATAGTAGCCCGCCAGTCCCAGTCCCACGACCGCACCGCCGGTCAGGATGGAAAGCACCAGCGCCCTGCGGCGCTCGCGCTCCCGTCGGCTCATGCGCTTTTTCGGCTTCTTCGCCGGCGCATTGCCCTTGCTTGCTTCATCACTCATGATCGCACCCGTTCCATGCCGTGGTCAGCCATTTCCAACACCCTCCGCAATCGGCCACCGTTCTCCCCCTCGCCGTCGCGGTCCGCCGACCTCGCATTTCCCAATCGTCCATTCCGCCTCCTCATTCCGTGAAGGACGGATCATTTCTTCTTCAATCCGAACGGATCGAAGTCCTCCAGACTTGTCCCGGCCTTCGACTCGCCCGTGGTCAGACCAAAGGTGGTCGTCTGCCTGCCCCTGTTGCCGCCACCGCCGACATAGTCCTTGGTGAGCGGTTCGAAATCCGGGCTGATACGCGGTTTCCGATCCTCCAGCATCAGCAGTGGATCAGTGAAAGGTGCCAAGCGCTCCAGAAAATCGAGCATGGTCAGCACAGGCGTGCCCTTGAAGAAGGCAGCCGGCTTGACGTCCATCCAGATGCGGTCCGCATAGACAAAAAGGCGATAGGGCTTGTCGCCGAAACCGTCGCCATCCCTATCGTAGCCTTCGTAGGTATCCCAGTAGTTCGCCTCCCAGACGTTGCGCTTCGCCGTCTCGAAAGCCGAAACGGAGACATGCCGGATGTTGTTCATGAACCGGTTGTCCTTGAAGATGTTGCCCGACCAGTTGGTCAGGAAGCGCACGCCCATGTCATTGAAAGCAATGGTGTTGCGGTATATGCGTACCGTGGTATCCGGCTGAAAGGGCGAGGAATCCAGATACATCCCCACCGAATTGTAGAGTACCTCGTTGTCGAGGATGTCGATATTGCTTGCTTCCTTGAAACCGATACCGATGCCAGCGGCGCCGACCGCCTGCACGACACGGTTGCCGCGCACCACCACGGAATCGGAATACATCAGATAGATGCCGACGGAATTACGCAGGTAGCTGTTGTTCTCCACCAGATTGTAGCGCGAATACATGAAGTGCAGACCGTAACGGCCATCGGTCGTCCGGTTGCCGGAAATGATATTGTCGGCGGAATACCAGATGACAAAATCCCGTACATGATGAAGCGTGTTGTCCCGGATGCGGTTGTTCTTGGAATACCAGAGACGAATTCCATCACCACGCAAGCCGAGACCAAGATTCTTGAAAGAAGAAATCTCGTTGCGTTTGATGATGTTGTTGTTCGACTGCTGCATGTCGATGCCGAACAGCACGTTGCGGATGCGATTGTCTTTTACGACATTGAAATTGCCCCGCACCTGAATGCCGGCATCGAGTTCGTTGTAGTCGTCGCCTGAATTCTCGATGGTCAGGTTGCGCACCGTGGCGCCATCCGTCTTCAGCACGATGACCGTGCCATCACCGCCACCATCGATGACGATCTTCTCGCGCGGACCGTCGCCAATCAGGGAGATTGCCTTGTCGACTACCACGTTGCCCTTGTAGCGGCCGGGTTTGAGCAGGATCATGTCGCCCGGCTTGGCGGCATCGATCAGCGGCTGAAGAGGCTTCAGCTCCTCCGCCAGCCCCTCTGCCGGGCGCACCGCCACCAGCACCAGCGCCATGAACAGCAGCAGAACTGCCGGCACGAGAAATGCGCTGCGCCGCGCTCCATATCTGCCCGAGGCGTGAATCATGCCGAAATCCCGTCTGTCCTGAAACATGACCGCGACAATGTTTGGCCCCGAAAATCCCATGTTCGCACAATGGCTTGTCCGGGCATATGCGGAACCAGCACCATTATCCGGTATAGTCCCGGCAAGGCTGCCGAAAATTGATCAAAGTCATGCTTGAGCCTGTTCCCCCGGAGGGCTTTCCGCGATGCGGGAGCACGGGACACCCCGTGCTCCCGAAACATTGCGTAAGCCTTCAGACCTGCTCCGCCTGAGTCTTCAGCTGCTTGCGGCGGATCAGCACCATCAGCAGCATGATGACCGAGAAGATCAGCATCAGGCCGAAGCCATAGTGCGGATAGGAATGGGTGGAGAACTGCGCCACCTTGCCCTGTCCGAACACCGTGGGCATGAACGGCTTGAGCGTGAAGGCGCCCATGGAGCTCATGTTGTGGCCGAACCAGTAGAGCCATGCGGCGTATTCCACCACGAAGGCCACCGGCAGAATGGCGGGAATGAGCCCCATCAGCCAGTAGAAGAAGCGCGGACCGAACGACCCCAGGAAGAACAGGATCGGCGGAATGATGATGAGGCCCCAGAACACGGCCCACGCCGCAATGGTGACCTTTTCCACCAGAGGATTGATGCGGGCTGGATTATTGAACCAGCGCGCCAACGTCTTGTGATAATGCCACAACAGCACCTGCATGCCGCTTCCGGTCCACTTCTGGCGCTTCTCCTTCGGCAGGCGTGCCTGATCGGTCAGGAAGGCCTGATGAAGAATCTCGATGTTGGTGGCCTTCATGTCGCCGCCCTTTTCCTTCGCCTCCTCGAGAATCTGCTTCAGGGATTTCACCTGCACGCCCTCGCCACCCCGGTTCAGGTTGGCCAGAATGTCGGAGAGCTCCTTCTGACCGGTTTTTTCAAGCTGCGAGCGGACCTCTTCCGTCTTCACGAACTTGCTGCCGCTCTTCTTCAGCTCCTCCTGCAGCTTGGCAATGATCGGCGAAAGCTCCTCGCCTGCCTCTTCCTTGCCCTCGCCCAGTGCGGTCACCAGCGACTTGATGTAGGAGGCTGGCTGATATTTTATTCCACCTTCGGTCATCATGGTCATGTACATCCACCCGGCCATGACCGCCCAGCCCGCCATCGTGACGGCAAAACGGACCTTGGGCTGCGGAATGGCAAACCCGATCACAAGGAGAGCAAGGAACGTCAGCAGGAACGGCGAGAAGGCTTTCTCGACAACACCGCCGGCACCCGTCGGATACATGCCCACGAAATGGTTGATGGCGTCCATCTCGTGCACGCAGTCCAGGACGATCTTCTCCTCGATCTCCGCTTTCTTCACCTTCGGGCAGCCGTTGAAGACGCCATTCATGTGAAAATGGATGCGGATGCCCTCGGGAAAGGCCGTCTTGGGATACTGCGGTGCCGTAAGAGACACCCACCATATGGGCACGAAGTAGATCACCACCAGAAGCGCCACCGCACTGGCCGCCAGGACGGCGACGATGGCGTTCTGCTTCTTCTGTGCAGCCACGTCAGTCATTGTTCAACCCTCAGATAAGCGTCCGGTCGGGCCCCCGTCTCCGAAATGGAATATCCGCTCATCCGGCGTCTCCGCCAGTAACACGGACACAAAACCTTCCGTGGCAGGATGACTTATCTACCCTGCGGGTGGGAGCGAGCAGCCGCACGGTGCGGCCGTCCGGTCGCCTTCCGGCCGTCTTCCGGATCTCCCGGAAACGACCCTTTCCGTTGCGGATCCGCCCGCTCCAGTCCGGAGCGGGCGGAAGTTGTCGGTCAGAGGGACGGGATCAGTCGAAGTCCGGATTGATCCAGTCCTTGCTCGGTGCCAGTTTCTCCTTCGGCACCGGAATGCGCGACACGTAGTTGATCACGGCCCGCATGTCGTCGTCGGTGAAGTTCTTGATCTGCTTCACCATGTCGGGGTTGGCATTGCGGCGCTTGCCGTCACGGATCCACTCGAACTGGCGCAGCATGTAGAGATAGTGCTGTCCCTGGATCTTCGGGAAGAACTTTTCCTCGTGACCTTCGCCATGCTCGCCATGACAGCGCACGCAGTTGTCCTTGAACAGTTTCTCGCCCTTCTTCAGATCGAGATCGTCCGGACCCTTGCCGTTGTCCGGGTTCATGGGCAGGTTGGCGATGTAGTTGGCCACCACCGCGATGGCATAGGGGCCGCCGCCCACTTCCGGAGCCGCATTCTTGATCTCCTGCGGCAGAGCAAACGGATACATGGTCGGGTTGTCGCGGTTGCCGGCACGGATATCGGCAAGCTGCTTGATGATCACCGTGTCATGCTGGCCGGCAAGCTGCGGGAAGGTGCCGTCCTTCGTGCCCCACCCTTCCGTGGTGTGGCAGGCCGAGCAGACCTCGAAGACCGCGATGCCGTCCTTGCGGACTTTCTCCTTCAGCTTGGGGTCGTTCGGCATCTTCTTCTTCAGATCGAACAGGATCTTCGTCGCCTCGTCCTGCTCGCCACCGCCTTCGTTCCAGGCCAGAACAGTCGGGGCGGCAACAGCGATGCCCAGACCCAGCGCACCGATGAAAGCAAGGGTTTTCTTCATGTTTCTCTCCACTCGTGGGGTTGATCCTTTCCGCCGTTCACGATGCCGCCGGATCCTGTCCCTGTCATGCTCGCCTGCAGGAGGCCGACGGACCGAAAACCACGGATAACGCTAGTTCACTTCTTCGTCCGGTCAATAGTGGACAGATATGCGGCAATCTGACGGATTTCCTCGTCTTTCAGCTTCTTGACGAAGGTGTACATCGTCTTGATCTTGCCGTTGGCGCGTTTCTTGTCACGCACATCCACCATCTGGTTGAAGATGTAGGAGGCCTTCTGGCCGGCAATATAGGGATAGCCCTTGAGCGGCTTCTTGCCCTCCTTGCCGTGACAAGTACGACAACGCTTCTTCTTGTACAGCTTCGCACCGGCCTTGACATCCTCCGGTTTCAGGTCGGCCGCCGGTTTCGGCTTCGCCGGCTCCAGACCGGCCAGCCAGTCGGCGATCTGCTCGATGTCGGCCTTGCTGACCCGGACCTTGCCCTGCGGATCCACCAAGGAACCCCGCATGGCCTCGGCACGCGGCTTGTTCTGGGCGTTCATGCCACCCTTGCGCTTGCCGCTGATGATGTCCATCGTCTGGTTGATGAGGTACTTCTTGTTCTGCCCGGCCAGGTTCGGGTAGTCCTGAATGGCACGCTTGCCATCCCTGCCATGGCAGGCAATGCAGGTCATGCGCCGATAGAGGCGCTTGCCCGGATGTTTCTTCTTTTTCTCCTCGGCCACCGCGGGACCAGCCGCGAGAGGCCCCTTCACGACCGTCCCGCCTACGCCCGTTGCCAGAAAGGCTCCAACGACAAGCGCCAGGGAGGTCCGTGCAATCCTTTTGTTCATCGGTAGGTCTCCTGCTCTCCACACTCCCTGCCGTTCCACAATATGGAACGACCATGTCCCCTCATGGGAGGCGGGGGGTGCCTTTTCGCACCCCCCGCCTGATCTCGTGTCAGATCAAAAGCGATCCATTTACGCAGGCCGGATCACTTCTTGATGACCTTGGCGCCATGCTGCTCCAGATAGGTCTTGGCGCGCAGGCCGATGTCGGCCGCCTTGACCTGATACTGGAACCACTGCTGGGCCCACAGCGTGGCGTTCTGCCAATCCTTCTTCTTGGCGTAGTCCTCGGCCTTCTTCTTGGCGTCGGCCGCGAACTTCAGCTGGTCGGTGGCGTCCTCGACCAGTCCGACGACGGTCGGGAAGTCCTTGAAGTTGCGCGACACGATGAAGTTCACGACGCTGTCGATGACCTTCTGCACGCCAAGGTTCTGCTCATACTGCTTCTTGTAGTCCGCTTCGGTGTACTTCACACCTTCGGAGACGGCAGCCTCCTCGGCCTTCATGCCTTTCGGACGGACAAGCAGGATGCCTTCCATCTCCAGATGCAGGGCCGAGCAGAACTCGGTGCAGTAGTACGGGAACACGCCGGGCTTGTCGGCCACGAAGGTGGCGGACACGGTCTTGCCGGGCTCGATCGACAGGTTGACGTTGGTGCCCGAGATGGCGAAGCCATGGGTCTCGTCCTCGGCGCGCTCCACGTTGGTCAGGTGGATGGATACCGTGGTGCCTTCCTCGACCTCGATGATCTCAGGCGTGATGTGTGAGCGGATCACCGTGCCGTAGACATGCACGACGCCGTTCTCGTCCGTCACGATCTTCTCGCGGCCCGGACGGGTGCGGAACTCGGACTTCTTGTCCTCACGCGAGTTCCAGCCGAGCTTGTAGCGGACGATCGGCTTCAGCTTGCTGGCACGAATGGCCACCGCATAGTGCGGCTCGCCCAGCGGCACCGGCATGTCGTAGGTCAGGATCATCTTGTCGCCGGTGATGTCGATCAGCTGGTGGTTCTGCGGATGCAGCGGGCCGACCGGGTTGAAGCGGTCGATGGCCAGCTTGTTCAGCGACACCAGCCACTTGCCCTGCGGGGTGACCGAGTCGCCTTCCATCGTCATCAGGTGACCGATGTTGTAGTGGATGTGCAGCTGGTCGAGCACCTTGCCCTTGCAGTAGTCCCACTTGGTGACCATCGAGTCCACGTAGATGGACGTGTAGACCACGCAGGGCTTGGAGTCGTACTGCGTATGCAGCGGACCCAGACCCACTTCGACCTGCGTATGCAGGGACTTCTTCAGATCCAGGATCGGCAGGCCATACGGATCCTTGCCGGCGAAGTCCTTGTTCTTGATCAGGTTCTGGATCTTGGCCCAATCATACACGGAGGCGTGGGTGTCCAGCTTGCCGGACACGATGATGTACTTGCCGTCCGGCGAGAAGTCCACGCCGTGCGGAGATTTCGGCTCCGGGATCAGATAGAGCAGACCTTCCTTGATCGAGGTCTCCATCATGATCACGCGATGGCCGTTGATTTCCTTGTACTTGCCGGCCTTGACGACTTCCTCGCCCTTCTTCCAGTAGGTCAGATGCAGGAAGTCGGTATCCTTCTGTGAACAGCCGGCCTCGAAGGGCGGACGGCCACGCTCGATACCACCTACATAACGCTCGGAACAGAACGAGTTGGTGGCACCCCAGCCATAGGATACCAGCTTGCCGGCGTCGGAGAGGTCCTGCGAATACGGCGGCAGCTCGAAGGAGAAGGATTCCTCGGGCTTGATCCGCCCTTCCTTGCGGTCGAACTTCCAGTAGGTGACCGCACCGCGGAACTTCTCGTTGAACTTGGAAAGCGGGACGTAGCCGGCATTCTTGCCAAGAGGTGCCGGATACTGGGTCGCCTCCATGATGTATTCGGTGTTTGGCGTGACGAAGGCACCGCCATGCTCCGACATCATGATCGGGTTCACGACGATCTGCTTCGTCTCGAAGTCCTTCAGGTCGATGACGGCCACGCGCGGGTTGTTCTTGTCGTTGATGAACAGATACTCGCCGTCATACTCGCCCTTGGTCTCCGAAATCGCAGGATGGTGCGTGTCGCCGAACAGAATGTCCTTGCCGTTTATGCGACCCTGCGCCAGCACTTTCTTGGACTCGTCGTCGAAGCCGTAACCCTGCCAAGGCTCCGGCGTGAACACGCCGATGAACTTCAGGATGCGCATCGACGGAATGGCGTACACCATGATCTGACCCGACTGACCACCGGACGAGAACACGATGAACTCATCGCGCTTGCCCGTCGGGACATAGGTCTTGGCAGCGGCGAGCACGTCCTTCTCGGTGAGGCCGCGCGCCTTCATGATTGCCTCGAGCTGCCCCTGGGCCTGAGCCGCACTGGAAAGCGCAAGCCCGAACCCTGCAGCTGTCGAGAGCAACAAGGCCTTCTTCAGCAGTGATTTCATTTCAGTCCCCTTGGAAAGTATTTTCCCTCGTGCGTCAGGGAACGGCTCCGCCCCGGGAGCAGTCCCCTTTCGCCATCATTCGGGAAAGGTTGACCGCCTTTTCCCACGGCAACGCTATTACAAAGTCCGCAAAAGGATCATTGACATGTGTCAAGAAGGGCTCACAAAAACTTGAGAAACACTGGAAAAATTGTGATATGCATCAACCTGGAGACGTGACGCCGGGTATACTTGTACGGTCAGAAAACCGCTCAACTGGCCCGACTCCGCAAACGACTCGCACTACACGCAGAAATTCACCCTGAAAGTACGGGATTCTACTTCTGGTCAGGTCGGCAGGAACACTTTTACTCAAAATGCTCCATCCCCCAATACCCTCCCAACCGGACCGGAGGCCCGAAGGAATTACGCTCCACCACTGCCTGCCACACTGAACCGGCGGCGAGCCGGAGAGAGGGTGAGGCCGTGCCCCATGTGCGTGCCCCATGTGCCAGCCCAAGCTCGGCGATGAGGCAAAGGGAAGCTAAGGTGGCACCGCACACACTGGCTCATGCCCGGGCTTGTCCCAGGTATTCACGCGGAGGTGCCATCCACTCCGTCACTGCCTGTCGCCTTGGCTTGCCGGGACAAGGTCCGGCAGTCAGCCGAAGAGGGAGCGCAGGGCCATGCCATGCAAGACGGTCGGTGACATACGTGCTGACCGGCCCTTTCAAGCGGCTTCAGAAGGGCACGTCATCATCAAGGTCACGGGCGAAATCACGGGGCTGCGGAGCCCCCCCCGCCCGAATTCATCGGCCCCGTCTGCCCGAAACCGCTGCCGGCAGGCTCGCCGTAGCTTGCCGAGGCCGCAGGCCCGCCGGGCTCGGCTGGTGCGCCACCACCACGCGAATCCAGCATGGTCAGGGCGGAATTGAAGCCCTGGAGCACCACTTCCGTGGTGTAGCGCTCCTGCCCGTTCTGGTCTGTCCACTTGCGGGTCTGAAGCTGCCCCTCGACATAGATCTTGGAGCCCTTCCGCAGATACTGCTCGGCGATGCGCGCAAGGCCCTCGTTGAAGATGACCACGCGGTGCCATTCGGTACGCTCCCGGCGCTCGCCGGTGGTACGGTCCTTCCACGTCTCCGTGGTCGCCACGCGCAGGTTGACCACCGGCCGGCCGTCCTGCATGTGCCGCACCTCCGGATCCGCTCCGAGATTGCCGATCAGGATGACCTTGTTGACCGAACCCGCCATCTTCTTCACTCCTTCCACCGACCTGCCCGGCCATGTCGGCAGCCGGCAGCCCTGCTCTGCGCATTTCGTTCCTGCCCGCAGCCATGGCCGCAGCAGCCCCGACACACTAGCCTGCCCGACTATCCCGTGCCAGCCTGAAGAGCGGTTCTCCACAAACCATCCCGCCTCCAACGGCACCGACAGCCGGCCATGTCAATATGTTCGCTTAATGTTCTATATTCTCCGATCATTTTCTGTCAAGAGTGGCCGAAGCGACATGCGCGGGATACGGAAAAAACTCTTGCCGAACATTGTGGGAACGGATATGTAAAGTTCAGGATTTGTTTCGAATCACTTGCGGATGTTCCCGCCGTATCCCGGAGAGGCGCCATGCTGACGCGCAAGCAGTACGAGCTGCTGATGTTCATCCACCAGCGGATGAAGGAGACGGGCATTCCGCCCTCCTTCGAGGAGATGAAGGAGGCACTGGGACTACGCTCGAAATCCGGCATCCACCGCCTGATCACGGCCTTGGAGGAGCGCGGTTTCATCCGCCGCCTGCCACACAGGGCACGGGCGCTGGAGGTCATTCGCCTGCCGGAGACCATGGCGCCGCGCATCGGTGGGCGACGCACCTTCGCCCCGGAGGTAATCGAAGGCTCGCTCGGGCGCGCCGCTCCGGAACCTCGAGAGGAGGACGGAACGGATGCCCCACGTGCGGTCGTCGTGCCCGTCATGGGCCGCATCGCGGCGGGCGTGCCCATCGAGGCCATCCAGGACCACACCCATGACGTGACCGTCCCGCCGGAGCTGCTGGGCTCCGGCGAGCACTACGCTCTGGAGGTCAGGGGCGATTCCATGATCGAAGCGGGCATACTGGATGGTGACACGGTCATCATCCGCCGCACCGACACCGCACACAACGGAGACATTGTGGTGGCGCTGGTGGATGACGAGGAAGCCACACTGAAGCGCCTGCGCAGAAAAGGTGCCTCCATCGCTCTGGAGGCTGCCAATCCGGCCTATGAGACGCGGATCTTCGGCCCTGACCGCGTGAAGATCCAGGGACGCCTCGTCGGTCTGCTTCGCCGATACTGAAACGGCCCGGCTGGTGCATGTCGCCTCGGACACCCGGGGGCGGCCCCGGCACACAGGTGGCAGATGCGTCATTTGCGCAAAATATCAATGTTCTTTCGTTCGCAGGGAATACCTGAAGCTATTTCCAAGGGCGAAGGGACATTGAGATGCAGTGCAAATGGCGCAGATGCAGTGCAAATTTATGGGTCCTGAGCCTAGAATCCGCTCTCGCGCAGGAGAACGGAGAGGACGCGGCGGGCAATGCGCCCCGCCAGACTTTCGCGACGGGCTTCCACCATGATCCTGCCTGTACAGGTCATCGGGCAGAGCCGTTCCACCTCCTTTTCCCTCACACCATCCCGGCGCGCGAGGAACCGGACCGGGAACATTCCCTTCAGGGTATGAATCTCTCCCCGCGCATCGCGCTCGGCCGGCACGGGCCCCCCGTGAATGGAAGAAAGGTAGACCAGGTCACGTCCCGAACGACGCACCGCCCCGATCTCCCGCAACTCCATCGGAACCCCGGAAAGCCCCGGGTCGTCCGGCACGAAGACCGCTTTTGCACCGGGGCGTAGGCGACTCACATCCTCCTCCGGTACCAGCGCGGAAACCACCCGCTCTTCCGGCGCGACGACACGGGCCAGCATCACCCTCTCGTTGACCCACATGCCGGGACGCAGGCCAGAGGCCACATACGTCACCCGCCCATCGAAGGCGGCACGCAGGATCAGCTTCTCCCTGCGTTCGGCCAGACCGGCGAGCTCTCGCTCCAGCGCAGCCGCACGCCGCAGAAGTACGGCATGCTCCTCCAGATCCTGCCTGTCGGCTGCGAGTCTCCTCAGCCGCAGTCTCACCAGCCGCAGCCGCTCCCGAGCCTGCCGCTCCCGAAATTCCAGGTCCCGTGACTTCAGCACGATCAACGGCGCCCCCGCAGAGACCCGCATGCCGGGCTCCAGCGCAACCTTTTCAATGCGCGCCGGCTCCGGGGCATAGATCTCCATTTGCATGCCGGCCTTAATCACCGCCGGCACTCGGACGCTGCCCCATACCGGAGCCAGCAGCAGGAGCATGATCCCTGCCAGCAGCAGAACGGGCCGCCATGGCCGCCCTCTCTCGATCACTTCCTCCCGCATCTTCCACCATCCTCCAATCTCGCGCCAGACAGGACGCACGATGAACCAGATCACCTCGACACTGGCCAGGAATATGCCCAACACCTTGGGAAAGGCATGGTAGACGAGCAGCGCAATACCGAGGAAAAGCACTAATCTGTAGAGCCAGGCTGCAAAGGCATAGGAGACGAGCAGTCGCCGCATGCCTCTGTCCAACCGTTCCGGCGGCGGTTCCTGCAGGCCCAGGATCCACCTGCGCAACATCCAGGTGGCCATGGCGAAGGCGCGTGGCGCCAGGTTGTGCATGCGCAGGGCATCGGCCAGGATATGGTATCCATCGAAACGCATGAAAGGACTGGCATTGATGAGCAGGGTCGTCGCCAGAGACGTGGTGGCGACGAAAAACGCGGCGGAACGCACCGCCCCCTCGGGGAGAAAGGCCCACAACAGCAGAGCCAGACCGGCCAGCCCCAGTTCCACGAGAATGCCCCCCGCATCGATCAGCAGCCGCGCCTTGCGGGAGCGTACCTGCCACGCATCCGTGACGTCCGTGTAGAGCATCGGCAGCATGACCAGAAAGGCGATGCCCATGGTCGGAACGCGGCAGCCGAAATGCGTGGCGATCAGCGCATGCCCCAGTTCGTGCCCGATTTTCACGAAGACGAGTGTCACGGCAAACAGCAGGAAGCCCTCGGGCGTGAGAAAGTCGAGAAAGGTCGCCCGGAAGACGTCCCATTGGCGCCCGGTCAGATAGAGGCCGACCAGCGAAAGAAACACGACAAGAGCGATCCCCCATGTCGTGCCCAGCCAGCGAATCCATGGCAGCATGGCTTTCAGCAGGCGCCCCGGCCGCACGAGCGGAATGCGGAAGAAGAGATAGCCGTGCAACAGGCGCTTCGGCAGCGATCCCTGCAACCGGCGCGCCTGGGACGCAAGCCCCGGCCACTCCCCCGGCAACGGCTGCACGAGGCCATTGCGCTTCAGGAAAAGCACGAGAGCCTGCACATCCTCCAGCGTCACGTGCAGCCCATGCCGGCGGGCCAGCGCGCTGCGCAATGCCCCTGCCGTACCGGCGCGCCAGCAGGCAAGTGCCCGCGCGGTCACGGCCGTGATCCGGAAATAGGTGTTGCGCAACGGATCCAGTATCAGCCAGCCATCCCGCGCACCGGCATCCTGTGCCGCCTTCATGAAACACAGTTCTTCGCGGACGCGGGGCAATGGCGTGTCATCCGTGAATTCCGTCGTCGGCAGCATGTTGCGTCAGATCCCGAAATACTGCCGGAAAGCGGCAACAGGCCGTCGGAAAAGGTAGAAACCGAGTGGCACTGTCTCACCGAACACCTGCGCCGATCCGCGATAGCCGATCCGCACCTGCGTCCGCCCGTCCCCGTCAAGATCTGCCGTCACACGATAGGCCAGCATGCCACCGGGCATTTCCTCCGCATGGAAGGCCACCGTGCGTACCCGCCCGGTGAGCACCCGCAGCGGATCGGCATCCAGGAATACCCGCACCCGGCTGCCCGGTCGCACGGCGACAGCATCCTTTACCGGCAGCGAGATGCGCAGGGCCACGCGCGCGGGATCGGCAATCTCCATGACCTTCTCGCCGGTCTTCACGGGTCGGCGGATCCAGTCGGAGGGATCGGAATAGATGACCACGCCGTCCCGGGCCGCCCGCACCCGCACCAGCCCGAGCAGGCGTTCCGCATGCTCGCGTTCCGCCCGCGCCAGCGCCAGCTCGGCCTTTGCCTCGGCCAGCCGCCGCCGTGCATCGGGATCACCGAAGGCCGCCTTCCGCACCGTTTCCAGGCGCGCCAGAGCCACGGCCTCCCGTCGTGCAGCCACCTCGGCATCCGCCTTCAGACGCGTATCGTCAAAGACGAACAGCAGATCACCGGCACGAACAGGCGTATCGGGATCCTTGATGATCTCCGCGATCACGCCGTCCATGGGAGCGGCAACGATGAACGGATCATCGGCCACCACTTCCACCGGCGCAACAGCGGTCATGGGGACCGGAAGCAGCATGAGTACCGCGAGAACGAGGGGAGCAGCCACCATCAGCCATCGTGGCGGGGCAAGCCGCCTCAGAAGGGAGGGAGATTCCAGCGCCATCAGCGCATGAGCGACAGCCGAGGCCAGCCGCTCCCCGATCACGGCATCCGCATCTTTCCATTCCGTCTTGCGCGCCAGCAGAAGACCGCCGAAGGGCCGCCCGGCACGATCCCGCAAGGACAGCCACAAGAACTGTCGGAATGGCCAGGTCCGCAACTCCTCGTCGTTGTCCCCCGCGTCGTCCGGCACTTCGAGACTCCACCGCACATGAGCCCGACGCTTCTCCTTGTCCTTGGCATCCGAGAGGTCGCGGGCCATGCGCTCCGCCACGTTCTCCAATGCCCGCACCAGCGGCGCATTGGCATCCACCGTCCCGAGCCCGGATGCCGCCTCCATGCGGGCCTTTCCCCGCGCGTTCAACGACACGAAAAAAGCCTGCGAATAGTCCAGCAGCGCCCGCGTCTCGTTGATGGCAAAAAAACGGACGTCTTCCGCAGCAGGCAACGCACGCAGCCGCCCTTCCAGATCCAGAAGGAGCTCCAGCCTCTCCCGCCCGCGCTTCGATTGCGCCGCGGAGCCATTCCCGGCCCCGTGCGCCCTCTTCCGCATCACCACCCGACTCATTGTGTCGCCTCCATGCGGAACTCGGCAACGCCACTCATGCCCGGCAGGACACGCGACACATTTCCCTCCAGAACACCATGAAGGCGCACCGTCTGGGACACCGCATCCACCATGGCCCCGATACGCTCCACGCGTCCCCGGAGCACATCCCCGGTCTCGTCCACCCGGAACGTGAACTTCACCCCCGGACGCAATCGCGCCAGCCAGCTGGATGGCGCAATCACCTCCACCTCAAGCCGCGAGAGATCGACCACCGTCATGACAGGACGCCCCGTGCCCGGAGTCTCGTAGGCCTGCGCGTGCAGTTCCACGACACGTCCCTTGAAAGGAGCAAGCAACCGGCACTTGCGCACCTCGACGGTTGCCGCCTCCATCTCCGCCCGCGCACGCTCGCTCTCGGCTTCCGCCACCGCCGCCTCAAGCCGCCCCGCCGCCTGATACTTCACGAGCCTGCGCTTGCTGCTGGCCTTCAGAGTGGCGGCGCGCCAGGCTGCCCGTGCCGCCTTGCGGGCCGCTTCCAGACGTGCGCAGTCGTATTCCACCAGGACATCTCCCTTGTGGAAGCTCTCGCCTTCACGAAACGGAAGCCTGACGATGCGCGACGGCACCTCGGCGGAGAGACTGGCCTTCGCCCGCGGCTGGACGATGCCCCTAATCTTCCCGTTCTCCTGTCCTGCAGCGGCATTCGCGACAAGAACTGCCGCCAGCATCAGAACCGACATCCGGGCCGAAGCCCGGATGCCCCTCTCGTGCCTGCGTGGCCTTCTTCTTGTTGTTTTCATTGCTGCGATGCTCCCCCGTTCAGACAGGCGCTCATTCGGCCAGAGCCTGCATGAGCAGTTCCACAGCCCGTCGGTCGTCCTCGGTCATCCGCTCCACATCATCGAGGAAGCCCGTGGCCGAGGCCCGCTGCCCTGCGTGCCCCGTCTGGACGATCTCGCCGGAGCGGAGATTCACGCGGATCTCCCAGCTCTCCATGGCACCATCCCCGACGGGCCGTTCGATGCGCAGATCCAGCCATTCACGACCTGCGGGAATATCCACGAGAATGGTTCCGGAAGAATCACCCCGGACGTTCCATGGCAGTTCCCTGCCATCGGCGGTGAACACCTTCAGGCCGTCGGGCAGGCTACGGCCGCCGCGACCGTCCGGTGCCGACATGTCGATAGCGAGCAGGCCGTCGGTGGTGATGAGAGTACGAACCATCAGCTCGTCGCCCCCATCCAGGCCGAGCGACATGGCAAGACTGGAACCGCTGTACGGCGTCCGGCTCATGTCCGTCACATCAGCCTCGTTCGTCGCACCTCCGGACACGTCGTCCATCCAGTCCGACAAATCGGAGATGTTCCTCACCGCCGCCATGCCGGCAAGACGGGAAATGCCGTTGACGCCCTTCAGAACGGAGAGGTTGCCGCGATTGCCGGAGGAGCCTAGATCGCCAAGTTCCTCCACGGCCTGCGTGACCGAAACGCCATTGCCACCATCTCCCTCTCCATGGCCGCCTTCACCATCCGGATCACCGAGGCCCTCGCCACCATCGCCTCCGTCACCGCCATCTCCACCGTGGCCCTCACCACCACCAGGATCGACAATCGGATCGCCACCGCCATTGCCCCCACCGGATTCCGGCGTAACGATCAGGTTGGTAGTGACGTCGATCAGGAAGGAGGTCCGGGCCGTGCCGCCCTGACCGTCATCCGCCGTCACCACAACCCGATACGGCCCATTCCGGGAGGCATCCAGAGCCACCTGACCGATAATCAGGCCGGTTGCGGGATCGATGCTCAGCCCCTCCGGCAGACCGGTGGCCGAATAGGTCAGCACATCACCGTCCCGGTCCACGAAGGCGCGGGCCGTGCCAATCCGCACTTCATCACCATTGCGCACGGCCACGTCGGACAGCTCGACCACACTCTCCGGCGGCACGTTGGCGACCTGAAGCCTCAGGACCGTTTCGGTGGACAATCCGGTTTCATCCACGGCCCGTATGACGACTTCGTAACGCCCGTCTCCCGCCGGTCCGCCCGTAGAAGCATCTCCTGCCAGAGTGCCAGAGATCACCCCTGTCACCGGATCGAGAATCAGCCCTTCTGGCAGACCCACGGCCTCGTAGGTCAGAACGCCACCTTCGGGATCAAGGAAGACACGGGAAATGTCGATCCCCGTCACCTGCTCCGCATCCACAAGATGCTGATCCGGCAGGGCATGAGATGGATCGGGAGCCGGATTCGGATCATCCGGATCTCCAGGATCGGTCGGATTGACGATGGTCGGGCCGTCGTCGGAGCCCGTCAGGGTGATCGACAGCGTCGCGGTGTCCGTGCCGCCCTCGCCGTCGGAGACGGTGTAGCTCACCGTGTCCGTCGCCGTCTCGCCGGAGGCCAGCTGGTTGGCCCGCCAGTTGGGCACGAAGCTCCAGCTGCCGTCGGCGTTCAGCGTCAGCGTGCCATGCTCCAGGGCTATGGGCTGACCCACCTCCCCGGCATCGACGGCAAAGACCGTCAGCGCATCACCGTCCGGAGAACCGTCCGCGTCGTTGGCCAGAACGTTGCCCGACTGCGTGGCATCCTCGTCGCCGCTGGACGCATCGTCCGCAGCAACCGGAGCAACGTTGCTCACCGTGTAGGTCACCGTCGTGCTGCTGCTCGCACCATCGCCGCCGGTGGCCGTGATCGTCACCTCATACACGCCGTCACCATTCGGCCCGCCCTGCGAAGCCGACGGATCGATGGTCCCAGAGATCACACCCGTGGCCGGGTCGATGCCCAGACCCGCAGGCAGACCGGTGGCCGTGAAGGTGAGCGGATCGCCTTCCGGATCCACGAGGTAGTCCCCGGCGTTGATCGCTGCAGGCGTCTCGCCATCGGC
>JAJRRY010000158.1 GCA_024279095.1 Alphaproteobacteria bacterium
ATCGCCGCGCGCCACCATGAGGGCATCGGACAACTCGATGATCTCGCGCAGGGTCTGCAGGGCGGAAGGTTTCTCTATCTTGGCCAGGATCCCGGCGCGGCCACGCACCCGCTTGCGGGCCGCCGCCACGTCGTCGGGACGCTGCACGAAGGACAGGGCGATCCAGTCCACGCCCAGCTCGCAGGCGCAGTCGAGGTCGGCCTTGTCCTTCTCAGTCATGGCCTCGACTGGCACGATGGTGTCCGGGAGATTGACACCCTTGCGGGAGGACAGCTCGCCACCGAAGATCACGCGGGTGACGATGCGGTGGCCATCGGCGGACTTCACGGCCAGCCGGATGCGACCATCGTTGAGCAGCAGCTGATCCCCCGGCTTGACGGCGGAGAGAATTTCCGGATGCGGAAGGTGGACGCGAGTGGCGTCGCCCGGAGACGGATCGTCATCAAGCACGAATTCCTGCTCCGGTTCCAGAAAGACCGGCTCCTCGGCAAACTCCCCGATGCGCAGCTTCGGGCCCTGGAGGTCGACGAGGATGCCGATGGGTCGGTTGTAGCGCGCCTCAATGCGGCGGATGATGTCGTGATAGGCTTTCAGCTGGTCGTGGGAAGAATGGCTCATGTTGATGCGGAACACGTCCGCACCGGCAAGAAAGAGGGTTTCCACCATGTCCTCGGTGTTCGAGGACGGCCCGAGCGTGGCGACGATCTTGACGTTTCTGTCCCTCTTCAACTTCCTCTTCCCCCCTGCGATTCATGCGAGGCGCACAAGGTACGGCCCTGCGGAGAATGGCAGCAACGAAACCTGCCGGTCGCTACTTCTTTTTCGCCTTTCCAGCCTGCGTGGTCTTCGCTCCGGACAGGGAGATCGTCCAGTCGCTCTCCTCTCCGGTGTCTACCTCGAAGAAGCCCGTGGTGCGATAGCCCCTGGCCTCGCAGTTGGTGCGCCCGCGAATGGTGAAGATCTTGTCACGGGTGCACAATGTGGCCTTGCCGCCCCAGGATCCACCCTTGTCGTAGTCCACGGCGAATATGTAGTAGTAGCGGGCGATCAGCGGCCCTTCCAGAAGAGTCTTGCAGGCCTGCGGCGGTATGTTCCACCAGCCTTCAGACGCCCAGCCCTTCTGATCCTTGTAGCCGAGAGCCACGCCAACGGTCGAGCCTGTCTTGTTGCACAACTTGAGGTCGGCTCGAGCGCTTCCGGATGCCGACATGCCGAAGCCTGCGGCCAGCGCCAGTGCGATGAGAAGGGTACGTGCGGCTTTCATGCGTTCTGACGGAACCTGTGGCAGGAACGAATCGGACATCTTGGCTCAATCCCGGTCGAACCGTTTGTAGTCTTTAAGGAAGGCCACCGTCAAATCCTATCCGAATGGGGCGGCAAAATGGCCGGGGGCTTGCCTGAAACAAGAATTAATGTTTCATGATCCGGGGGCTGACGGCAGATCGGCACGGGGGTGCCCCGATGTCCGGAAACCGGGAGTTCCGCAGGGTGATGAGCACTGATGGCATGGAGGAAGCCCAAGTGGTCGGCCTGCCGGAGGCACGCATTCCGGCGGAGCGTCACGAGGCCTGCGAGGTTGTGGGCGGAGAGGTGCGTTCCGGCGTGCTCGTGCTGTGCGACCACGCCTCCAACCGCATCCCGCCGGAATACGGAAACCTGGGACTGCCGCCGGGCGAGCTGGAAAGGCACATCGCCTGGGACATCGGCGCGGAGGGCGTGGCACGCCGGCTGGCGGTGCGACTGGGAGCGCCGGCGGTGATCAGCCGTTTCTCGCGGCTTCTGGTCGATCCCAACCGCGGTCTCGACGATCCGACGATCCTCATGCGCATTTCCGACGGGGCCATCGTGCCGGGCAACGTGGATGCGGATGTGCGGGAGAAGCAGCGCCGGCTGGAGCGCTTCTATCTGCCCTATGACGAAGCCATCTCGCGAACCATCGGGCGGTTCCGCGCTCTGGGCGTGAATCCGGCGCTGGTGTCGATCCATTCCTTCACGCCGGTGTGGCGGGGGGTGAAGCGTCCGTGGCATGCGGGCCTGCTGTATGATCCGCGCGATCCGGATTTTTCGGTGCACCTGATGAACGCGCTGATGGTGGCCGCGCCGGATCTTGTCATCGGAAACAACCAGCCCTACCGGGGCGGGTTGTCCGGCGACACCATGGACCGGCACGGTTTCGCGAAAGGGCTGCCGCATGCACTGGTCGAGATCCGGCAGGACCTGATCCGGGATGCGGCGGGGCAGGAGCTGTGGGCGCGGCGCGTGGAGCTTGCGACGCGGGCGGCCCTTGACGCCATCGGGGGCGTTCAGGAATACAGGGTGCCGGAAGCGGCCGGGGATTCGCACAAGGCCGCGGGAACATGACAACGGGGGACGCCGGATCCATGGAGAACAAGCCCACTTTCGCGCAGGAGCAGATCCGTTCCGTCGTCGAGCGCATCGAGCGACTCGAGGAGGAGAAGAAGGCCATCGCCGAGGACATCAAGGAGGTCTACGCCGAGGCCAAGGCCATGGGGCTGGATACCAGGGTGCTGCGCAAGGTGATCACCCTGCGCAAGAAGGATCCTCACGAGCGCGAGGAGGAGGAGGCCATGCTGGCGCTCTACCTGCATGCGCTCGGCATGGCGCCCCATCCCGAAGGGGACGCATAGAGCGCACCACCCGGTATCTGCGGTACTCTTTGCGTATCCGGCTGCGGTTGACCGGTTGCGTACTTTCCCGTAAAAGGGCCTGCACATTCCATGCAGGCGCGATTTCGTCACGCCGGCTGTCCTGCACATGGCCGCCCTGAGAGGTGGACCGGGAGGCAGGAGGGTCACCGCCCGTCAGCGAGGGTTCGCCCGCGGGCGCGATCGGCATTTGCCGATTGTGATATGATCCGTACCGCATGGAAACCGATGACCGAGGAACCGTGACATGTTCGACACCCTGCAGGAACGCCTTTCCGGCATTTTCGACAAGCTGACCGGCCGCGGCGCCCTTTCCGAGAAGGATGTTGACGCCGCCATGCGCGAGGTGCGCCGGGCGCTGATCGAGGCCGACGTGGCGCTGCCGGTGGTGCGCGAGTTCGTGGAGAAGGTGAAGGAGCGGGCCGTCGGCCGGGAGGTGATCCGTTCGGTCACGCCGGGCCAGATGGTGGTCAAGATCGTCAACGATGCCCTGGTGGAGATGCTGGGCACCGATGCCGCTCCGCTGAGGGTGGAGGGCGAGCCGCCGAACATGCTGCTCATGGTGGGCCTGCAGGGCTCGGGCAAGACCACAACCTCGGCCAAGATCGCCCGCTGGCTGAAGGAGGGCCGCAGGAAGGTGCTGCTGGCCTCCCTCGACGTCTACCGGCCGGCGGCGCAGGAGCAGCTGGCCACGCTGGCGGAACAGGTGGGCGTGGATTCCCTGCCCGTCGTGGAGGGGCAGATGCCCGTCGACATCGCCCGTCGTGCAGTGACGGAGGGGCGCACCGGCGGATATGACGTGGTGATCCTCGACACCGCCGGCCGTCTGCATATCGACGAGGAGCTGATGGAGGAGGTGAAGGCCGTCCGCAAGGTGGCCGAGCCGCGCGAGACGCTCCTCGTGGCCGATGCCCTGACCGGTCAGGATGCGGTGAATCTGGCGAAGAGCTTCGACGAGGCGGTGGGCATCACCGGCATCGTGCTGACACGGGTGGACGGCGATGGTCGCGGCGGTGCGGCGCTGTCCATGCGGGCGGTGACCGGCAAGCCGATCA
>JAJRRY010000159.1 GCA_024279095.1 Alphaproteobacteria bacterium
AAAGGACGCGGCGCCACTCGTCCAGATCGCCGCGGAAATTCATGTCGGCACGCGGATAGAACAGCCAGTCGCCGCCGTTGAAGTTGATCTTGCGAACGGTGGCCCCGGCCCGCTCCAGATCCCGCGCCAGACGGGAGAAGAAAGGACCGACCGGCCCCTGAAGCAGCAGCACGCGCCGTCCCGCGAAGCAATCCGGCTCCGGCCTGTCTGGAATGTCACTCATGGTCAACGCTTGTACACCCCGCCTCTCGCCGGAGATGTTTCCCCGCATTTTCAGGCATAAATATGCCCTTGCGGCATGTCCGGGAAATGCGCCACCCAACTGTTGCGGAAAGGCCACCCGCCTGCATCGTCATGAAGGTTGCCCCCGTCGTCTGCCCGTACCACCTGCCTGCGGACCGTTTTCTTCCACAATCTGCCGCATCCATGGCATTTTCTGGATGCGTATACGTATCCGTTACCCGTTTAAATAGAAATTGTCCATTTAAAAAGATATGAAGGCGCACTTCACAGCTTTAAGTGGATGTATGGTTGGTATGATAAATTGTGGTAACTGACCACATCACAATTAAAGGTTGTTCAAGCCTTCTTTTCTTCCCGGAGCGCCAGCAGGAGACGCTTCATGTCTTCTGGCAAAGGGCTTTCAAAGTGCACTCTTTCTCTGGTGGCAGGATGTTCGAAACCCAGAACCGCAGCATGCAGGGCTTGCCTTCCCAGAGCCTCCAGGGCGGCGCGGGTTTCCGGTTCCAGACGTGCCGCAGAGCTCCGGAAGCCTGCACCGTAAACCGTATCGCCCATGACGGGGCAACCGATATGAGCCATGTGCACACGGATCTGATGGGTGCGACCGGTTTCCAGCCGGCACTCCGCCAGCGAGGCGACGGGACGCACGGAATCCGGTGGGAAGCTCTCCAGGATCCGGTAGTGGGTGACGGCCCTGCGACCGTCGGCATCATCGCGGACCACGGCTATCTTCTGGCGGTTGGCGGCGGAGCGGGCCAGCGGCCGGTCGATGGTGCCGCGGAATTGCAGGGGGCGGCCCCAGACAAGGGCGCGGTAGAGGCGTTCCAACCGGCCGTCGCGACCATGGGCGGCGAACTGGGCCGAGAGCCCCTTGTGCGCGCGATCGGTCTTGGCGACAACAAGAAGGCCGGAGGTATCGCGGTCGAGCCTGTGGACAATGCCGGGGCGGCGCACACCACCGATGCCGGAGAGGCTGTTTCCGCAGTGATGCAGCAGGGCGTTGACGAGGGTCCCGGAGGGATGTCCGGGGGCAGGGTGCACCACCATGCCCGCCGGCTTGTCCAGAACGATCAGGTGCTCGTCCTCATGGATGATGTCGAGCGGAATCTCTTCCGGTTCCGGTTCGGCCGGTTCAGGCTCCGGCAGCTCGACATGGACCACATCGCCTGCGCGGAGGCGGGTTTTCGCCTTCGTCGCGGCGGAGCCGTTGACGGTGACGTGTCCGTCTGCGATGAGTGACTGGAAGCGGGCGCGGGAGACGTCCGGGGCGCGGGCCGCAAGAATGCGGTCGAGACGCTGCCCTTCCTCTTTCGGGCCCACGGTGAATTCCAGGATGGATGCATCATTCATGGCCGGTCACGATATATCACCCTTTCCGAACGGGGAAGAGCCGCCGGAACCCGATCCGCGGCAGGTGCGCATGCTCAAGGCCGTGGTCATCGGTCTTGCGGTGCTGATCGTGCTGGCGCTTGCGGCTCTGGTGGCCGGCATCGTGGTCAAGGGGGGCAGGCTGGCCGGAAGCGACCACAAGGGCGGCTGGGTGACACCGCTCATGGCGCAGGTGCCGCCTGATGCCGAAGTGGAGAGCATGGCGCTGGACGGTGACCGTCTTGTGGTGCACATCAAGCGTCCTGATGGCAGCGGCGAGCTGCTGGTCTTCGATCTGCGGCGCAGGAACCTTTCCGGACGCATCCGACTGGAGCCGGGCAGCAACCGCTAGGCGCAGAGCTCAGGGGTCCTTCTTTTCGGGAAGGGAAAAGTCGTCGCTGCGCCCCGGCATGGGGGCGGGCCACCATCCGTCGCCGAACAGCCGGGCCGCAGGCGTATCGCGGGTCACCTGGCTGCGCAGACGATACATTCGCATGGCGATATCCGCAGTCTCCCCTTCCGTTCCGGGAGCAAGCACGATGCCGTCCATGTCCGGCAATTCCGACGCGGGTATGATTTCCGCACCGCCATCCGGCCGTGGCATGGCGAACAGGGGCAGGCCTGCCATGTCCTGCCGGTCCGCCTTGCCATCAGTGTTCCGGGTGCCCTCATCGATCGTGGCCAGCCGTCGGGCGGCCTCCACGTCCTTCAGCACGACATCCATGACCACGCGGGCAAGTTTCGTGTTGCCGGGACGAATGAAATGAATGCCGTCGCGGGAGCGCAAACGGGTGATCAGCCCGCGTACGTCCGGGCCCTCCTCGGCGTAACCGCCTTCCGCAGAGGCGAAGGCGCGATAGATGTCGATGAATCGCACTCCTGCTGCACGGGCTTCGGAGTGGATGATGTCGGTTATGAACTTCAGCGCCTCGTTGCGCCCTTCGTTGCGCACCGGCGGCAGACCGACCCAGTACAGGGCGATGTTGCGGTTGCAGATCATTTTCATGATCTGACGGACGCGGCTTGCATATTCGGATTTCCATGCATCGGAACCGAACAGCAGCTTCCGCCCGGCGACCCGGAAATCCCGGGCGTCGTTGGCGCCCAGCATGATGATGGCGATGTCCAGCGGCTGGTTTTCCAGGACGCCGGCGATGGTACGCGGCCAGTCGTGAAAGCGCGGGCGGACGAGGCCGGAGCCTTCGCGCAGCCGCCCGCGGGCGACGAAGCGGTCGTCTCCCTTCAGCACCCGCCACAGGCCGGCCAGCAGACCGGTGGCCATCTTGTCCCCGAAGACGAAGATGCGATAGCGCTCCTGATTCTGCGGCAGGGCGCAGCGTGCCTCTGCCTGCATGGGGAGCAGGACGGAAGCAAGCAGCATCAGTGTGGCATAGACGGGCAACCGGGCCCGGCTGAAGGTCATGAGATCCTCCGGCTTCAGTAACGTTTGCAAGGCCGGAAGGCAGTGTGCCCGATCAGCGTTTGCGACGCAAATGTTCCAGCAGCTCCCGGTTGATGAAGCCATCGGCGGGAATGCCGGCGGAGAGCTGATAACGGCGTACCGCCTCGCGCGTCTTCGGGCCGATGTGTCCGCGGAAGGCGCCACGATAGAGCCCTTCCCGGGCCAGCATCTTCTGAAGCTCGATGCGCTCGGTGCGAGACAGCAGGCGCTCGCGTACCGGCCATGGCTGGACGAACGGTCCGGCACCGGCGATGCGGTCTGCCAAGTGGCCCACCGCCAAGGCGTAGGCCGTTGAGCTGTTGTAGGCCAGGATGGCGCGGAAGTTGTCGGTCACCAGGAAAGCCGGCCCCTTGCGACCGGCGGGCAGAATCAGCCAGGCGCGGGCATCGCGGGCATAGAAGCGGCGGGCGGCAGCGGGGCGGATGCCCAGTTTCTCCCACCGGGCCACGCTGCGCGCGGCAGCACGGCCGATGAGGCGCCAGTCGAAGCGCTTCGGCAGGCGTACCTCCCAGCCCCACGGACGACCGGGTTTCCAGCCGCGCTTCGCCAGATAGTTGGCAGTGGAGGCCAGGGCGTCGGGAACGGAATTCCAGATGTCGCGACGGCCGTCACCGTCGAAGTCCTGCGCATAGGCCAGGTAGGTGGTGGGGATGAACTGGGTGTGTCCCATGGCCCCGGCCCAAGAGCCCTTCATGCGCTCCGGGGTGATGTCGCCGGCCTGCAGAATCTTCAGGGCGCCAATGAGCTGGGTGCGGCCATATTTTCGCTTGCGCCCCGAGAAGGCCAGCGTGGCCAGCGCACGCACCACGCCGTCCTTTCCGGTGTAGCCGCCGTAGTTGGTTTCCATGCCCCAGATGGCCAGCACCACGTGACGGTCCACGCCGTAACGATGTTCGATGGCGCCGAGCAGCCGTGCATGCTGCTTCAGCAGCTCCCGGCCTTTCGCGATGCGGATATCGGAGACGCGTTTGCCAATGTATGTCCAGATGGGCGTGGAGAACTCCGGCTGTCTTTCCAGTCGTTTCAGGACATCCGGATCCGGTGTCACGCCGGACATGGCGCGCGCGTAGACGCGGCGGGAGATGCCGGCACGGCGGGCTTCCGGCCAAAAGTCTTCGCGGAACTGCTCGAACGCTGCCTTCGTGGCCAGCCAGGCAAGCGGATTGCCGCCTGCTGCTGCGGGCGCGGAAAAGGCCGCGCTGACGGTTGCGAAGCCGGTCAGGAAGCCGGCTACTGCGGCGATTGCGATGGCTTTCATGTTCGTTGCCTTCATGCACTCATCCCCGGAAAAAAGGAACACGATTTCCGGTTTCTCACGCGTTGCGTTCCATCAGATGCCGCTCCCAGGCATAGGCGGAAGCGACGATTTCGTTGAGGTCATCATGTTCGGGCTTCCAGCCCAGCACCTCACGCACCCTGTCTGCCCCGGCCACCAGGGCGGGCGGATCGCCGGCGCGGCGGCCCGTCAGCTCCACGGGGAAATCGTGGCCGGCCACCTTCTTCACGGCGTCCACGACCTCCAGCACCGAAAAACCGCGGCCATAGCCACAGTTGAAGACGGCGCTCTTCCCGCCCTGACGCAGGTAGTCCAGGGCGTCCACATGGGCGGCTATCAGATCGGTCACGTGGATGTAGTCGCGGATGCAGGTACCGTCCGGGGTGTCGTAGTCGGTGCCGAAGACGTACATCTTCTCCCGCTGGCCGAGGGCCGTCTGGCAGGCCACCTTGATCAGGTGCGTGGCTTCGGGCGTCGACTGACCGGTACGTCCTTGCGGATCGGCTCCAGCGACATTGAAATAGCGCAGGGCGACATAGTTCAGCGGATGGGCCTTCGCGACGTCTTCGAGCATCCATTCGGTCATAAGCTTGGAACGGCCGTAAGGGTTGATGGGATCGAGGCGGGCATCCTCGAAGGCCGGATTCCTCTCGGGAATGCCGTAGACGGCCGCTGTCGAGGAGAAGATGAAATGCGGCACCTCGCCCCTGACGGCGCATTCGATGAGGTTGCGCGTGTTGGCGGTGTTGTTGTGGTAGTACTTCAGCGGATTCTCCACCGATTCCGGCACGATGATCGAACCGGCGAAGTTGATGATGGCGTCGATGTCATGCTCCCGGATCAGACCGGAAACCAGATCCATGTCGCCGATATCGCCGACGACCAGTTTCGCCTTCGGCGAGACGGCCCAGTCGAATCCGGTGGAGAGGTTGTCAAGCACGACCACCTCCTCACCGCGATCGGTGAGGGCATAGACCATGTGGGAACCGATGTAGCCGGCACCGCCTGTGACAAGAACAGTCATTCGCTTCTCCCCTTATCCCGTTAAACGGGGGTTCACCCATTCGGTTGAATTATCGGTTTCAGATGGAACCAAATGGTAAACGCTTCACGAAAAGTTATCGCAGGGTCATATTTCTGCGTTAGGAGTTCCGCTTGCGGGAGCATCACATGAGGAGGGGAAGCATGAAAGGAATCAGGAAGGCGGTCTTTCCGGTCGCCGGTCTGGGGACGCGTTTTCTGCCGGCAACGAAAGCCGTGCCCAAGGAGATGCTGACAGTCATCGACCGGCCGGTGATCCAGTGGGTGGTCGACGAGGCGAAGGAGGCGGGGATCGAGCATTTCATCTTTGTCACCGGCCGCAACAAGGGCGTGATCGAGGATCATTTCGACCGTCAGTTCGAGCTGGAGGAGACATTGCGGCGGCGCGGCAAGAGGGAAGCGCTGGAGATGCTGGAGAAGGACCTGCCGCAGGCCGGTCAGACCAGCTTCACCCGTCAGCAGGAGCCCAAGGGGTTGGGGCATGCCGTCTGGTGCGCTCGCGAGCTGGTCGGGAACGAGCCTTTCGCGCTGCTGCTGCCGGACATGCTCATCCAGGGCATGCCGGGCTGCCTGAAACAGATGATGGAAGTCTATGAGCGTACCGGGGGCAACGTCATCGCGGTGGAGGAGGTGCCGCGCGAGGATGTGCACAAGTACGGTGTCGTGGGCATGGGCGAGAGGCTGGACGACCGGTCTTTCCGCATTACCTCGATGGTGGAAAAGCCACCGGTGGAGGAAGCCCCGTCCAACTTCATCATTTCCGGGCGCTACATCCTGCAGCCGGAGATCTTCGACATTCTGGCAGGGCAGGAGCCGGGTGCCGGCGGAGAGATCCAGATCACCGACGCCATGAAGACCCTTCTGGAGCGGCAGGAATTCTGGGCCGTGCAGTATGAAGGCGAGACCCACGACTGCGGTTCGCGGCTGGGATTTCTGGAAGCCAACGTGGCGTTCGGGCTCGAGCACCCGGAGATCGGCGAAGACGTACGCAGGATGATCGGAAAGCTGATGGCCCGCGAGATCTGAAACACGCTGGAGAGACTGTTGCGCCCGGACGTCCGCAAAGGAACGTCCGGGCCGGCAGCATGTCTTACAGATCGCCCTTCTGGGCACGGGTGACGATATCGAGATATTCCTTCTCGCCGAAGGGAATCGGGTTTCCGCCGGCAGAAGGGTCCTTCACGGCCATGGCGGCGATCTCCTCGAGGCGATCGTCGCCGATGCCGATCTCCGCCAGTGAATGGGGAATGCCGATCTTCCGGCGCAAGTCGAGAATCCAGTCGAGTACGGCGTCGAAACCGCCGTCCAGGTCCAGCCATGCGGCCAGCCGGTCGATGCGTGCCTCCACGGCGGAACGGTTGGCTTTCAACACATAGGGCATGAGGATGGCGTTGAGCATGCCGTGATGGGCATCGTAGACGCCGCCCAAGGGGTGGGCCAGCGCGTGCATGGCGCCCAGCCCTTTCTGGAAAGCGGTAGCGCCCATGGCGGAGGCCACGAGCATGTGGCCACGGGCTTCGATGTTCTCCGGCTCGAGTACTGCCGTCGGCAGGTTCTCCTTCACAAGCCGGATGCCCTCCACGGCGATGCCGTCGGCCATGGGGTGATAACCGGGCGCGCAATAGGCCTCAAGGTTGTGAGAAAGGGCGTCCATGCCGGTGGCCGCCGTCAGCCCGGCGGGCAGCCCGACGGTGAGCTGCGGATCGAGCAGAGCGATCTTCGGCATCATGCCCGGATGGAAGATGATCTTCTTCTCGTGGGTTTCGGTGTTGGTGAGGATGCCGGCGCGACCGACCTCGGAGCCGGTTCCGGCGGTGGTGGGCACGGCGATGACCGGGGCGATGCCTTCCGGGTTCACGCGCTTCCAGTTGTCGCCTTCGTCCACGAAGTCCCAGACGGGGCGGTCCTGGCCGCTCATCATGGCGATGATCTTGCCGGCGTCCAGCGCCGAGCCTCCGCCGAGGGCGATCACGCCGTCCATGCCATTGTCGCGGAACATTGTCACACCCTGCGTGACGTTTTCCTCCACGGGATTGGGACGGATGGCGGAGAAGACCTTCACGCCCAGTCCGGCGGCCGCCAGATCGCCGACAATGGATGCGGTCATGGGCAGGGCGGCCAGCCCCGGATCGGTTACCAGCAACGGCCGCTCGATGCCCAGCTCCTCGCACATGGCGGGCAGTTCCTTTGCCCGGCCGGCACCAAAGCGGACGGAAGTCGGGAAGTTCCAGTTTGCGGATGTCATGGCCACAGGCTCCTGAAATGGAAAGATCCGGTCCGTCCCAGAAGACACCGGGCCCGGCCGCTTTTCAAGCGCCACCTTGCCGATGGCGGACGGGCCAGATCATTCGCCGGGGGCCCGGGCGGTGACGCGCAGGGCATGCACCCGCTCCTTCAGCAGTTCGCCCAGAGCCTCGTTGACCATGCGGTGGCGCTGCACCAGCGGCTGTCCGGCGAAGGCCTGCGAAACGACGATGACGTGAAAATGCGATTCCCCGGCCGGATTTGCGCCGGCATGGCCGGCATGGCGGGCGGATTCGTCGATGATCTCCAGATGCTCGGGGGAGAGGGCGGCCCGCAGGGCTTCCTCCATCTGCCGTCCGACGGGTCCGAGGGTCATGTCACGTGCTCCTTGCCTTTTCGTATCCGTGTGGGGGCATGGTGCCCTGTACCGGCAGGGGAGGGAATCAGAGATTCCGCCCGATGGCAAGGAACTTGTCGCGGCGGTGACGGCGCACCTCCTCCGGCGACATGTGCACCAGCGGCAGCAGCGCCCGGTGGATGGCATCGCCGGCATCCTTCACGGTCTTTTCGCGCGCGCGATGGGCGCCGCCGACGGCTTCCGGAATGATCTCGTCGATGACGCCCAGCTTCTGGAGATCCTGGGCTGTGAGCTTCAGGGCCTTCGCCGCCTCCGGCGCCTTGGCCGGATCGCGCCACAGGATGGAGGCAGCACCTTCCGGCGAGATGACGGAATAGACGGAATGCTCCAGCATCAGTACCTTGTTGGCGGTGGCGATGGCAATGGCGCCGCCGGAGCCGCCCTCGCCGATGATCAGCGAGACCATGGGCACGCCGAGCGTCAGGCAGCGCTCGGTGGAACGGGCGATGGCTTCCGCCTGTCCACGTTCTTCCGCGCCAATGCCGGGATAGGCGCCGGCAGTATCCACGAAGCTGATGACCGGCAGGCCGAAGCGCTCCGCCATGTCCATCAGACGCACCGCCTTGCGATATCCTTCCGGGCGGGCCATGCCGAAGTTGCGGGCCTTGCGGGTTTCGATGTCATGGCCCTTCTCCTGGCCGATGACCATGACGGGCCGGCCACGGAACCGGCCCGGACCGCCGACGATGGCCAGATCCTCGGCAAACTTGCGGTCGCCGGCCAGCGGGGTGAAATCCGTGATCAGGCCGTTGATGTAGTCGATGCAGTGCGGACGCTCCGGATGGCGGGCCACCTGCGTCTTCTGCCAGGCATCGAGTTTCGCATAGAGCTCGGCCAGCGCACGGTCGGCCTTCTTCTCGAGCTGGGCGATTTCCTCGTCGATGGAAACATCGTCATCGCCCTCCGTGGCGAGCGACTTCAGCTCGGCAATCTTGCCTTCCAGCTCGGCGATCCTGGTTTCGAAATCGAGATAGGTTTTCATGGTCAATCCGGAAGAGGGCAAGCCGACCCTGTACACCCTCCATGCGCCCCCATGGTGTTCCGCGGAAAATCCTGAAGGGCTAAGTGGCCGCACGCGAGGCCGGTTGTCAACCGCTTTTGCGGTCCGGGGCAACCTGTCCCAGCGGGTGGCGGGTCCGCAGCAGCTCCCGCAGACGCTGCGTCTGGACGTGGGTGTAGATCTGGGTGGTGGAGATGTCGGCGTGTCCGAGCATGGCCTGCACGGCCCGCAGATCGGCCCCGCCCTCCAGCAGATGGGTGGCGAAGGCATGACGCAGCACATGTGGAGAGATGGCAGCGGGATCCAGCCCGGCTTCCGTTGCCAGCCGTTTCAGTTCCGTGGCGAAATGCTGGCGTGTCAGATGCCCGGCGCCGCTGCGTGAGGGAAACAGCCAGTCGGCGGGATGGAGCGGGCTTCCCCCCCGGCTGCGCATCAGCGTTCGTTCGTAGGCGGTCAGAGCCTCCAGAGCCGGACCTGACAGCGGTGCGATGCGTTCCCGTCCGCCCTTGCCGACGATGCGCACGATGCCCTCGCGGCGATCCACCTGTCCGGAGCGCAGGCTCACCAGTTCGGAAACGCGCATGCCCGAGGCATAGAGAATCTCCAGCAGCGCATGCATGCGGCGTGCGCGCAGGGCCGCCTTGCCGCGCGCACGGGAGGCGATGTCGCGGGCCTTCTCCAGCAGGCGGGCCACGTCTTCCGGCGAGAGGGTCTTCGGCAGTGGACGGGTGCGGCGGGGGCTCTCCAGCGCCGTGGCCGGATTGGTGTCCGTCAGGCCTTCGCCATAGAGAAACCCGTGCAACTGGCGTACGGCCGAAAGCCGCCGGGCCTGCGTGGAGCGGGCAGCACCCTCGGCGGCCATGCCGGAGAACCAGGCGCGGATGTCGTCCCCGGTAACGGATTCCAGAGGCAGGCCGCGGCGGGCTAGGAAGGCCAGGTACCCGGAGAGGTCGCGGCCATAGGCGGCCAGCGTATTGCGAGCCGCGCCGCGCTCGGCGCTCATCATCTCGAGAAAACGTTCCACGAGCCGGGCATTGCCGGCGGAGATGTCAGTTGGTGAACCGGTCATGGGGAAGAGTCTTCACGACCTGTGCGGGTTCCGGAGGAAAGGATGAGAGGTACCATGCCGCCGCATATCCCAGTCCGGCCAGCACGGCAAGGATCAGCAGAAAGCGAAGACTGTCCGGCATGTGCGAGATCCCGTATTCCGTCATTCGGGCCGGCCAGGTGAATCCGGCCCGCCAAGGCCGTCAGGCAGGTTTTGACCCGGCCCGTCCGGCGCGCTAGAAGAACCGGCACACCTCATTGCACACGAACATGGCGCAAGGATGCCGGCCCGGTTCATGACCACACAAAGCATAAGAGACTGCATCGAGCTGATCAATGCCCGTCTGGGGGATCGCTCCATCGTACTGGTGGGGCTCATGGGGGCCGGCAAGACCACCGTGGGCCGCCGGCTGGCGAAGCGGCTGGGAATCGGTTTCGTCGATGCCGATGCGGAAATCGAGCGGGCGGCCGGCAAGACGGTGGCCGAAATCTTCGAGGAGGACGGCGAGGCCTTTTTTCGGGCGGGGGAAGAGCGGGTCATCGCCCGTTTGCTCAACGACGGGCCGCAGGTGCTGGCCACCGGCGGCGGAGCATGGATGAGCGAGACCACCCGGCAGGCGGTGCGGGAAAAGGGAATCTCGGTATGGCTGCGGGCCGATCTCGATGTGCTCATGGAGCGGGTGTCGCGTCGGCCCGGGCGGCCGCTTCTGAAGAAGCCCGATCCGCGGGCCGTCATGAAAGAACTGATGGACGAAAGGTATCCGGTCTATGCACAGGCGGACGTGATGGTGGAGAGCCGCGAGGCGCCGCACCAGACCATCGTCAACGACATCATCCGTGCCGTTGCGAGGTGGCTTGTGGGGGAACGGGCATGAGTGACAAGGGTGAAGGGCTGGAGGTGGCGGTCTGCGGTACCGAGACCGTGCGCGTGGCGCTGGGCGAGCGCGCCTACGACATCCAGATCGGCGAGGATCTGCTCGACTTTGCCGGCGAGGCGCTGGCGGAAGTCTTGCCGCGCCCCCGCACGCTGGTCGTCACCGATGAGAACGTGGCGCGGCTGCATTTGCCGGCGCTGCTGGAGAGTCTGGAGACGTTCGACATCGAGGCCGGGACGCTGGTGCTGCCGGCCGGTGAGGCGACCAAGAGCTTCGCGCGCCTTCAGGAGGTAACGGACGCCATTCTCGCCGCGGAGTTGGAGCGCTCCGACCTGATCGTGGCTTTCGGCGGGGGTGTGATCGGCGATCTGGCTGGTTTTGCCGCTGCCATCACCCGTCGCGGCATGGGCTTCGTGCAGATCCCCACCACGCTGCTGGCGCAGGTGGATTCCTCCGTTGGCGGCAAGACGGGCATAAACTGCCGGCATGGCAAGAACCTGATTGGAGCTTTCCACCAGCCGGCGCTGGTGCTGGCCGACACCGCGGTGCTGGACACCCTGCCGCGCCGGGAGCTGCTGGCCGGTTATGCGGAAGTGGTGAAGTACGGCCTGCTGGGCGATGCGGATTTCTTCGGCTGGCTGGAGGAACATGGCACGGCGCTGCTGGATGGCGACATGGAGGCGCGGCAGACGGCCATCGCCCACTGCTGCCGCATGAAGGCCGACGTAGTGGCCGCTGATGAGCGTGAGGCCGGCCGGCGTGCCCTGCTCAATCTCGGACACACCTTCGGGCATGCGCTGGAAGCAGCGCTGGGTTACGATGGCACGCTGCTGCACGGCGAGGCGGTGGCCATCGGCATGGTGCAGGCCTTCCGCTTCTCCGAACAGTTGGGGCTGTGTCCGGAAGGCGAGGCCGACCGGGTGGCGGCGCATCTGGAGGCGGCGGGTCTGCCGGTGGACGTGCGGGCCATCCACAACCGGTTGCCGGGTCCGGAGGAGCTGGTAGCGATCATGCGGCAGGACAAGAAGGCGAAGGGCGGGCGGCTGGTGTTCATCCTCGCCCGCGGTATCGGCGAGGCCTTCATTGCCGAGGATGTGGATGCCGATGCGGTGACGGAATTCCTGCGCGAGGACATGGAGCGCTGATGATGACGGGCGGCATATGGCTGCTGGCGGCGGCGGTGGCCGTGCTCATTCTGCTTTCGGCCTTCTTTTCGGGTTCGGAAACGTCCCTGACCGCCATTTCGCGGGCTCGCGTGCACCGCATGGCACAGAACGGCGATCGCCGGGCCATGATCTTGGAGGCGCTGCTGTCGGCTCCGGAGCGGCTGATCGGCGCCATTCTCCTGGGCAACAATCTGGTCAACATCCTGGCCTCGGCTCTGGCCACGACCTTGTTCATCGAGCTGTTCGGCGCTGCCGGCGTGGTCTGGGCAACGCTGGTCATGACCGCGCTGGTGCTGGTCTTCGGCGAGGTGATGCCGAAAACCTATGCCATCCTCAATCCGGATCGCTTCGCGTTGGCCGTGGCGCCGGTCATAAACGTGGTGGTGCGGGTGTTCGCGCCGGTGGTCATGGTGGTGGAGATGCTGGTTCGCGGAGCCCTGCGCATGCTCGGGGCGGATACCTCGCAGGCGCAGAGCCCGTTGTCCTTCCGCGAGGAACTGCGCGGAGCTCTTGATCTGCACCACTCGCGCGGCGAGGTGGTGAAGGAGGACCGCGACATGCTGGGCGGCGTCCTCGATCTGCAGGAGCTGACGCTGGCCGATGTCATGGTGCACCGCACCGACATGAAGAGCATCGACATTTCCCGTCCGCCACGGGAGATTCTGCAATACGTGCTGGAAAACGGCTATACGCGCTATCCCGTCTGGGAAAACGAGCCGGACAACATCATCGGCATCCTGCATGCCCGCGACCTGCTGGCGGCGCTGGCCGGAGCGAAGGGCGACATCGACGCCATCGACGTTCGCAAGCTGCTGCTGGAGCCTTGGTTCGTACCCGATTCGACGCCGCTGGCCGACCAGCTTTCGGAATTCCTGCGCCGCAAGATGCATTTCGCCATCATTGTCGATGAATATGGCGAGCTTGAAGGGCTTGTCACGCTGGAGGACATCATGGAGGAGATCGTCGGGGACATTGCCGACGAGCATGACCGCGAGGTTTCCGGCGTGAAGCGCGACCGGGGGGCCTACATCGTCGACGGAGCCATGCCGGTGCGCGATCTGAACAGGCTCCATGACTGGAACCTGCCGGAGGACGAGGCGGTAACCATTGCCGGGCTGGTCATTCACGAGGCGCGAATGATCCCAGAAGTGGGGCAGGCTTTCACCTTCCACGGCTTCCGCTTCGAGGTACTGGAAAAGGAGAAGAACCGGCTGACGAAGATCCGCATGACGCCGCTTGAAAAGGACGGCGAGGGGGCATGACGGCAAGCGAGGATTTCGATCTGGTCATCGTCGGGGCGAGTTTTGCCGGCCTGACGGCGGCCAGGGCAGCGGCCCTTCGGGGGCTGAAGGTGCTGGTGCTGGAGGCTAAGAAGGATCCCGGCGCCCGCATCCACACCACCGGCATTCTGGTGAAGGAGGCGGCGGAGGAACGCGACGTTCCCGATTCCCTCGTGCGGCCTGTCAGCATGGTGCGGCTCTATTCGCCCGCCCTGCGGCACGTGGATCTGGCGACGCGCGGTTACTATTTCCTGACCACCGACATGCCCGGGCTGATGCGCTGGCTGGCGGCAGAGGCGGAACGGGCTGGGGCGAAGATCCGTTGTGCGGCAAAGGTCACCCGGGCGCACCGCATGCAGGAGCGCATCGAGCTGCCGGAGCATGGCGTCACGGCGCGTTTCCTGCTGGGGGCGGACGGGGCCCGCTCCACGGTGGCGGAGATCTTCGGGCTGGGACGCAACCGGCGTCTGCTGATCGGCATGGAGCAGGAATTCGCACAGGTGGAGGGGCTGGATGAACGCTTCCTGCACTGCTTCCTCGATTCGCGGCTGGCGCCGGGATACATCGGCTGGGTGGCGCCGGCGCCGAAGGTGATACAGGTGGGGCTGGCCACCGATGACCGCCACCGGCCGGACATGGCCGCCTTCCGCCGGCATCTCTCGCGGCTGTTCGCTTTCGACGAGGAACACATCGTGGAACGGCGCAGCGGCGTCATTCCCTGTGGCGGCATCGTGCGGCCCTTTGCCGATGGCAACGTGATGCTGGTGGGCGATGCGGCGGGCATGGTCTCGCCGCTCACCGCGGGAGGTATCCAGATGGCCTTCCGCTTCGGCCGGCGGGCGGGGCAGCTGATCGCCGATCACCTGAAGCGCGGCGGGGGGCTGCCGCAGGAGGTGCTGGCGCGGGAGCTGCCGGCCCTGATGCACAAGCGCGCCATGCGCTGGCTGCTGGAGCGCCGGCCGCCGAACCGGATCTATGATTTCCTCATCGGCTCGTGGCCCATGCGCCGGCTGGCGGCGGGGACCTTCTTCCACGACCGCGCTCTGCCACCGTCTCCGCTGCCGCGCAATGCGGGAAAGGAGCGGGAACAGTGAAGCTGTGAATCCCGTCCATTGCCGAAGCGTGATGGGGAGCTTCCATCCTCGCGGTATCTCAGGACGACTTCTTCAGGGCACGAATGCGCTCGGCGAGCGAAACCACGTTGATCGGCTCCGCCTTCTCTCCGCCGGATCCGCCGCCCACACTTCCTTTTGTGGTGCCACTGCCGGTGGCCTTGCCGGCAGAGGTCTTCCGTGCCGCTGTCGTCCTGGTGGCTGCCTTCTTCGTGGCGGCGGTCGTGGCGGATTTTTTCTTGTCGCCATCCGCCCCCTTGCCGAGATTGTTCAGGCGTTCGATCCAGCGATCAGCCATCTCGTCGGCGGAAGCGGTTTCCTTCCTTTTCTTCCGTTTTTCTTCCCGTGCCTTTCTCTTGCGCGAAAGAAGACCACCTCCGGCTTTCTTCCTGTTGCCAGCGACCTTGCGCTTTTCCGTGGAGTCCGTGGAGGAGGATTTCTCCTTTCCGCTCTTGTTCCGTGACACCTTCTGTCCATCCGCGTGCCCGGACTTTCCTGTCTTTTTCGCCAGTTCCCTGCGCTGTTCCTCCAGCTCGCGGGCCAGACGATTGAGCTCCTCGATGCGGGCGGCGAGCCGGGCCTCCGGCTCCAGATCCTCGCCGATGCGCATGGCTCTTTCGGTGCGCTGTGCCATGTCGGCCTCCTCGCGCAGTTGGCCGATGGTCTTCTCCTGACCGGCAAGCTGCTCGTGAAGGGTGGCGATCTCGCTTTTCAGTCGGGCGATCTCCTCGTTGCGCTCGCGCAATTCCTCGCGCTGCTCGTGAAGGGTCCTCGTGCGCTTCTCCAGATCCGCTTCCAGCCCGGCGATCACCTCCCGCAGAGCGGTCATCTCGGAATCTCGTTCGGAAAGCGTATCCAGGGTTTCCTGCAGTTTTTCGGCCATGCGGCCCAGCCGGTTGCGGGCCCGGGAGACTTCGGCCTCCTGCTCCACGAAGCGTTCCTCGAGTTTCTCGATCCGCATCTCGTAGCGACGCACGAGCATGGCGTGCTCGGCGCGCAGGCGATCCCGTTCGGCCATCAGGGCGGCGACCCGATCGGGCTGGCTGCGCCGCTCCCGCCACTGGCGCATCCTGTGCACGGAGGAGCGGGCCAGTCGTACGACGAGCATGATCGTCAGGATGATGGCGGCTGCAACCAGAGCCGCAAGCATCAGCATTTCCATACGGGACATGTCGCCCTACCTACCCCTCGTCAGCTTTCGCGTTCGCAAGCACAAGCAGCGAAATTTCCGCAGTTTCCGCCATGGCGGCCCGCCCCGTTCACGACATGCGGCCCTGGCGGGGCCACGTATTCCTTCCGTCAACCGGCATTGAAGCCGATGCACCGGAAATTTGCAATCATTACGCAAGGGAATATCGAAAAATCGCCCCCTGCGTGTCCTTTTAGCCCGTCACGCCCCCGGCGCGAGCGCGACAAGCTGGCGCAGGATCTGGCGGATGCCACGCAGGCGGCTCTCCATGTCCTCCCAGTTCCGGATCAGTACGAGCTTCATGTCGGGGCGCAGGCGCGCGCGCGTGCCCTGTTCGTTGATCCATGGCACCAGCCTTGCCAGATCCACCTTGCGTTCATCGTGAAAGCCGATGACGACGCCTTTTGCCCCTGCCTCGAGGGAGGCCACGTTGGCAGCCCGGCACAGGGTCTTGATGGCCACCACCTCCAGCAGGTGGCGCACCTCCTCCGGCAATGGACCGAAACGGTCGGCCAGCTCTGCGGCAAACGCGTCGATGGCCCGCTCATCCTCCAGTCCCGCCAGACGGCGATAGAGTCCCAGCCGGGTCTGGAGGTCCGGGACGTAGGCCTCCGGAATGAGCACCGCCGCGCCGATGTTGATGTTGGGCGACCATTGACCGGAATCGGCCGCAGTCTCCGCGTCCCCCGAACGCAGGGAGGCCACGGCCTCTTCCAGCATCTGCTGGTAGAGCTCGAAGCCGACTTCCTTGATATGTCCGGACTGCTCTTCGCCAAGCAGGTTGCCGGCGCCGCGGATGTCCAGATCGTGGCTGGCCAGCATGAAGCCGGCGCCCAGCGTGTCCAGGGACTGGAGCACCTCCAGCCGCTTTTTCGCCGCTGGCGTGAGCATCTGCCCGGCCGGCACGGTGAGCAGGCACCAGGCGCGTACCCGCGAGCGCCCGACGCGGCCGCGCAGCTGGTAGAGTTGCGCCAGGCCGAACATGTCGGCGCGGTGTATGACCATGGTGTTGGCGGAAGGAATGTCGAGACCCGACTCGATGATGGTGGTGGCCAGCAGCACGTCGAAGCGGCGTTCGTAGAAAGCGGTCATGACCTCGTCCAGCTCCGTCGGCGTCATGCGGCCGTGAGCGGTGGCGAACTTCACCTCCGGAACGTGGGTGCGCAGGAACTCCGCCACCTCCTCCAGATCGGAAATGCGGGGCACCACGTAGAAGCTCTGGCCGCCCCGGTAGTGCTCGCGCAGCAGGGTCTCGCGGATGGTCACTGGATCGAACGGCGAGAGGAAGGTCCGCACTGCCAGCCGGTCCACCGGCGGAGTGGCGATGACCGACAGCTCGCGCACACCGGACAGGGCGAGCTGCAGGGTGCGGGGAATGGGCGTCGCGGTGAGGGTGAGTACGTGCACGCCGGTCTTCAGGGCCTTCAGGCGTTCCTTGTGGCGGACGCCGAAATGCTGCTCCTCGTCGATCACCAGCAGCCCGAGATCACGGAAGGCGATGTCCTTGGCCAGCAGGGCGTGAGTCCCGATGACGATATCGATGGTGCCATCCTTCAACCCCTTCTTTACCAGAGACAGTTCCTTGCGAGAGACCATGCGGGAGGCCTGCGCGATCTTTACCGGCATGCCGGCGAAGCGCTCGGTGAAGGTGGCGTAGTGCTGGCGCGCCAGCAGGGTGGTAGGCGCGATCACCGCCACCTGATAGCCCGCCATGACCGTGGCGAAGGCGGCCCGCAGGGCTACCTCGGTCTTGCCGAAGCCCACGTCGCCGCAGATCAGCCGGTCCATAGGGCGGCCCTTCGAGAGATCCTCGAATACCGCCTCGATGGCGCGCAGCTGGTCCTCCGTCTCCTCCCACGGGAAGCGGGCGCAGAACTCGTCATAGAGGCCTTCCGGCGGCGTGACGCTCTCCGCCCGCATCAGTTCGCGGGCGGCGGCGGTGCGGATCAGCTCGCCGGCGATTTCCCGCAGGCGCTCCTTCAGCTTCGCCTTGCGGGCCTGCCAGGCGCTGCCGCCCAGCCTGTCGAGTTGCGCGGTGGCTTCCTCGCCGCCGTAGCGGGTCAGCAGGTCGATGTTCTCCACCGGCAGGAACAGTCGGTCGCCACCGGCATAGGTGATGTGCAGGCAGTCGTGCGGCGCACCGCCGGCAGTAATGGTCTTCAGCCCCTCGAAGCGGCCGATGCCGTGATCCACGTGCACCACCAGATCGCCCGGCGTGATGGCCGACAGCTCGGTGATGAAGTCGGCC
>JAJRRY010000160.1 GCA_024279095.1 Alphaproteobacteria bacterium
ATGGCAGCCCCGACGGCATTGCCGACCTTTATCTGGAAGGCACCGACCAGCATCGCGGCTGGTTCCATTCGAGCCTGCTGGAATCCTGCGGCACGCGGGGCAGGGCGCCTTACGAAAGCGTGCTCACCCACGGCTTCGTGCTCGACGAGAACGGGCACAAGATGTCCAAGTCGCTGGGCAACGTGGTGGTGCCGCAGGACGTCATGAAGCAGTACGGCGCCGACATCCTGCGCCTGTGGGTCATGGCCTCGGACTATTCCGACGATCTGCGCATCGGCCCGGAGATCCTGAAGTCCATGGCCGACGCCTACCGCAAGCTGCGCAACACCGTCCGCTACATGCTGGGCGCCCTGAACGGCTTCTCGGAGGAGGAAAAGGTGGCCTTCGCCGACATGCCGCAGCTGGAGCACTATGTCCTGCACCGGTTGTCGGAGACTTCCACCACGGTCGTGAAGGCCTACGAGGCCTTCGACTTCAAGCGGGCCTATGCGGCGCTGCTGAACTTCATGACCAATGATCTGTCGGCCTTCTATTTCGATATCCGCAAGGACACGCTCTATTGCGATCCGTGGTCGTCGAACGCGCGGCGCGCCTGTCGCACGGTGATCGACATCCTTTTCGAGCACGTGGTGCGGATGATCGCGCCCATGCTGGCCTTCACCGCCGAGGAGGCCTTCTGGAGCCGCTATCCGGACGTGGACGACTCGATCCACCTGAAGACCTTCCTGCCGGTTCCGGAAGAGTGGACCGACGCGGAGCTTGCAGCCAAGTGGGAGAAGATCCGCCGCGTGCGTTCGGTCATCACCGGTGCGTTGGAGATCGAGCGCAGGGAGAAGCGCATCGGCTCCTCGCTGGAGGCCGCGCCTGTGGTGTACGTCTCCGATCCGGAGCTGATGGCGGCCATGGAAGGCGTGAACATGGCCGATGTGGCCATCACTTCCGCCCTGACCCTGAAGGAAGGGGAAGGGCCGCAGGACGCCTTCCGACTGGATGAGGTGCCCGGCGTGGCCGTGGTTGTGGAGAAGGCACGGGGGAAGAAGTGTGCCCGTTCCTGGAAGATCACGCCCGAGGTCGGCACCGATCCGGAATTCCCTGACATCACCCCGCGCGATGCCGAAGCCGTCCGCGAATGGATGGCCAGAACGGGCCGGACGCTGGAAACCTGAAACGACAAACCCCGCCGCGGAATTCCACGGCGGGGTCATGTGCGTTCAAGCACCCAGTCCGCAGTTGCATGCTTGCGCAGAGGCAACACTGCGGCTCAGCTATATTGAATGATAGGAGAGACTGCGTGTATGTCAAGAGGAGATGGAATGGAAGCCTCTCTGGCAGAACTGGAATGTTTTTTGTCAAAGCAGCGCTTGCGTCCCTATCTCGTGCAGGCCCGCAACCTTGCGGAAGCTCTGCGGCTGTATGAAATCAATGTTTTTCTGAGTGCAGGATTTCTGGTTTGCACTCATTTTCTGGAAGTAGCATTGCGCAACGAGATCAATCATCTTTTGTCTGCCTCCTTGGGGTATGACTGGTTTCTGGGCAAGGGAGCCTTGCTGCCCATACAGGAGAAGCAGCTGCAAACGGCCATTTCCCAACTGGCGAAGAAACGGAAGCCGGTTTTGCCGGAATTCATTTTGACCGAGCTGCCTTTCGGATTCTGGACAGCCCTGCTTTCCAGAAAATACGAAAAACGGCAACAATACTGGCGGCGCTATTTGTACAGGGGATTTACCCATCGCCCAGCGGGGTTTGATCGCAAACAGCTTCATATGCGTTACAACGACTTGCGGGATTTCCGAAACCGCATTGCCCATCATGAAAGAATTCTGCATCACGCTCCGGAACGACGGTTACAGGAATGCCTGGAAGCAACAGGCTGGATTTCTCCTGCCATGCGTGAGTGGGCGCAACGATTGCTGGACAGAATGCCATGACTGATCCTCTCCGCCAAACGCCTGCGCAAATCCGCAAATTTCGCCTCTGGGGGCCTGTGTCGTTTATCGGGGCGGTCTATGCGCTTCTGGCGTTTCTGGCAGATCAGGGATTCAAGTTCCTGATGCTGGGCGTCTACGACATGGACAACTGGGTCTATCCGCGCATCCGCATTGCGCCGTTCTTCGATATCGTTCTGGCCTGGAACAGAGGTGTTTCCTACGGCCTGTTCGCACAGCATACGGAGCTCGGTCGCTGGCTTCTGATTGTCGTTTCCGTGGTCACGGTGGCCGCTCTGTGGGTGTGGATGGCGCGCTTCACGCGTCCGCTGCCTGCCGCCGGCATCGGTCTTATCACCGGTGGGGCACTGGCCAACGCCATGGATCGCATCATTCACGGAGCGGTGGCCGACTTCTTCTGGTTCCATTACGGGAAGTTTTCCTGGTACGTCTTCAACGCCGCGGACGTGGCCATTGTTGCCGGTGCAGCCCTTGTGCTGTATGATTCCTTCGTGGATGGCGACAGGGATGGCGGGAACAATGGCGATGACACGGTTTTGCCGAATTCCGGGCGCTGATTCCGGCCGTACACGCAACAACGGGGAGACTGGCGGAGAAATGCCCACGATACGTACAAGCGCGGTCATCGCTGCGACCATCCTGCTTGCGGGATGCTCGGAATCCAGCTTCATGGATACGTTGGGAATCGGCAAGCAGGTGCCGGACGAGCGTCTGGTCTCCACCAATCCCCCGTTGTCCGTGCCACCGGACATGCAGCTTCGTCCGCCGGCGGAAACGGTTGCGGAACCCCGGCAGGCCGCTGCTGCAGCCAACGACAGCAATCTTTCGGGCCCGCAGTCCCTCGATGCCGTTCCGACGCCTGGGGAAAGCCGGCCGATGACCATCAACGGCAAGCCCGTCTCCAAGGCCGACGAGATCTATGTCAAGCACGGGATCAACCCCTACAAGCCAGACGGCACGCACAAGACGGTCGTGGAGCTCAATCGGGAGCTTGCCGCGAAGATTCGCGAAGAGAAGAAACGCAAAAATCCGAAATACGGCACGATCTTCAATATCGGTGAGCTTTTCAAGTAATGGACGCCGGAGTGCCGAACCCTGCTACTTGTCGCCGGCGAGGGCCAATGTGTCCGTTTTCAGCCACCCGGTGATCTGACCTGTTCGACTCCGGTAGCGTACCTTCAGCCACTCCATGTATTCTCCTGCGGCATCAAGGGCGGTCACGCGACTGCCGCGCCCGATATGCATTTGCAGCCTGGCCCGGTTGTCCGGGCGGCTGTAGAAATGGCTGCGGCGAGCGCTGACGAAAAGAGTGGCGGGTACGGGGTGATCCGGCACTGCTTCCGTATCATAGCGCTCTCTGGCCGCTATTACGGTCCCCGCAGGCCGATGATGCCCGTCGAAATAGCGGATACGCCACAGTGGGCCGATCGCATCACGTCGACGCCATTCCCGGAGAAGCGGCCCGTCCCCTCGATAGTCCGTATAATGGGCGATGCCTGAGGAAACTTCCACGGAAGTCAGGATCTTGCATTTTGCATGAATGACCGGGCTCACGACAATCGGGCCGTTTCTGAACCGCCCGCTGCGCGCATCCCAGAGGAATGTTCTATAATAGGCATTGGCATACCCGCCGATATTGAAATGGATCAACACGTCCGTTTCGCCATCGAAGGTGATATCGGCAATCATGACCCGTGCCTTTCCACCTTCCAGCGGCAGAGGGGCGTCGTCCGCAGCCAGGTCCATCTTCATGAGCATCTGCGTTCTACCACCGGGAAGATGTACCACATACCGGCCGTTACGCACCATCAGACGTACTTCCCGGCCGTCTCCCGCATCCCAGCTGATGATGCGTGTTTCATCCGGTGCGAAAACATGAAGAGAGGAAGGCTGCGCTCTTGAAGGCACGGACAGAAGGAAAGCAGCGAAGGCTGTCAGGAAAAGGGTGAATGAGCGTCTCACGATCATGCGCGTATCAATTGCATGATTCACTAGGTAATGCAACTTTAAGTTATTTCCAGGTTGAAGACTGCACTTGAAAGACCCGCTCGCACAGCCCCGAATGGCGCATCGGAATGGCTCCGTTGGGGCACGCCTGCGGTCTGCAGGAGACAGGGCGTTCATCGCTTGCAACGGACAAGCCATTTGTTTTCCCGAAGGCCGGACAAAAAACGCCGCCTGCAATACCGGCCGTTCCGTAAACATGCCGGAATGCAGGGGGAAGGAGCGCGAGCCATTGCCGATCCGGCAATGGCTACTTGACAATCGCCGCAGGCCTGCGCAATTTGCGCGACATGCGAACCGGTCGTGACATCCGTTCCGTGATTCTCATTATCAGCTAGCATACCGGCTGGCTCGGGTTCGCATGCCTTTTTCACCAACAGCGGCTGACGAATTCCCCGGGCCGGCGCCCGAGGGACAGCCATGCAACTGAAGATCCACAATTCCCTTAGCCGCGAAAAGGAACCGTTCGAGCCGCTGGATCCGCAGATGGTGCGCATGTACGTCTGCGGCCCCACCGTCTACGACTACGCCCATATCGGCAACGCCCGGCCGATCATCGTCTTCGATGTTCTGTTCCGGCTGCTGCGGCATCTCTTCGGGCCGGAGCACGTGAAGTACGTGCGCAACCTCACCGACGTGGACGACAAGATCAACGCCCGCGCAGCTGAGGAAGGCGTGCCCATCTCCGAGATCACGGCCCGCACCATCCGCCAGTTCCACGAGGACATCGGGCAGCTCAACGTCCTGCCGCCTTCCGTCGAGCCGCGGGCCACCGAGCACATTGCGGAGATGCAGGAGATCATCTCGCGGCTGATCGACGCCGGCTGCGCCTATGTGGCAGAGGGCCATGTGCTCTACGACGTCTCCGCGAAGCCGGACTACGGCATCCTCTCCAAGCGCACGCTTGACGAGATGATGGCCGGCGCCCGGGTGGAGGTGGCGCCCTACAAGCGCAATCCCATGGACTTCGTGCTTTGGAAGCCCTCGAAGGAGGGTGAACCGGCATGGGAGAGCCCTTGGGGGCCGGGACGCCCCGGCTGGCACATCGAGTGCTCCGCCATGTCCTGGAAGCATCTCGGCGAGACCTTCGACATCCACGGCGGCGGCATCGACCTGCAGTTCCCACACCACGAGAACGAGATCGCCCAGTCCACCTGCGCCTTCCACACGCCGTTCATGGCGAAATACTGGATGCACAACGGCTTCCTCCAGGTGGAGGGGCAGAAGATGTCCAAGTCGCTGGGCAATTTCATCACCATCCATGACCTGCTGGAGGAATGGCCCGGTGAGGTGCTGCGCCTGAACATGCTGCGGACCCACTATCGCGCCCCCATCGACTGGACGCGCAAGGGACTCGAGGAAAGCCGCAGGGTGCTGGACAAGTGGTACCGCGTCATCGGCGACACGACTCCGGCGGAGGCGCCGGGTCCGGCCGTCGTGGATGCGCTGTGCGACGATCTGCATACGCCGAAGGCCATCGCGGAACTGCACCGTCTGGCCTCCGAGGGCAGGGCGGCCGAACTGAAGGCCTCCGCGGCGCTGCTC
>JAJRRY010000161.1 GCA_024279095.1 Alphaproteobacteria bacterium
AAGAGAGTCTCAGTTCCCGCGATTGAAAGTACTGAACGCTCCGCCACAGCTCCAGATCATCCCGACGGAACGAATTCGTTTGCCGGCCAGTGGGGGGTGGCTATGGGTTCGCCGAGGTTGGCCTCGATGAGGCGTTCGCGGACTTCCAGGAGGCGGTTTACCAGAGCCGGTTCGATTTGGCGATAGGCCAGGGTGTTCTTCTGGCGTTCCACGACGATGCCCAGAAGCTCCGTGATGGCGTTGCCCACGGAATTCTGCGAGATCGTCACGATCAGGTCGCCGTTGTCGTTGCAATAGAGAAGCTGCTTGTAGGCCGGGCGCCAGCGGATGTCGTTGGCGAACTGGGGCTCCTGGATCACCCGCTCGCGCAGGTCGCGGGCCACGCGGATGAACTTGCCCGATCCCAGCAGGATGTCGCGCACTGCGTGGGGGAAATTGGCCTGCGGTGGCACCATCTCCTCGCCGGTGGACACCAGATTGAAAAAGGTGCTGTAGAAATCGAGGAAGCGCAGCAGGATCTGTTCGTACTCGTACCAGAAATATTTGTCGAACAGGCGCTGCGCACCATCCTCCAGTTTCCAGCCGGGCAGGCCCTGCGGATACCCGGTGATGGAGAGGGATACCTCGTCGCTCTTCGCCGGCTTCAGGATCTGCAGGTCCAGCCCCTCGAAAAATTCCAGATAGACGTCGGCCAGATGGCGCAGGAACAGGGTGTTATGACCGGAATCGGTCAGGTTGACGTCGTTCGGATCGGCGGGCTCCGCCTCCTCCAGCATCTTCACGGGGAAGACGATGAAATGATTGTGGATCATGCGGATGGACGGTACACCCGGCTTGTTGAGCGGCCATGTGGCATCCAGCGAGGCCTCGCCGCAGAGAATCACATGCTCCGCCGGATCGGGATATTTCTCAAGCATGTATTCCACGATGATCGCCGTCATCCGTTCCCAGACGCGCTTGGCCTGCCGTTCCATCTGATCGCGGCGCACGGGGCGGCCCAGGGGATCGAGAATCTTGCGCGAGGTATCCAGGATCACCGAGGTGTCGAACTCCGTGGAGTGGCCGATGAGCTTGCGGTACATCAGCAGGTTTTCCGGCGTGCGGAATAGGCCGTTCTCTTCCGCCAGATTCTTCAGATTGGCGGGCGAATTGAAGAATTCCACGGGGCTCATGCCTTCCGGAACGGCAATGGGAATTTCCGGATGCGGCGTGACAACCTTGCGCGGCTTCGGATTCATGCGTCGTTTCTCCACGTTCCGGGCCGGCGCCGGCCCGCTTTCCGCCAGCTCGAAAAAAGCGGCGCGGAAAGGTTATTACCGCGCCGCAGGCCCTTTTCCAAGGGAGGAGGGAAAAGGCATGGGAGAATTTCAGTTGCTCGAAAGGACGATCCGGGCATCATGATGACCGATGTCACGCACCTGCCCGAGCAGATTTTCGGCGTCCTCCAGGGAGGCCAGAGGCCCCAGCCGTACGCGCCAGAAGCGCCCCGCCGCCACGTCCACCGGTCGCACGTCCACCGGACCGATGCGCTCCAGCCTGAGACGCGCGGCCTCGGCATTGCCCGGGTCGGCGAAAGCGGCCACCTGCACGAAATATCCCGGCGCGGGCGCATAGCCCGCCGGTTGCACCTGGCGTGGCGTGGCAGCCGTGCGGACGGCCGGCGAGGATGCATCTGCCCGGGCCATCCGTACGGGCGCCCCATCGACGGCACCCCCGTCAATGGCGGCCAGGAGGGTGGATTTCGGCGCATGCTTCAGGTCGTTCAGCCGTGCCAGCAAGTGGCGGTCATCGCCGAGAGGCGCAGGGCCGAGATACTCCACCCGAACTCGGGCCTTGCCCTGCCGCAAATAGCCCAGACGTTCCGCTGCGGCCCTTGACAGGTCCATGATGCGCGTGCCGACGAAGGGGCCGCGGTCGTTCACCCGGACGACCACCGTACGCCCGTTTTCCAGGTTGGTCACCCGTGCATAGGATGGCAGCGGCATGGTGGGATGCGCTGCGGAGAGGTAGTTCATGTCGAACCATTCGCCATTCGACGTCTTGCGGCGATGGAAGCGCGGGCCGTACCAGGAGGCCACGCCTACCTGCACGGGTTTCGGGTTCGCCGTCGGATGGAAGGTGCGTCCGGCCACCGTGTAGGGCTTGCCGACATGACGGCGCCCGCCCCCCTTGGGGAGGGGGCCGGACTTGGCAAACTTCGGGCTGCCCTTCCCGGCGAAGGGGTCGAGCTTTCGGTCGGATGAGCAGCCGGACAACAGAAGGCCCGTGGCGACGATGCCGACAAGGGCGGGCAGTCCCGCCTTCCTGATGCAGCCGAATGTCTTCATGCCCCTGTCCCCGTGTATCCGGTCAATGTTCCCCGCGGGCGGGCGGAAAACATTCACAATTCGAGTCAATTTTTCCGGATACAGGATGCCGGCTCGGGGTAAAGGATGGGTTCAGAAAACCGGTTGACACTTTCTCGCCGGAGTGTCCCGGAACGGGACGCTCACCTGCCGGCGTCTTCTCCTGCCGGTGCCTTTTTCACTGTTGCCGTCGCTGCCATGCGACGCTTCAGGCGCTCAAGATTGCGTCTGGCGATCTCCAGCCCGTGGGCGGCCGCCTTTTCGTAGAGCTCCTGCGCCTTTTTCAGATCGCGGGCCACGCCCCAGCCCATCTCGTAGAGGCCTGCCAGATTGTTCATGCCCCAGGGGTTGCCGGCCGTGGCGGCCTGCGCGAGCAGTTCCCGAGCCCGTGTCAGGTCTCGTCGTGTGCCGCGTCCGGTCAGATGGAGCAGGCCTGCGGCATTCAGCGCTGCAGCACTGCCCTTGCCGGCGGCGCGTTCGTACCATTGCAGAGCGCGGACGTGATCACGCTCCGTGCCTTCTCCGTGTTCGAAGCACCAGCCCAGCCAGTACATGGCTTCCGGGTGGCCCTGCCTTGCAGCAGCCCGGTAGAGCACCACGGCCGTGGTGGGGGACTGGCGGATGCCGGGGCCGCCCGTGTGTACAAGGCGGGCGAGGCGGAACTGGGCTTCGGCATCACCACGCTGGGCGGCGCGCCGATACCATTGCGCCGCCTTGCGCAGCGATGGTTGCAGGCCCATGAGCCCCTTCTCGTAAGCCGCAGCAAGGCGACGCATGGCTGCCGCGTTCCCGTTGCGGGCATCACGCTTCAGTTTGCGCAGGGTCTCCTTGCGCGCCTTTTCATCCGGGGTCTGCCGGGCGGCCTTCTTCACGGATTGTGCGGCCGCCGGCCAGGAGATGGTTGCCACAGGCGGGGCGAGAAGGACCACCAGTAGCAGAATGGAGCGGAAACGCGGCTTTCGATTCATGACGGGCCCCGGCGATATGGTTATCCGCGCCCAGCATACAACCGCAGGACGTTCCATACAAAGGTTCATCCGTCGCATGCGAAGGTGGAGCGGAAATGGGCGTGCACCGGCAAGCCCTGACCGGTGCACGCCCGCCTGCGTGGAAGATTGTCGGGAGACAATGCCGCCTGCATCCCCGCTCCCGGGGGGGTAACTCAGCCGCCGTTCTTCGAACGGCAGTGATTCTGGGAAATGTCGAAAGCCTCCTGAAATGTCATCTCCAGCAGATACGCAAGAAAGGACAGATTGGCCTTGCGGGCCAGATTGCGCATCTCCAGCGAGACATCCGCGATGTAGGTTGCGATCTGGACGGGATTGCTGTTCTCGGCGAGATCCGGAACGTTTTCTGCCGCCGCCGCACCTGCCATCTTGCTCTTGGGCATCCTTTTCGCCCCTCCGCTCGTTGTTCGTCTTTGGCCTGCTGTCATGTCCGGTTCCCTTCGACACGGGACTCGCGCTATGCGGGAACCGCAAGTACAACGCATACTATAGGTTAGGTTTCAACCGGTAAAGCAACTTGCGGTAGAGATAATGTGCATTTTTTATGTCATTCCCGGCGGGGTGGACGGTTCTTTGCCCGGTAGGGCGCTTTGCGCTAGCTTCGCTGCATGAGCGAGCATTCCATCAGTGATTCGCCGACTGCCGGCGAGGTCGTCAATCTGCGCGAGGCGCTGGAGGAGCGCTATCTGGCCTATGCGCTCTCCACCATCATGCACCGTGCGCTGCCGGACGTGCGCGACGGGCTGAAGCCCGTGCACCGGCGCCTGCTGTATGCCATGCACGTGCTGCGGCTGGACCCGCGCGCCGGGTTCAAGAAGTGCGCCCGCGTGGTCGGTGACGTGATCGGCAAGTTTCACCCCCATGGCGATCAGGCCGTTTATGATGCCATGGTGCGTCTGGCGCAGGATTTCGCGGTGCGCTATCCGCTGGTGGAGGGGCAGGGCAATTTTGGCAACATCGATGGCGACGGGGCCGCCGCCTACCGCTACACCGAGGCGCGGCTGACCGATGTGGCCATGGCCTTGCTGGAGGGGCTGGACGAGGATGCCGTCGACTTCCGCGAGACCTACAATGGCGAGGACACCGAGCCGGTGGTGCTGCCCGGCGCCTTTCCGAACCTGCTGGCCAACGGCTCGCAGGGTATCGCGGTCGGCATGGCCACGGCCATTCCCCCACACAACGCCGAGGAGATCTGCAACGCCGCGCTGCATCTGATCCGTCATCCCAATGCCTCCATCGCCAAGCTGCTGGAGTTCATGCCGGGGCCGGACTTTCCCACCGGCGGCGTGCTGGTGGAATCGCGGGAGAGCATCCTGCGGGCCTATGAGATCGGGCGCGGGGGCTTCCGGGTGCGGGCGAAGTGGAAGAAGGAGGATCTGCCGCGCGGTCAGTGGCAGATCGTGGTCACCGAGATTCCCTGGCAGGTGCAGAAGGCGAGGCTGGTGGAGAAGATTGCCGACCTGCTGGCGGCCCGCAAGCTGCCGCTGCTGGGGGATGTGCGCGACGAATCTGCGGAGGATGTGCGGCTGGTGCTGGAGCCGAAGAGCCGTAATGTGGATCCGCTGCTGCTGATGGAATCCCTGTTCCGGCTGACCGATCTGGAGAGCCGCATTCCACTCAACATGAACGTGCTCTCGCAGGGGCGCGTGCCGAAGGTGATGAATCTGCGCGAGGTGCTCCGCGAATGGCTGGAGCACCGGATGGACGTGCTCATCCGGCGCACCTACTGGCGTCTGGAGAAGATCGCCGCGCGGCTGGAGGTGCTGGAAGGCCTGCTGATCGCCTATCTCAACATTGACGAGGTGATCCGCATCATCCGTTTCGAGGATGATCCGAAGGCCGAGCTGATTGCCCGTTTCGGCCTGACGGACAATCAGGCGGAGGCCATCCTGAACATGCGCCTGCGTGCCCTGAACAAGCTCCAGGAGGTGGAGATCCGCTCCGAGCACGAGGCGCTGTCGAAGGAGCGCGACGAGTTGCAGGCCTTGCTGGCGTCGGAAGGGGCGCAATGGAAGGCGGTGGCCAGACAGGTGCGGGCCATCCGCGACCGCTGGAGCAAGAAGACGGAGCTCGGTGCGCGGCGCACGGAAATCGCCGAGGCCCCGGTCATAGAAGTGGATCTTGATGCCGCTCTCGTGGAGCGCGAACCGATCACCGTGGTGTGCTCCGAGAAGGGCTGGATCCGTGCCCTGAAGGGGCATCTGGACGAGGAGGCGCGCAAGCGGCTTTCCTACAAGGAGGGTGACCGGGAACGTTTCGTCATTCATGCACAGACCACCGACCGATTACTGCTGGCCGCGACTTCGGGAAGGTTCTATACGCTGGATGCCTCGAAGCTGCCCGGTGGCCGGGGCGCGGGCGAGCCGGTGCGTCTGTCCGTGGATCTGGATGCGGCGGACGACATCGTGGCGCTGTTCGTGCATGATCCGGAAGGGCTGCTGCTGCTGGCCTCTTCCGAAGGCAACGGTTTCATCGTTCAGGAAAAGGACGTGCTGGCCAACACCCGCAAGGGCAAGCAGGTGATGAACGTGAAGCCCCCGGCCGAGCTGACCGTGTGCCGCCGCATTGCCTCGGAACATGATGCCGTCGCGGTTGTCGGTGAAAACCGCAAGCTGCTGGTCTTTCCGCTTGCCGAATTGCCGGAGATGACCCGCGGCAAGGGTGTGCGTCTGCAGAAGTACAAGGATGGCGGACTGGCGGATGCCGTCACCTTTACCCTGTCCGAGGGATTGCAGTGGAAGGACTCCGGCGGTCGCACGCGCACGGTAAAGGAACTGACCGAATGGCAGGGCCGCCGCGCCGGTGCCGGCCGCCTGCCCCCGAGAGGCTTTCCGAGGAACAACCGGTTTGCCTGAGTCCTGCCCAGTTCGTCTGTGGCTGCCGGATACGGCGGTTTCCCGCATTCATGATACGTTTCCCGTTTTGCTGATCCTCCCGGAAGGAAGCTGGAACGGAAGTTGCTCTCTCATCCCGTGTGACATGACCCTGCGAGGGCGATGGTGTGCAGATTCGGCATGGCCCCGTGTCCGTGTCCTAAAAGGGGAAACGCCGGGCATCCGGAATGTCCCGGATCGGTCCTTGCCGGACGGGGGATGCAAGGGCCGGCTTCCGGCGAGCAACGGATGGGAAGATGACGGACAAGAGAATTCGGCCATTCATACTGGCGGGCGGTTCCGGCACGCGGTTGTGGCCACTGTCGCGCAAGTCGCGGCCGAAACAGTTCCTGAAACTCACCGACGGTGACGGGGAGCACTCCCTGTTCCAGCAGACACTGCTGCGGGTCGGTGGTGACGGCTTCGCTCCTCCCTCCATCCTCGGCAATGCGGAGCACCGTTTCCTGATTGCCGAACAGCTGCGCGAGACGGGAATCGCAGGTGCGAGGATCATCCTGGAGCCGGTGGCCCGCAACACGGCACCTGCAGCGCTGACGGCGGCGCTTCTGGGCAGTCCGGACGATCTGATCCTGCTGATGCCGTCGGATCACTACATCCCGGAAACGGAGCGTTTCGTGCAGACGGTCATGCACGCTGCCGGTGCGGCGGAACAGGGAGCGATCGTGACTTTCGGCGTGGTGCCCTCCGGTCCGGAAACGGGCTACGGCTATATCGAGACCTCGGAAGGTGAGCTCGGCGAGCTGCTGAAAGTGCTGCGCTTCGTGGAAAAACCGAAGCGTGAGGTCGCGGAGAAGTTCGTCGCCAGCGGCAACTTCTACTGGAACGCCGGCATCTTCCTGTTCTCTGGGAAAACCATGCGGGAGGTCTTCGAGAAGCATGCGTCGGACCTGCTGCCCCCTTGCGCGGAGGCGCTGGAGAAGGCGCACGTGGACTTCGACTTCCTGCGTCTCGACGAGGAGGCCTACGGGCGCAGCCGGAGCGTCTCGGTCGACTACGCAGTCATGGAGCATGCGGACAACATCGTCTGCCAACCGCTGGACGTGACCTGGAGCGACCTTGGCAGCTGGGATGCGGTGTGGAGCAACCGCAAACACGACGGGCAAGGCAACGCGGTGGCTGGTGACGCCATCCTGCACGACACCCGCAACTCTCTTGTCATGCAGTCCGACGGGCCCTGCCTTTCGGTGGTGGGACTGGAGAACGTGATAGCGGTGGCAACCAAGGATGCGGTGCTTGTCGCCTCAAGAAACCGCTGTCAGGAGGTGCGCGAGATCGTTGCACGTCTGACTTCCGAGCGCCGCGACGAGGCAGTGCAGCATCTGCGCGTCTATCGGCCATGGGGCTGGTTCGAGCAGCTCGCCATCGGCGAACGTTATCAGGTGAAGAGCCTGATGGTGAAGCCCGGCGCGCAGCTGTCCCTGCAGAGCCACTTCCACCGCGCGGAGCACTGGATCGTCGTCCGTGGCACGGTACGCGTGACCAACGGCGAGATGGAATTCCTGCTGACGGAGAACGAATCCACCTATATCCCCATCGGCAACCGGCATCGGCTGGAAAATCCGGGCAGGGTTCCGGCTTTGCTGATCGAAGTCCAGTCCGGTTCCTATCTTGGTGAGGACGACATCGTCCGATATGAAGACATCTACGGACGGCACAGCGAAGAGGCCTGAGGACGGGCAGACTCTTCCTGTCGGCGATTTCACGTCATGAGCCGTCGAAGGTGGCGTTGCGGGCGGCCGCCGGGGCTGCAAGAAGGTTCGGCTCGCCTTCGTTCCACATGAGGCCGCATTGCAGGGTGCTGCCCCGGCATTTGCGGTAGAAGTTGCCGTTGATCTGGGTCTTGCGGATCACATAGGCCTGAAAACGGCGCACCAGCTCCGGGTCGGGGCGGAATTCCCCGGCCCGTTTCCAGAATGCATCCAGAGGCACTTGGGCGGTCAGCCCGCGCATGTCGTAGAAGGCCTTGCCACCGTGCACCTTGACGGGGCATTCGTGAATGATGGCGGACAGGCCCACGGTGGAATTGACGACCACCACGCCCCGGGCGGAATCGAGCAGTTCGGGCAGGTGACAATCGTGCACGTAGAACAGCCGCCCGGCAAGGTTGGGATAGCGGGCGCGCAGGTTATCGATGATTTCCGTGTAATCGGCATAGCCCCGGTCCAGCGGATGATGCTTGAACACGAGCAGGGTTTCCGGCGGGGCGTACCGGGCAAAGGAATGGGTCACCTCTGCGATGAATCCGCCAATGCCGTTCGGCCCGTAGCGGCTGTGGCAGCGAATCTGGCTGTCCAGCCCCACCTGAAGAGGCACAAGAAAGAAATGGCCGGCATGTTCACCCAGAAGGTCGGCGCGCAGACGCCGCTCGCGCCACCAGTAGCGCATCTTGCGCCAATAGGAGCGCACCTGCGGCACGAGTTCCCGGAAACCGAGCCCGCGATGATAGGTGCGGGCAGGCAGAACGGGGCGCAGAAGACCGGCGGCCAGATGGTAGGCGATACCCCAGACGGCCAGATGCAGGAAGCTGTAGCCGACGTGGCAGGTCTCCGGTGGTTTATCGGTCAGCAGGTCATAGAAGCGCGGGTCGCGGGGAATACGGGAAAAGGCGTTCGTCCTGCCCCGTTCCA
>JAJRRY010000162.1 GCA_024279095.1 Alphaproteobacteria bacterium
AAGGACGGGACGGCTTTGTCATGGGCGAGGGTGCCGGCATCGTCGTGCTGGAAGAATACGAGCACGCGAAGGCCCGGGGTGCGAGGATCTATGCAGAACTGGCGGGTTACGGCATGTCCGGTGATGCCTATCACATTACCGCGCCGGCACAGGATGGCGACGGGGCCTATCGCTGCATGCGGGCAGCATTGGAAAAGTCCGGCCTCTCGGCACATGACATCGACTACATCAATGCGCACGGCACCTCCACGCCCCTTGGCGACGAGATCGAGTTGAAGGCGGTGGAGCGTCTTCTCGGTAACGAGAAGCGCAATGTCACCATGTCATCCACGAAGTCGGCCATTGGCCATCTTCTGGGAGCGGCCGGTGCAGTGGAGGCAATTTTCTCCATCCTGGCGATCAGGGATCAGGTTGCACCACCGACCCTCAATCTGGAAAATCCTTCCGTCGAGACGGACATCGACCTTGCACCTCTGAAACCCGTGAAGCGGAAGATCGACGTGGCTCTGTCCAATTCCTTCGGCTTCGGCGGCACAAACGCGTCGCTTCTGTTCCGTCGCGTCGAGGACTGAGGGCGGTCCGGAGGAACGGCACCCGGATCTTCAGGGTGCCCCAATATGCTGTTATCCGAAGGCCATGACCACGAATCGCAAGGCAAGTGTAGGCAGGGAGAGCGAAGGCCGGAGGAAGCGCAAGTCCTCCGTGGTCAGAATGATGCTTTCGATGGCCGGCACGGTCACGACCTTTGGTCTGGTCATGGTGGCCGCTGCCATTTTCATCCTTGGACAGATCTCCGAACGCGGCCCACTGAAGGCCGAGCACCGGATCGTCATCCCTTCAGGAACGGGATCGCGCGAAATTGCGGCAATCCTGGAGAAGGAAGGAGTGGTTCATTCTTCCGAACTGTTCCTCGCGGCGCTTGCCTTGGATCGTGCGCGCGGTGTGCAGGGACACCTGAAGGCCGGTGAATATGCCATTCCGCAAGGGGCATCCATCCGCGATGTGATCTCCATTCTCAGAAGCGGAAAGGCCATCGTGCACAAGGTGACGATTCCCGAAGGCTTTTCCGTCGTGCAGGTGCTTGAACGGTTGCGACGACATCCGGAATTGAGTGGTGAGATCACCATCCAGCCCGAAGAAGGTTCTCTCCTTCCGGATACCTACGTATTCCACCGAGGTGAGACGCGCGACTCCATCATTCGTCAGATGCAGGAGGCACAGAAGAAACTCCTCGATGATCTGTGGCCCAAGCGTGCCCCGGACCTTCCTTTCAAGACGCGCCGCGAGGCAATCATCCTCGCTTCGATCGTGGAGAAGGAGACAGGCGTTCCAGAGGAACGCCCCCGCGTGGCGGCGGTTTTCATCAACCGTTTGAGAAAGGGCATCCGCCTGCAGTCGGATCCGACGATCATATACGGCATCACGAAGGGCAAGCCACTGGGACGGCCCATCCGCAAGAGCGAGATCGAAGCGAGAACCCCGTGGAATACCTATCGGTTCAAGGGGCTGCCGCCAACGCCAATCGCCAATCCCGGCCGAGATTCCATAGCTGCCGTTCTCAACCCGGCGAAGACGGATGATCTCTATTTCGTTGCTGACGGAACGGGAGGTCATGTTTTTGCGTCCACGCTCGAAGAGCACAACAGGAATGTGCGCAAATGGCGGGAGCGCATGGCCATGCGTGCCGCCCGCCTGGAGAAAGAGGCAACGGGCAGCATTCCGGCAAAGGAAAAGCGAAAGGCGACAGCCGCTGGCAAGGTGGATACGAGCGCGAGGCATGGCGGTGAAAAGACTGCTGCCGGCAAGGTGCCGCTGCCCCGGGAGCGTCCGGCGCGGTGAAGATCCGGAGGGTTTCCGGCAGGACTTGGTCAAAGAGGGCTTCAGGGCTACTGTCCTGAAAGGAGACGACGGGATACGGTTGGGACGGGCGGACACATGACCCTGAAAAGCATGACCGGCTTTGCGCGGGCGGCCGGAGAAAACGAGGCCCTGAACTGGGTCTGGGAAGTCAGGAGTGTGAACGGCAAGACTCTGGATGCCCGCTTCCGTCTTCCGCCAGGTCTGGAATCCCTTGAGCCCGAAATTCGCAAGGCGCTTTCCGGTCGTTTTCGGAGAGGCAATTTCCAGGTCAGTCTTCAGATCATCCGCACCAGCCGAAACACGAATCTCAGGATCAACAGGGCCTTCCTGGATCTTCTGGTTGAGGAAGCCCGTCATCTTGCGGCCCGGTTGGGTCCGGGGGCAGCTCCGGTTTCGCCAGCGCAGCTTCTGCATATCCGAGGTGTTGTGGATACCGAGGATGACGGTGCCCGCACCCGTCTGGCGGACGAGTATGGAGAGGCGCTTCTGCAATCCCTGAACGAGGCTCTGGACAGGCTGGCTCGTGTGCGCAAGGAGGAAGGCGGCCGCTTGGAGACGGTGCTGCGGGAGCAGATTGATGAAATTGCGCATCTCGTGAAAGAGGCACGGAACAATCCTGCGCGCAGTCCGGAAGCCATTCGGGAACGGTTGCAGGAACAGGTTGCGCGTATTCTGGATGCCGGCACGGAGCTTGACGAGGAGCGGCTTTATCAGGAGGCTGTTCTTCTTGCTGCAAAGGCGGATATTGCCGAGGAACTTGACAGGCTGGACTCCCATGTCGCAGCTGCAAGAGAACTGTTGGAACAGGACGGACCGGTGGGGCGGCGGTTTGAATTCCTCACACAGGAATTCAACCGGGAAGCGAATACGCTGTGCTCGAAATCCAATGCCGCCAGCCTGACCCGAACCGGACTGGCTCTGAAGGCCGTTATCGACCGTCTGCGTGAGCAGGTGGCGAACATAGAATGAGAAACCGACCGGGGCAGGGGGAGAAACAGGATGGTTCAGAAGGATTCCGAGACGATCGAGCTTGATCGGCGCGGGCTCATGTTCATCATTTCGTCACCTTCGGGAGCTGGAAAATCCACGCTCTCGCGCATGCTGCTGGAGAGCGAGCCGGAACTTACCATGTCCGTCTCCGTCACGACCCGTCCGCCGCGGCCGGGAGAGGTGGACGGAGAGCATTATCATTTCGTCTCTCATGAGGAGTTCCAGAAGTTGCGTGACAACAACGGTCTTCTGGAATGGGCGGAGGTCTTCGGAAACTTTTACGGATCTCCCCGTGAACCGGTTGAAAAGGCATTGGCGGAAGGGCGAGACGTCCTGTTTGATGTCGATTGGCAAGGGGCTCAGCAGATTTCGGAGAAGATGGGCGAGGATGTGGTCAAGGTCTTCATCCTTCCGCCAGGCGCCGATGTCCTGCATGAGCGGCTGAAGCGGCGAGCCCAGGATCCGGAAGAGGTTATCGCGCGCCGCATGGCTGAAGCGGCCAGTGAAATCTCGCATTGGCCGGAATACGATTATGTCATCATCAATGATGATCTGGAGCGAGCCGCAGAAGAAATCCGCGCAATTCTCCGGGCCGAACGCCTGAAGCGCCACCGCCGCACGGGATTGCACGATTTCGTGAGAGAGATGACAGCCGGTTTGTAGACGGGCAGACGTGGTTTATGCTTCCCGCAGACTCACTTTGAGGAAACGGAGAAGCGACTGGCGTGGCTATTGTCCTGACATCTGTCCTCACGTGCCCGGAATGCGGGGTTTCGAGTACCGAAACCATGCCTGAAAATGCCTGCCAATGGTTTTACGAATGCAGGAACTGCGGCACTCTCCTGAAACCGAAGAAGGGAGACTGCTGCGTTTTCTGCTCCTATGGTGATATTCCATGTCCGCCTGTACAGCAGGAACGGTTTGACAAGGCTGGAGGCCTTCACTCTCCACCTGACTGCTGCTCATGACAGTGGGCCAACTTGCAGAAGTCACGGACATCAAGCTCTTCCGCCCTTTTCGTTCCATCCAGCCCTGCCGCCGACAACAGGGCATCCGGGTCCTTCGTGATACTTCTCAATGCCTTGCGCAGCATCTTGCGGCGTTGCCCGAATGCGGCTGCCGTCACCTTCTGCAGGGTGTCCGGCGTGCACGCTGCCACCGGCTCCGGAAGCGGTGTGATCTGCACCACTGAAGAGGTGACCTTGGGTGGTGGTGTGAAAGCTGCAGGAGGAATGTCGAAAAGGCGTCTGGCGCTGGAGCGCCACTGGGAAAGCACGGCAAGCCGGCCAAAACTGCGAGAGCCGGGAGAGGCCGTGATGCGATCGGCCACCTCCCGCTGAAACATCAGCGTCAGGGACTGCCACCAGGGAGGCCAGGGTTCCGTCAGCACCCAGCCGGCAAGAAGCGGGGTCGCGATATTGTAGGGGAGGTTGGCCACGACCCTTACCGGCAGTCCGGCCTTCTCCACCAGTTTCGCCTGATCGATCTTCAGGGCATCCCCCTCGACAACCTCCAGCCGGCCGGGCCAGTGCTCCGCGATATCGTGCAGTGCCGGCAGAACACGGGAATCCCGTTCCACAGCAATGACCTTCTCGGCCCCTTCCAGAAGCAACGCCCGGGTGAGCCCGCCAGGGCCTGGACCGATCTCGATTATGGCATGTCCCTCCAAGGGCGCAGCCGCCCGGGCGATTTTACGTGTGAGATTCAGATCAAGCAGAAAATTCTGTCCCAGTGACTTGCGAGCCCGCAACCCGTATTTTGCGATCACGTCACGCAGGGGAGGGAGGCTATCTTCGGTCATTCCGTTGATACCTCCGCCATCCGTGCGGCCATGCGGATCGCCGCCAGCAGACTGTCGGCTCGGGCCCGCCCCGTCCCGGCCAGAGACAGCGCCGTGCCATGATCCGGAGATGTGCGGATGAAGGGCAGTCCAAGCGTGACGTTCACGCCTCCATGGAAATCCAGAGTCTTCACCGGGATCAGAGCCTGGTCATGATACATGCACAAGGCGGCGTCGTACCGGGAGCGAGCTTCCTCGTGAAACATGGTATCCGCCGGTAGCGGGCCGGAAACGGATATGCCCTCTGCCCGCAGCTGTTCCACGGCAGGCCGGATGACTGTTGCCTCTTCTGTCCCCATTCTGCCGCCCTCTCCTGCATGGGGGTTGAGTCCGGCCACCGCAAGTCTGGGCGTTGCCAGACCGAAATGACTGTTCAGATCCCGTGCGACAATGCGTCCCTGTCGAACGATCAGATCTGTTTTCAGGTGCTGCGGAACATCCGACAGAGCCACATGGATCGTTACAGGTATGGTACGCAGATCTCTGGCGACGAGCATCATCACCGGTTCAGCTTCATATCCCGCCTGCCTGGCCAGTTCGGCAAGGTAGTCCGTATGTCCCTCGAAATCGAAGCCTGCCGAATAGAGACTTTCCTTCTGCAGGGGCAGGGTGACGACCGCTGCAGCCTCTCCAGCTTCCACAAGCTGCACAGCTGTGCGGATGGAAGCCAGCACGGCCTCCGCGTTCTCCGGTCTTGCACTGCCCGGCATGTCCGTCAGGTTGCGAGCTTCTCTCAAGGGGAGTACGGGGAGTGCTTCATGAAAAGTCGTCTGCGCCTCCACCGGAGCAGAAATCTCCCTCACCGAAACGGAGATGCCGGCTACATTCGTGCGACGGGCCAGGAGCTCGGCGTCGCCGATGAGAAAAAAGACAGGCCCCTCTTGCTTCAGTATTTGCCAGGCTTTGGCTGCAATCTCCATTCCCACGCCCCCGGGCTCGCCGAGCGTCATGGCAAGTGGTGCGCTGGAGGAATTCCTGTGAACTGCTGCTGAAGCCATGAATGAGGTATACCCCGTGTGAAAAATCGCATGACCGCCCGTCAGGCAGTCGGGTTCATTACCACATGAGGGAGCGGCGAAAGCAGCATGTCAAGTGCATGGCGGGAAGTCTGACTCAGTTGAGCACAAGCTTGCGATCCTTGTATTCGATATAGGCGCGCTTGCGCAGCTCCCGCATGACTTTCTCCATCTCGCGTGACATGGCCTCGGCCCGTACCATGGCGGCGATCTGTTCCTTCTTCGGCTTCGGGGGCGCGATCTTGCGGATGCCACAGAATGCAAACATCTGTATGCCTTGCCGGGTGCGGATCGGTCCGACCATCTTTTTCGTGCCGGCCGTCTGCAGGGCCTTGCGCAGCTCCTTCGGCATGCGCCGTGGATCCGCAGGCAGGGTTTTCGACACTTTCACATTGAAGATGCCGCTTGCCGCCTGTTTCAATGTCCGGCAACCCTTGTAGCGCTGCATGATCTGCTGTGCTTCCACAAGTCGGGCGTAGTAGAGCTGCTGACGCATGGCAGGAGCCACGTTCTCCACCGGAAGCATCACCTGCCGGATGTTGTAGATGGTAATCGGCTGCAGGCGCGGGTCCTTCAGGATCTTCCTGTAGCGCCGGTCGATCTCCGCCTGATCGACCTTCGGATTGATCTTCTTCCCGAGTTTCTGCGCCATGATGCGGAAGAGCAGGGAGGAGCGCACATAGGATTTCAAGGTGCTCATG
>JAJRRY010000163.1 GCA_024279095.1 Alphaproteobacteria bacterium
ATGTCGGAGGGCTTGGCCAGCAGTTGTGCGATGTCGGTGGTGCCCGTCTGCCAGTAGATGGCCATGATGGCGAGAAGCATCAGCACCGAACCGAGCAACGTGTAGAGAAAGAACTTGAAGCTGGCGTAGATGCGCCGCGGTCCGCCCCAGACGCCGATGATGAGGAACATCGGAATGAGGCCGCCCTCGAAGAACAAATAGAAGAGGACAAGATCCAGAGAAACGAAGACGCCGATCATCAGCGTCTCCAGGACGAGAAACGCGATCATGTACTCCTTCACGCGCTTTTCCACGGCCCATGACGCAATGATCACACCGGGCATGAGAAATGCCGTGAGCAGTACAAAAGGCAGCCCCAGACCATCCACGCCGAGGTGATAGGTCATCAGCCCGAACCAGGAGTATTTTTCCTCGAACTGGAAACCGGGTGCTGCCGGATCGAAATTGCTCCACAGGATCAGCGACAGGACGAATGTGAAGACCGTGGTGAACAGCGCAGTCCAGCGCATGTTGCGCAGGGCGATTTCGTCCTCGCCACGGATGACGAGGATGAACAGGGCGCCGATCAGCGGAAGCAGCGTGATGGCTGAAAGAATGGGCCAGTCGGACATCTGTTCAGCTCCCCATCATCATGAACCAGGTGACCAGCGCTGCCACACCAAGCAGCATGGCGAATGCGTAATGGTAGACGTAGCCGCTCTGCAGCCGCGAGGTCCATGCAGTGACATCCAGCACGCGGGCCGAAACCCCATCAGGGCCGAAACCGTCGATGACCTTCTGGTCGCCGCCCTTCCAGAACAGGCGTCCGATAGCGAAGGCGGGACGGACGAAGATGCGGTCATAGAGCTCATCGAAGTACCACTTGTTGTACAGGAAGAGATAGACGGGGCGCAGCGCCGTGGCCAGTTTCTCCGGCAAGGCCGGATTGACGATGTAGAACAGCCAGGCAATACCGAAGCCAGCAGCCATCATCACGGCCGGTGCCCACTTCACCCATGCCGGCACGTTGTGCATGTGGTGCAGGATTTCATTGTGCGCGCCGCGATAGATGGAGGTTCCCCAGAACTGGGCTTCAGAGGCGCCGATGAACTGGTTGTAGAAGACGTATCCGGCCAGGAGCGCGCCAGCGGCCAGCACATAAAGGGGCACCAGCATCACCGGGGGGCTGTCATGCACGCGCGCCATGGTCTCCCGCGAGGCCCTCGGCTTGCCGTGGAACGTCAGGAACATCAGCCTCCAGGAATAGAAGGAGGTGAATAGCGCCGCTACGACAAGCAGCCAGAAGGCGAAAGTGGCCATCGGCGCGTGGGCTGCATAGGCGGCTTCTATGATGGCATCCTTGGAAAAATAGCCGGCGGTAAGCGGAAAGCCAGTCAGGGCCAACGTGCCAATGAGCATCATGGCCCATGTCTTCTTGAGGTATGGGAACAGCCCACCCATGCGGAACATGTCCTGCTCGTCGCTCATGGCGTGAATAACCGAGCCGGCTCCCAGGAACAGCAGGGCCTTGAAGAAGGCATGGGTAAAGAGATGGAACATGCCGACGCCGTAGGCCCCCACGCCCATGGCCACGAACATGTAGCCCAGCTGCGAACACGTCGAATAGGCGATCACCCGCTTGATATCCCGCTGCACGAGGCCGACGGTCGCGGCGAAGAAGGCAGTGATGCCGCCGATCAGCACCACAAATGTCTGCGCGAGAGGCGCCAGCTCGTAGAAGGGAGACATACGCGCCACCAGAAAGACACCCGCAGTCACCATTGTTGCCGCATGGATGAGGGCGGAGACCGGTGTCGGGCCCTCCATGGCATCGGGCAGCCAAGTATGCAGCAGAAACTGTGCCGACTTGCCCATGGCGCCCATGAACAGCAGCAGACAGATGGTGGTCATGATGTCGTGTTCGGCGCCCAGGAAATGGAAGGTCTTTCCGGCCATCTCCGGAGCGGCGGCAAAGATGGCGTCGAACTCGATGGATCCGAACACCGCGAAGGTGGCAAAGATGCCGAGTGCGAAACCGAAGTCACCGACACGGTTCACCACGAAAGCCTTGATGGCTGCGGTATTGGCGGATTCGCGCGTGTACCAGAAGCCGATGAGCAGATAGGAAGCGAGGCCGACACCTTCCCAGCCGAAGAACATCTGCAACAGGTTGTCACTGGTCACCAGCATCAGCATGGCGAAGGTGAACAGCGACAGATAGGCGAAGAAGCGTGGCTGGTGCGGATCGTGGCTCATATAGCCGAGCGAATAGACATGTACCAGAGAAGACACGGTGGTCACCACCACCAGCATGACCGCGGAAAGGGTGTCGATACGCAATGTCCACGGAGCCGCCAGTTTTCCGGAGCGTACCCATTCTGCAACGACGACCTTGTAGGTATTGCCTGCGACGACGTCGAAAAAGGCGTACCAAGAAAGAACGGCAGCTGCCAGCAACAGGCCCGTGGTCAGCAGCATGGGCCAGCGCGGCCCTTCATAGGCGTGATGATGGTGCCCGTGATCGTCATCCTCATCATGATGGGCAGGCTGGGGCGGTGCCGACCCGGCATACCTGAAGACGGCCGTTCCCAGCAGGCCGGCGACAATGGCGCCGATCAGCGGCAGGAAAACGATTATCAGAAAGACCGTATCCACTTGCCCTACCCCTTCATGCTGTTGATGTCGTCAACCGCGATCGAACCACGGTTGCGGTAGTAGGTGACGAGAATGGCCAGCCCGATCGCGGCTTCCGCAGCCGCCACGGTCAGGATCAGGAGGGTGAAAACCTGACCGACGAGATCATCCAGATGTGCTGAAAAGGCAACGAGGTTGATGTTCACCGCCAGCAGCATCAGCTCGATGGACATCAGAATGACGATCACGTTCTTCCTGTTCACGAAAATGCCGAACACGCCGATGGTGAACAGGATCGCGGCGACGGTCAGAAAGTGTTCCAGTCCTATGGCCAGCATGTCAGATGCCCTCCCCCGGCTTGACGTCAACCAGCGTGAAACTCTCTTCGCGCCGCCGCGCAGACTGTTCTGCCGGCTTCTGACGGCGCACGTCGGGCCTGTGATGCAGGCTCAGGACGATGGCTCCGATCATGGCCACCAGCAGAATCATGCCCGCCATTTCAAAGAAGTAGACATACTTCGTGTAGATGATGCGGCCCAGAGCTTCGGTATTGGTGATGTCGTTGGGAGCCGGTGCCCCGCGCAGCTTCAGTGCGTCCGGCGAAGTAATCCACGCACCGAAGATCATCGCCAGTTCGGCGATAAGAACCAGACCGATGAACAGGCCCGTAGGCAGATAGGTAGCCATTCCCGCGCGCAGTTCGGAAAAGTCGATGTCCAGCATCATGACCACGAACAGGAACAGCACCAGCACAGCGCCCACATAGACGATGATCAGGCTCATGGCGAGGAACTCGGCCCCGGCGAGCAGGAACAACCCCGCCCCGTTGAAGAAGGCCAGAATGAGGAACAACGCCGAATGCACGGGATTGCGCAGGCTGATCACCATCAGGGCGGAGATCAGCAGCAACGCGGCGAACATGTAGAAAAACAGGGCGGTGACCATGCTTCTTCCTCTTCCGGATCTATCGCCAAGGGGCGTCCATGCGGATATTGGCCGCCAGCTCGCGTTCCCAGCGGTCGCCATTCGCGAGCAGCCGCTCCTTGTCATAGAAAAGTTCCTCGCGGGTCTCGGTGGCGAACTCGAAATTCGGTCCTTCGACGATCGCATCCACCGGGCATGCCTCCTGGCAGAAGCCGCAGTAGATGCACTTTGTCATGTCGATGTCATAGCGGGTGGTGCGACGCGATCCATCTTCCCGGCGCGGGCCGGCCTCGATATGGATGGCCTGCGCCGGGCAGGTCGCTTCACACAGCTTGCAGGCAATGCAGCGCTCTTCGCCATTGGGATAGCGGCGCAGGGCATGCTCGCCGCGGAACCTTGGCGAGAGATAGCCCTTCTCGAAGGGGTAGTTAATGGTCGCCTTCGGCGCGAAGAAATAGCGCATGGAAAGTGCGACGGCTTCCACGAATTCCTTCAGGAAAAGCGATTTTATGGCGTGTCCGATTCTCATCATGCGCCTCACGGAGCCAGGTTGAAGTAGACGAGCACACCGGAAACGGCAGCCACGTAAAACAGCGAAATCGGCAGGAAGACCTTCCAGCCCAGCCGCATCAGCTGGTCATAGCGATAGCGGGGCACGAAGGCCTTCACCAGCGAGAACATGAAGAATACTGCCAGCATCTTCAGCACGAACCAGATCACGCCCGGGATCCAGTTCAGTGGCGGAATGTCCAGCGGCGGCAGCCAGCCCCCCAGGAACAGGATGGTGGTCATGGCGCACATCAGGGTGATGGCCACGTACTCGCCCAGCATGAACAGCAGGTAGGGCGTGGAGGAGTATTCCACCATGTGACCGGCCACCAGTTCCGATTCCGCCTCCACCATGTCGAAGGGCGGGCGGTTGGTCTCGGCCAGCGCCGAAATGAAGAAGATGATGAACATCGGGAAGAGCGGCAGCCAGTACCAGTCCAGGAAGGAATTTGGCAGCCCCAGCCAGGTGCCCAGGCCGGTCCCCTGCGCAGTGACGATCTCGGTCAGGTTCAGCGTACCGGCCACCAGCAGGACGGTGATGATGACGAAACCGATGGACACCTCGTAGGAAACCATCTGCGCTGCGGAGCGCAGGGCCGCCATGAAAGGATACTTCGAGTTGGAGGCCCAGCCGCCCATGATGATGCCGTAGACCTCGAGCGAGGAGATGGCCAGGATGTAGAGGATGCCGACGTTGATGTTGGCCACCGCCCAGCCGTCCGCCACGGGAATGACCGCCCACGTCGACAAGGCGAGGATCGTGGTGACCAGCGGGGCCACGATGTAGACGACCTTGTTGGAGCCGTCCGGGATCACCACTTCCTTCAGTACGAACTTCAGAAGGTCGGCGAAGGATTGCAGCAGGCCGAACGGACCGACCACGTTGGGGCCGCGGCGGATCTGCACGGCGGCCCAGATCTTCCGATCAATGTAGATCAGGAAGGCCAGCGCCACCAGTAGCACGACCAGCAGCACGACGCTCTTCAGCGCGACGATCAGCAGCCAGATGAGTGTATCCCACATGCCTTCTTACTCCGCCGCTTCCCTGCCGGCCCGGGCCTCGGCCCGCAGCCTGCTCATTTCGTTCATGATACGCGAAGCCCGCGCCACCGGATTGGTCAGCCAGAAATCCGCCACGGGCGACTCCAGCGGCACGCGGTCTGCAACGTCTCCTTCCAGCGCCGCAATGGCGGCGATGCCTGCGGGATCGGCCTTCTCTACCGCATCCAGATGCGCCAGTCCCGGCGCCGCCTCGAACAGTTTCGCCCGCAGCTCGCCCATGGTGTTGAAATCCAGGGGCACCCCCAGTTCCTCGGAGGCACGCCGCAGAATGGCCCAGTCCTCCCGCGCCTCGCCGGGCGGTAGGACGGCACGGCAGGTCATCTGCGGCCGCCCCTCCATGTTGACGTACGTGACATCCTTTTCCGTATAGGCGGCTCCCGGCAGGACCACGTCGGCCCGGTGCGCTCCCGCATCTCCATGCGAGCCCTGATAGACCACGAAGGCCTCGCCGAGCGCCGAGACGTCGATCTCGTCCGCACTGAGCAGCCAGACGAAGGAGATCTCCCCTTCCTTCGCGCCTTCGATGATGCCAGCAGTGTCGCGACCGCCCTCGCCCGGCAGGCAGCCGGCATCCAGCGCCCCGACGAGGCCGGCAGCGACGTGCAGGATGGAGAAGCCGTTCCACTCGGCGCCCACGGCCCCGCATTCCTGCGCCAGCCGGGCGGCGGCACTCCAGATCGCCCGGGCGTCGGGCCGCATCAGGGCGCCCATGCCGAGGATGATCAGCGGACGCTTTGCATCCTTCAGGACATTGAAGAACTCGCCGTTGCCCGCCGCAAGTTCAAGCAGTTTGTCAGGAGTTTCGCCGATATGCGTGTATTCGTAGGGAGAATCGATCGTCTTGCCGATCAGGCCCACAGGCACGTCACGATCGAACCAGGCCCGGTAGATACGCGTGTTCAGGACGCTTGCCTCGTAGCGGGGATCGGCTCCGATCAGCAGGATGGCATCGGCCTCATCGATCCCGGCGATGGTAGCATTGAACAGGTATCCGGCGCGCCCGCCCGTCTCGCCGAGCGGCACGTGTGCGGGGCGGCAGTCCACGCTGGCCACGCCGAGGGCCTCCATGAGCCGCTTCAAGGCAAAGGCCTCCTCGGCCGCCACGAGATCGCCGGCGATGGCAGCCGCCCTGCCCGGCTCGTCCTTCGGGAAAGCCTCGTGGATGCGGGCGAAAGCCTCGTCCCACGTGGCTTCGCGCAGCTTTCCGTTTTCGCGGATCCATGGCCGGTCGAGGCGACGGCTCGCCAGTCCGTCCCAGACATGGCGGGTCTTGTCGGAGACCCACTCCTCGTTGATGTCTTCGTGCAGCCGCGGCTGGATGCGCAGGATGCGGTCGAACTTGGCATCGACGCGGATGTTGGAGCCCATGGCGTCCATGACGTCGATGGTCTCCGTCTTGCGTAGCTCCCACGGGCGGGCATGGAAGGCATAAGGTGCCGAGGTCAGTGCGCCGACGGGACACAGATCGACGATGTTGCCTTGCAGCTCCGTCTCCAGGGAGGCGTCCAGATAGGTGGTGATCTCGATGTTCTCACCGCGTCCGATGGCCCCCAGATCGCCAATCCCGGCCACATCCGCGATGAAACGCACGCAGCGGGTGCACTTGATGCAGCGGGTCATGACCGTCTTCACCAGCGGACTGATGTAGCGGTCCTCCACGGCGCGCTTCGGCTCGCAGAATCGCGAAATACCACTGCCATAGCCCATGGCCTGATCCTGCAGGTCGCACTCGCCGCCCTGATCACAGATCGGACAGTCCAGCGGATGATTGATGAGAAGGAATTCCATCACTCCTCGGCGCGCCTTGCGCGTCACTTCGGAGTCCGTGAACACCTCCGGCGGCTCGCCGTTTGGTCCGGGACGCAGGTCGTTGACGGACAGGGCGCATGACGCCATGGGCTTCGGCGCACCCTTCACCTCCACGAGGCACATGCGGCAGTTGCCGGCGATGGACAGCCGTTCGTGATAGCAGAAGCGGGGAATTTCCGCTCCGGCCATCTCGCAGGCCTGCATCAGCGTCGTGCCGTCCGGCACCTCGATTTCCTTGCCGTCAACGATCAGTTTCGGCATGTCCCCTCATCCCTCGCTTACTGTGCCGCCGCCTGTTCCATGGCCGCGACCATGGAGCCCTCGGCATCGGCGCGGGCGGTGAATTCGTCGATCCGAGCCTCGATCTCGTCCCGGAAATGGGTGATCAAGCCCTGCACAGGCCATGCAGCCGCATCTCCCAGTGCGCAGATCGTGTGCCCTTCGATTTCCTTGGATACCTCGAAAAGCAGATCGATTTCGCGCTGTTCAGCGCGACCCTCGACCATGCGCTCCAGCACGCGCCACATCCATCCCGTGCCTTCGCGGCATGGTGTGCACTGGCCGCAGCTCTCGTGCTTGTAGAAGTAGGCCAACCGGGCAATGGCCTTGATGATGTCCGTGGACTTGTCCATGACGATGACACCCGCCGTGCCAAGGCCGGAGCCCAGCTTCTGCAGGTCGTCGAAAGTCATGGGACAGTCGATGATCTGCTCCGCCGGCACGCAGCGCACCGAAGAACCTCCTGGTATGACAGCCTTCAGGTTGTCCCATCCGCCGCGGATGCCGCCGCAGTGCGTCTCGATCAGTTCACGGAAGGTAATGCCCATTTCTTCCTCGACGACGCATGGGCGCTCCACGTGCCCGGAGATGCAGAACAGCTTGGTTCCGGTATTGTTGGGCTTGCCGAGCGAGGCGAACCATTCGCCGCCACGACGCAGGATCTCGCCAGTCGCGGCGATGGACTCCACGTTGTTGACCGTGGTCGGGCAGCCATAGAGGCCCACATTGGCCGGGAACGGCGGCTTCAGGCGCGGCTGGCCCTTCTTGCCCTCGATGGATTCGATGAGCGCTGTCTCCTCGCCGCAGATATAAGCACCGGCACCGTGATGCACCACGATGTCGAAGTCCCAGCCGAAGATGGTGTCCCGTCCAAGAATGCGTGCATCGTAGGCTTCACGCACCGCTGCCTCGAACACCTTGCGCTCGTGGATGAATTCTCCGCGGAAATAGATGAAGGCGGTGTGCGCCAGCATCGCCCGACCTGCGAGGATCATGCCCTCGATGAGCAGATGCGGATCATGACGCAGGATCTCGCGGTCCTTGCAGGTACCGGGCTCGGATTCATCCGCATTGACGACCAGATAGTGCGGGCGCTCGCCCACTTCCTTCGGCATGAACGACCACTTCAGGCCGGTCGGGAAGCCTGCACCGCCACGGCCGCGCATGCCGGACTTCTTGACTTCCTCGATGATCCAGTCACGCCCCTTTTCGATGAAGCCCTTCACGCCGTCGTAAGCGCCGCGCTTCAGGGCCGCCGGCAGCCGCCAGTCGTGCAGGCCGTAGAGGTTCGTGAAGATGCGATCCGTGTCCTTCAGCATCGTTTTTCCTCTTTACCCGTTCGCCCACCTGGCGGCCGCCCACCAGAGCACAGCGGATCCGGTAGCCATGGCAGCAAGCCACAGCCAGTTGGTCTCACCCGTCCACAGGCCAAGCCCCGCCAGCAGGGCGGCCATCAGCAGCAGGGGCATGCCGGATGAGCGCGCGCACGTTCCAGTTGCACAGCCTCCTCCGGTCGGGCAGGCGCCCAGTTCCTTCGCCTTGCTCATGGTCGACCTACCTCGGCTCCTTTCCGAAACGCTTCACGTACTCGTCACGTCCGCCCGTGGCCAGCGCATCCGCCTGGGCAACCCACTCCTCGCGGATGATGCGACCCTTGAACTTCAGCCGCTGATCCACCCACTTGATCTCCGCTGGCCCCCAAGTCGCGATCTGGGCAAACGTGTAGATACCCAAGTCGTGCAGAATTTGCTCGATCTTGGGCCCAATACCGGCGATCATTTTCAGATCGTCGGCCTCCGAAGGTGGTTCGGTGAAGAGCTGCGGCTCCTTTTCCTCGACCTTTTCCAGTTCGGCCAGAGCCGCGGTAACGGCCTCCTCTTCGGATGCACCACCACCTGTCATCACGGCAGGAGCAGCACTCTTCCTTCCATCCTCTCCCTTTCCGACTGTGGCACCAGCAGCCGTCTTCACACCATGATCATCGCTTTTGCCGCCATTCGCCTTTGCCGCCGCGATGAGCGCTTCGGCATCGGAACCGCGTTCGAGGATCGAGGCGTCCGTCAACGTCGTCGCTCCGCCGAGCGGTTCGGAGGACTTGCGACTGTTCTGCGGTCCCGACTCCGGTTCTTTACCGGCAGCGATCTCGTCGATGATCTCCTCGAAGCGTTCCGGCGTGAGATCCTCGTAGACCTCTTCGCCGATCTGGATCATCGGAGCGTTGGTGCAGGCACCAAGGCATTCCACCTCTTCCCATGAAAAGTCGCCATCTTCGGAGAGGGCATGCGCCTTTTCGGCTATGCGCCGCTTGCACACCTTCACCAGATCCTCGGCTCCACGCAGCATGCAGGGCGTAGTGCCACACACCTGAATGTGTGCCTTCCTGCCAACCGGCTGGAGCTGGAACATGGTGTAGAAAGTCGCGATCTCCAGCACCCGGATCGGCCGCATGCCCAGCATGTCGGCGATGTAGCGGATCATCGGCTCCGTGGTCCAGCCACCGTTCTGTTCCTGGGCGCGCCACAGCAGGGGGATCACGGCCGACGCCTCGCGCCCCTCCGGATAGAGGGCTATGCGCTCTTTCGCCCATTCCAGATTTTCGGGCGTGAACTCGAAACTGTCCGGCTGTTCGGGATGAAGCCTGCGGAAACTCATCGGTCGATCTCCCCGAACACGATATCGATGGATCCGATGACGGACGGAACATCCGCCAGCATGTGGCCTTTCGTGAGAAACTCCATGGCCGCCAGATGCGCAAACCCTGGCGCACGAATTTTGCAACGATAAGGCCGGTTGCTGCCGTCGGAAACCAGATAGACGCCAAACTCGCCCTTGGGCGCTTCAACCGCAGCGTAGATTTCACCTTCCGGCACCTTCATGCCCTCGGTCACCAGTTTGAAGTGCTCGATCAGCGCCTCCATGGAGGTTTTCATTTCCGAGCGTTTGGGAGGCGCCACGCGGCGATTTCCCGTGATGACCGCCCCCCTCCCTTTCTGCGAGGACAGGATCTCGACGCACTGCTTCATGATGTGAATCGACTGATACATCTCCTCCATGCGCAGCACGTAGCGGTCGTAGTTGTCGCCATTGCGACCGACAGGCACCTTGAAATCAAGCTCGTTGTAGCATTCGTAAGGCTGGGCGCGACGCAGGTCCCACGGCACACCGGTCGAACGCAGCATCACGCCGGAAAAGCCGCGCGCAAAGGCATCCTCCCTCGTAAATTTCGCGATATCGACGTTGCGCTGCTTGAAGATGCGGTTGTCGGTGAGCAGCCCTTCGATATCTCGTAGAACCTTCGGATGGGTCTCGCAGAATTCACCGATGTCCTCGATCAGCTCCGGCGGCAGGTCCTGATGCACCCCACCTATGCGGAAATAGGCCGCATGCATGCGCGAGCCGCAGGCCCGCTCATAGAAAATCATCAGCTTTTCGCGCTCTTCGAAGCCCCACAGCGGCGGTGTCAGGGCACCAACATCCATGGCCTGCGTCGTGACATTGAGCAGGTGATTGAGCAGCCTGCCGATTTCCGAATAGAGCACGCGAATGACCTGCGCCCGGTACGGAACCTCCAGCCCCAGCAGCCGCTCTGCGGCAAGCACGAAGGCATGCTCCTGATTCATCGGAGCCACGTAATCGAGTCGATCGAAGTACGGCACCGCCTGATGCCAGGTCTTGGTCTCGATCAGCTTCTCCGTGCCCCGGTGCAGCAAACCGATGTGCGGATCGGCCCGTTCGACAATCTCGCCATCCAGTTCGAGCACCAATCGCAGCACTCCGTGGGCCGCAGGGTGTTGCGGCCCCAGGTTGATCGTGAAGTTGCGAACCTCGACGTCTGTCTCAGCCATCGTTCCGTTCCGCCTTCTCGTCACCCGGCAGAACCGCCGGCTCGCCCTTCCACGGCGAGAGATTGTCGAATTCGCGCCAGGCCTGCTGAAGCTGCACAGGCTCGTAGACCACGCGCTTCTTGTCCTCGTCGTATCGCACTTCGACGAATCCCGTCACGGGGAAATCCTTGCGCAAGGGATGCCCCTGAAAGCCGTAGTCGGTCAGAATGCGCCTGAGATCCGGATGCCCGGCAAAGAAGATGCCGTACATGTCGTAGGCCTCACGCTCGAACCACTCCGCTCCGGGAAAGACCTCGATGCAGGAAGGCACGGACGCACCATCTCTCACAGGCACTTTGATGCGGACACGCGCAGGGACATAGGGCGACAACAGGTGGTAGACCACCTCGAACCGCTCCTCACGCTCCGGGTAGTCAACGCCGCAAAGATCCGTAAAGGCGACAAATCGACAGTTTTCGTCATCACGCAGAAACCGGAGCACCTCAAGCACGGCCTCCGGGCGTGCCACCATCTGGATCTGTCCATGCACGATCCGGACGTCCGAGACCCTGTCCTTCAGGCCGTTCTCGATCACGTCGATGATATCGGTCAGCGCTTCAGGATCGGAATCCGCGACAGACTGCATGGCACCGCCCTCTTCCCTCTCTTCAACCATCCGTCAGCTCCCGTGTCAGCGTTCGATGGTCCCTGTACGGCGGATCTTGCGCTGCAGCAGCAGAACACCGTAGACGAGCGCCTCTGCCGTCGGCGGGCAGCCGGGCACATAGACGTCCACCGGCAGCACACGGTCGCAACCGCGCACGACGGAGTAGGAATAGTGGTAGTAGCCACCACCATTCGCACATGACCCCATGGAAATGACCCATCGCGGCTCCGGCATCTGGTCATAAACCTTGCGAATGGCCGGAGCCATTTTGTTGGTCAGCGTGCCGGCGACAATGATCACGTCGGACTGACGCGGCGAGGCACGGGGGGCGAAGCCGAAGCGCTCCAAGTCATAGCGAGGCATGGATGCCTGCATCATCTCCACGGCGCAGCAGGCCAAGCCGAACGTCATCCACATCAGCGAGCCGGTACGCGCCCAGTTGATGATGTCGTCCGTGGTGGTCGTGATGACCCCCTTGTCGGCCAGTACGTCATTGATACCCGTCATGGAGGCCCGGTGCGCCGCAGTGATGGATCCCCCCGTCTCCCGAAGTGCGTCAGCCGGGTTCACGATCAGGGGCTTTCCGGAAGTACTCAATCCCATTCCAGCGCTCCCTTGCGCCACTCGTAGATGAAGCCGATGGTGAGAATTCCGAGGAAGACCATCATTGACCAGAAGCCGAACAGCCCGTTCTCCTTCAGCGTGATTGCCCACGGAAACAGGAACGCGACCTCCAGGTCGAAGATGATGAACAGAATGGAGACGAGATAGAAACGGACGTCGAAACGCATCCGCGAATCATCAAACGGATTGAAGCCGCATTCGTAGGCGGAATTCTTCTCCGCATCCGGCCGACGGACCGCCAGAACCATGGCGGAAACCAGCAGCGCCAGACCGATCACGGCAGCGATGGCAATGAAGATCGCCACCGGCAGATACTGGATCAGAAGCTCCCTCATCTTGTCTTTCCCCTCGAGCCGGAAACGCGCCCGGCACTTCAGCGATCAACCGGAATCGGAGCCCCGCGCCTCTTCCGTTCCGCGTGCCTCGAACGAATTCGTAGCCCAGACCCGCACGTCCCGCAAGCAGATTCAGACACGCCAGCATGCGGCAAATTTGATCTGAATCAGGAAATTTCACGATTTTGAAAAGGGCATGGCAGCATGCCGGAGCACATGACAAAAAGCGCCCGAAGGCGCTTGAAATATCTGTAACGAGCCATGACTCAAGGAAAAATGGCGCGAGTGACGGGACTCGAACCCGCGGCCTCCGGCGTGACAGGCCGGCGCTCTAACCAACTGAGCTACACCCGCTTGCGCCTTCGCCTTGTCGGGTGGTGCACCCGTCCGGCGAACGAGGAGTGAATTAAGCGCACGCGGGCAGCAAGTCAAGCGCTTTGTGCATCATTTCTGCGCTTTTCGCCACCTGTGGCAGAATGGTGGAATTGCCATTCCGTCCGGCTGCTGGAATAATCTCCTCGAGAACCGTGGGTTACGCAGAAAACCGGAGGACCGGGTCATGCCGCAGGAGCACACGCGGGCCATTCCGCCCAAGCGCGAAAGCGGGGAGCGTCGATCGAAGCAGGACACGAAGTCGGCGCCACATGTCTTTTTCCGACGCATAGACCGGAGCGTCTCCCGGTTCATCGACCCGCTGGGCAATTTGCTCGTGGACATGTTCCATTACGGCGCTCTTTTCGCCATCGGTGCGGCGACGGTCTGGGCAGCGCTCCAGGAGTTCATCCTGATTTTCGAGAAGTCCCATGCCTCCGTGGAAGACCTTCTGCTGCTCTTCATCTATCTGGAGATCGGGGCCATGGTGGGGATCTATTTCCGCACCAACCGGATGCCCGTGCGTTTTCTCGTCTACGTGGCGATCACGGCCCTGACGCGACTGCTCATCGGTGAGGCCGGCAAGCATGGCGTCGATCACATGGACATGATGTGGATCGCCATCTCCACGTTGCTGCTTGCACTGGCCCTGCTGATTCTCCGCTTTGGTTCCTTCAGGTATCCATCACCACCGTCCGATCACGAATCGAAGCTCAAATAGGCGGGCTTTCCGCAGGTTTTTCAGCGGTGCAGCTCTTCGGCGCGATGCTCGCGCGCAAGAGCATCCAGCACACCATTGACGAAGGCCGGCTCATCTCCGCCCTCATAGAACGCCCGTGCCACGTCCACGTATTCCGAAATGGTCACCCGTGGCGGTATGTCCGGCCTGCGGAGCAACTCGAAGCCCCCGGCACGCAGAATCGCCCGGACGGTGGCGTCCAGCCGCGGCAGCTTCCATTTCTCCGTCAGGTGGCGATTGACAGCACGGTCGATCTCCACCTGGTCAGCGACCACGCCCCGAACGATGGATTGCAGGAGCTGGATGTCGGGATCACCGCATTCCCCGTCGTCAAAGCGTTCCCCGATCCGGCGCGACGAGAATTCCGCCAGCACATCGGAGAGCGCAGCGCCTCCAACGTCCATCTGGTAGAGAGCCTGCACGGCGCCGAGCCGGGCCGCCGATCGCGCCACGGCCTTCCGGCCCGGTTTTCTGCGCCTTGCTCCTTCCGTGTCCTTCGCGCTCATGCCAGGGCCTTCTCGAGAAGAGACCGTTTCAGGCGGGCCATCATGACGGCGGCCGGTGCTGCGCCCGCCCCCTTGGTCTTGCGATCGACGCCGGCGCGCGCCCACGCCTGTTCCTGATTCTCGACGGTGAGGATGCCATTGCCCACGGCCACGCCCTGCAGGGTCAGTTCCATGATGCCGCGTGCCGATTCGTTGGCCACGATCTCGAAGTGATAGGTCTCGCCCCGAATGACCACGCCAAGCGCCACGTAGGCGTCATAGCGCGGCCCTTCCTGTGCGATTCCCTCCTCTTCGGCCAGCATGCCGGCGGTCATGTCCGCGCCTTCGGCCATGGCGATGGCGCCGGGAATTTCCAGGGCGCCCGGCACATGGACGATGTCGTAGGCGATGCCCTCCTTCTTCAACCAGCCGGTTGCGCCTTTTTCCAGCTCGTCCAGCAGCTCGTCATAGAATCGTGCCTCGATAATGAGCACCCGCATTCTGTTCTCTCCCGTTGTTCAGCAGCCGTGGAATTCAGCAAGGCGGGCCACATAGCGCGCCAGCATGTCGATTTCCACGTTGATGTGTCGTCCTTCCCACGCTTCGCCCCAAGTGGTGACCTGCTGGGTGTGCGGGATGATGTTGATCTCGAATTCGCAACCTTCCACGGCATTTACCGTCAGCGAAGTGCCATCCAGTGCCACGGATCCCTTGGGCGCCACGAAACGCGCCAGCTCCTCGGGGATGCGGAAACGGAAAATCTTCGAATCCCCTTCGGGTCTTATGGACACGATTTCACCCACTCCATCAACATGACCGGAAACGATATGCCCGCCCAGTTCATCCCCGACCTTCAGAGCCCGTTCCAGATTGACTTTCCTGCCCGGCCGCCATTCGCCAAGCGTGGTTTTCGACAGGGTCTCCGCTGAGGCCTCCAGGTCGTGCCACATCCCCCCGTCATCAAGGTACCCCTTGTCTATCACCGTGAGGCAGCATCCGTCATGGGCGATGGATGCGCCGATCTCCACGGTATCAGGGTCATAGTGGCTGGCGATGCGAAATCTCGTGTCGCCCCGGCTCTCCACTTCGAGAACCTCGCCGACATCGGTAATGATGCCCGTGAACATGGTCTCCCGTTCCTGCCCGTTGTTCGCCCGGCTCACCCGGAGCCGTCATTATGCCGCCTTTCATAAACCCGCAGGACATCCGGGCCAAGAGGCGTTTCCTCCACAAGCTCCATCTCCCCATCCGTCAGCGTCTCTAGCGGCAGTCCGGCCAGAGCGCCGACTGCCCCCTCTCCCAGAACCCTCTCCGGTGCCGTGAATATGGCAGCCTCATCCACGAGGCCGTGTTCGGTGAAGGCTCGGGCGACCTGTGCACCACCTTCCACCATCAGACGATTGATCCCTTCTCCGGCCAGTCTTTCCAGTACCGCTTCCGGAGACACATGCCCTTTGTCGTCATGGACAACGGGAATGATCCGGACATGCGGATGCGCCTTCTGGAATTCCAACGCCTTCTCCCGTGCCGCCAGCGTGGTGAATATCCATGCAGGCACCTGTTCCGCCGTTGCGATCAGGCGGCAATCCTCCGGAATTGACAGATCATCATCGAGCACAACCCGAATGGGAGAGCGGTTCTCCAGCCCGGGAAGCCGACACGTCAAGGAAGGATCATCCACCTTCACCGTACCGGCGCCCACCAGAATGGCATCGGAACGGGCACGCATGAGATGGGCTCTTGCCAGCGCCGCAGGGCCGGTTATGGCCGTTGGCCTGCCCGGTTCCGCGGCAATCTTTCCATCTGCGGAGACGGCGAGTTTCAGAAGCACATGCGGCCTGCCCCGCTCGATGCGCGAGAGAAATCCGGCCAGAACCCTGCGGGCTGCCGCTTCCATCAGTCCGGTTCGCACATCGATCCCGGATGCCCGCAAACGTTCCAGTCCTTTTCCAGAGACCCGCGGATCAGGATCGTGCACCGCTACCACAACACGGGACAGACCGGCCGCAACGAGCGCATCGGCACAGGGAGGCGTGCGCCCGTGATGGGCGCAGGGCTCAAGCGTAACATAGGCCGTCGCCCCCTTTGCCGCATCTCCGGCCATGGCTAGCGCCTGCGTTTCCGCATGCGGACGGCCACCGGGCGCCGTCCAGCCCAGACCGACGGGCATGCCGTTTCGCACGATGACGCATCCGACGGGCGGGTTTTCGGCCGTTGTCCCAAGCGCGCGCCGCGACAGGCGGATGGCATGATCCATCCAGCGCTCGTCCGCCGTCGTGAATTCCGCAGGACCGGTCATCCGTCCTCGCCGGTCAGTTGGCTGAGGAAGTCACAGAAATCGGCGGCTTCGCGGAAGTTGCGATAAACGGACGCATAACGCACGAAGGCCACGTCATCGAGGGCCTTCAACCCTTCCATGACCAGCTCGCCAATGTCACCGGAAGAAATCTCCGCCTCTCCCCGGCTCTCCAGCTGGCGAATGATGCCGGAGATCATGCGCTCCACGCGCTCCTCGTCCACGTCGCGCTTGCGCAGGGCGATCTTGACGCTGCGAGTCAGCTTCTCCCGGTCGAAGGGCACACGTTTGCCGGAACGCTTGATGACGGTCAGCTCGCGTAGCTGCACGCGTTCAAAGGTGGTGAAGCGCCCTCCGCAATCGGCACACTGCCGCCGACGACGGATGGCCGTCCCCTCCTCTGCGGAACGGCTGTCCTTCACCTGCGTGTTGTCGGACGAACAGAATGGGCAGCGCATCTCGTCATCCCGCTTTTTCCGCATGGCCGGCGTGCCAATGACATTGCGCCGACCATGGGGAATGTCAGCCTATGGCATCTTCATATATCGGGAACCGGCCGGTCAGAGCCAGAACCTTCTCCTTCACGCGCGCTTCCACGCCTGCGTTGCCCTCCTCCCCGTTGGCGGAAAGGCCGTCCAGCACCTCGAGGATCAGACGAGCGGTCTCGCGGAACTCGGCCTCCCCAAAGCCGCGCGTGGTCGCTGCGGGAGACCCGAGCCGGATTCCAGACGTCACGAAAGGCTTCTCCGGATCGTTCGGAATGGCGTTCTTGTTGCAAGTGATGTTGGCCCGGCCCAAGGCCGCTTCGGCAGCCTTGCCGGTCAGTTTCTTGGGCCGTAGATCGACAAGGATCACGTGGGTGTCAGTGCCGCCGGAGACGATGTCCAGACCACCCCTGACCAGCTCGTCGGCCAAAGCCCTTGCGTTGTCCACCACGGCTTTCGCGTAGTCCCGGAACTCCGGCCGCAGCGCCTCGCCGAAGGCCACCGCCTTGGCCGCGATGACATGCATCAGTGGCCCGCCTTGAAGTCCGGGGAAGATGGCCGAATTGATCTTCTTCGCAAGATCCGCATCGTTGGTGAGGATCATACCGCCGCGCGGGCCGCGGAGCGTCTTGTGGGTGGTGGTAGTGACCACGTGCGCCCATTCCAGCGGATTGGGATGCACACCGCCGGCGACCAGCCCGGCGAAATGGGCCATGTCCACCATCAGGAAGGCGCCGACGGAGTCGGCGATCTTCCGCATGCGGGCAAAGTCGATAATGCGCGGATAGGCGGATCCTCCGGTAATGATGAGCTTCGGCTGATGCTCCTTCGCCAACCGTTCCACCTCGTCGTAGTCGATGAGGTCCGTACCCTCCTCCAGACCGTAGGGCACCACGTTGAACCACTTGCCGGAGAGGTTCACCGGCGAGCCGTGGGTCAGGTGACCACCGGCGGCCAGATTGAGGCCCATAATGGTATCGCCCGGCTGAAGCAATGCGAGAAATACGCCCTGATTGGCCTGCGAGCCGGAATTGGGCTGCACATTGGCGAATTCGGCGTTGAAGAGCTTCTTCGCCCGCTCGATGGCGAGGTTCTCGACAATGTCCACATACTGGCAGCCGCCGTAATATCGACGTCCCGGATAGCCTTCCGCGTACTTGTTGGTCAGCACCGATCCCTGTGCCTGAAGCACGGCACGAGACACGATGTTTTCGGAAGCGATCAGCTCGATCTCGTTCTGCTGCCTGTGCAGTTCCTTGTCGATAGCCTCCCTGACCTCGGGATCGGCCTCGGCGAGCGCGGCGGAAAAGAAACCGGATTGCGTATAATCAGTCATGTGTCGAAAACCCCGTTGGTGACTGCGAGGAATGCTGGTGCCGGGTTAGGACAAAAAAGACGCGGGAACAAGTCCCGCGCCCTGCGCGTGTCGTCACATGGACAATCTCATTCTGCCGCTTCCCGCGTGTTTCGCGGAAGATCCAGCCGCGTCCACAGTTCGTCCAGAGCCTCCGTCATGCGCGTGATCTCTTCCGGACCATGCATCGGCCCCGGCGTCAGACGGATCCGTTCGGTGCCACGCGGCACCGTGGGATAGTTGATGGGCTGAACGTAGATGTCATAGTCATCCATCAGTGCGTCGGTAAGCTGCTTGCAGCGCACCGCATCGCCCACCATGACCGGGACGATGTGACTGGGAGTGACGATGACCGGCAGTCCGCGCTCCAGCAGTTTCTCGCGCAGCAGGGCAGCATGCTTCTGTTGCAGGGCGCGCTCCTCGCCGGATTCCTTCAGGTGTCGCACCGATGCGAGAGCTCCCGCCGCCAGCACCGGCGACAGCGAAGTGGTGAAGATGAAGCCGGAAGCATAGGAACGAATGGCGTCGCAGATGTCCGCGTCGGCAGCGATGTATCCGCCCATGATCCCGTAAGCCTTGGCCAGTGTGCCCTCGATGATGTCGATGCGGTCCATGACCTCGTCGCGCTCGCAGACGCCACCACCACGGGGGCCGTACATGCCTACGGCATGCACCTCGTCGATGTAGGTCATGGCGCCGTACTTGTCGGCAAGGTCGCAGATGGCCTCGATGGGCGCAATATCACCATCCATGGAATAGACGGATTCGAATGCGATCAGCTTGGGTTTTTCCGGCGGAATGGCCTTCAGCTTCTCCTCGAGGTCCTCCAGGTCATTGTGCTGGAAAATCATCTTGTCGCCGCGACCATGCCGGATGCCCTCGATCATGGATGCGTGGTTTAACGCGTCGGAAAGCGTCACGAGACCGGGGAGCAGCTTCGCCAGCGTGGCAAGCGTGGCCTGGTTGGCCATGTAGCCGGAATTGAACAGCAGCGCCGCCTCCTTGCCGTGCAGGTCGGCCAGTTCCTTCTCCAGCTCCACGTGATACCAGCTCGTGCCGGCGATGTTGCGCGTACCACCGGCTCCGGCCCCCACGTCATCCACGGCCTCGTGCATGGCCGCCAGTACCTTCGGATGCTGCCCCATGCCCAGATAGTCGTTGGAGCACCAGACCGTGACTTCCTTCACGTTTCCCTTGCCATCGTAGTAGTCCGACCGGGGAAACTTGCCGCATTTGCGCCTGAGCTGAGCGAAATAGCGATAGCGCCCTTCCCTGTGCAGATCCTCGATGGCTTCCCGGAAAATGCGTTTGTAGTCTGGTGCGCTCATGAGCTGCTTCCCCGTACTCTGATGCTTCGCCGGTGTCCCCTAGGCTCCTCTTTCCCCGGCGGGCCGCCTTGACGTCGGTCATTGAACCCACGGACCCTGATTGCCTGCATGTTCACAATAATGTGAACAGTCGTGAGGAGTTGAGTTAAATCACCTTCATGACGGTTTTGTAAGGAACCGGCCCGTCTTTTCGCACACCTGCGGGGGAAATGGCAAATCACGGTCATGTTCCCTGTTGCCGCGGTACGTTCCAGAAGCCATATAAGCTTCTCACCGAACATCCAGGGGATAAAAGCCATGACCGCCAGGATGACCAAGGTTGTCGTCCATTATGACGAGATCGCCTTGAAGGGAAAAAAGCGCAAGTTTTTCGAGGAACGGCTTGTCGCCAACCTCAATGATTTCCTGCGGAACGACGGAATTCCCATGCGCGCCCGCAAGAGTTGGGGACGCATCTTTATCGAACCCCTGCAGGAAGACACGGACATGTCGGCACACGAAGAACAGCTCCGTTCCCGCCTGCGCCTGATACCGGGCATTTCCAACTATGGCTTCGCCCTGTCGGTACCCAAGGACTACGAATCCCTGCTGTCCACCGCACCCGCACTCGCGGAGCGGGCCGCAGGAGGCACATTCCGTGTCACGGCCCGACGCACGGACAAGAGCTTTCCGAAGCGCTCGCAGGAGATCGAGCGCGAATATGGCGCAGCCATGTTGCGCACGGGGCAGCCGCTGAAGGTTTCCCTGAAACACTTCGACAGCGAAGCCCATATCGAGGTTCTGGATCGCGAGATCATCGCCTACCTCAAGGAACGTGGCATCGGTGGCCTTGCCGTCGGTTCATCCGGACGCATTGTTTCCCTTATTTCCGCCGGTTTCGATTCTCCCGTCGCCTCGTTCATGCTCATGAAGCGTGGAGCCCGGATTCTGCCATTGCACTTTCATTCCGCCCCTGTCACCTCCGACGAACCGATCGCTGCGGTGCATGACTTGTGCGCCACACTGAGCAGCATTCAGGGACGGCTCACTCTGGCATTGGTGCCGGTCATCGGCATCCAGCAACATCTTGAGGAGCACGCGCCGGAGAAACTGCGCATCGTGCTGCTGCGGCGTTCCTTCATGCGCCTGTCCTGCCGTTATGCGCAAGACAGCGGGGCTCTGGCCCTGGCAACGGGCGAGAGCCTCGGACAGGTGGCCTCCCAGACGCTGGAAAACATGCGCGCCATCGACGACGCAGCCTTCCTGCCCGTCATGCGTCCGCTGTGCGGTCTCAACAAGACGGAAATCATCGACATTGCCAGAGGTATCGGCACTGCGGAAATTTCCGCCCGCCCCTGCGAGGACACCTGCGCCCTCTTCGTACCGAAATCGCCGGAGACGAAAGCAAAAATGCGCGAGGTACTGACGGCGGAGGAAAAGCTCGACCTCTCCCGCATGGAAGACGAGGCCATGGCCGGGCTGGAAACCGTGCACTTCGCTTGGGGATCCGAGTTCGAGGATTCAGAACAGGCCTGACCAACCACCTTGAAGGACGTGGGGAAAATCCCGATACATCAACCCGGCTGCGGGGCCGCATGAGCGAGGACCGGTTGCGGCTGACCATAAACGAAGCCCGTTCCATCCAGCCGGTAGATGTCATCGCGGAAGTGCACCAGTCCGTCACCGGTTACCCAAGCGGTGAAATAGCCGATGATGAGAGAGGGGGGATTGAGAACCTTCACATCCAGTCGCTCTCGTGACTCCACGACCTGTTCGATCCGCCTTTGATCCCAGCCCTCCTGACCGTTGAGAATCCAGTTGGTCAGGATGTGCACCTGCTCCACCCGTACGCAGCCGGAGGAATAATAGCGGGAAATGGCGTTGAACAGCTGCTTGGTAGGCGTATCATGCAGATAGACGGAATACTTGTTCGGGAAGTTGATTTTCACCGACGCCATGGCGTTGCCAGGCCCCGGCTCCTGCCGGAAATGATAGCGTTTCGGATCGATGTTGTCCCAGTCGATCGTCTCCGGGTCCACCTCCGGCCCGCCATAGCCATCGAATACCCTGATGTTCATCTCCTTCAGCATGCGCGGATTGCGGCGCGCCTTGGGGATGATGTCCTTCTTGACGATGGATAGCGGGGCATTCCAGTAGGGATTGAAGTTCAGCTCCGAGATTTTCGAGATCAGCGAGGGGCTGGGCCGGTCCGGCTTGCCGACGATGATGTTGTGACGCGAGAAAACGCGGCCGTTTTCCACCGTTTCAAGCTGTGCGGCCGGTATGTTGACTATGATGTAGCGCGGCGCGATCCCCTGGATCGCCCACTCCATGCGCGGCAGATTGGCATGCAGGGTTTCCAGACGCACCTCGGCAGGGATATTGAGCTGACGGCGGGTCTTCTCATCTACCCGCCCTGTCGGGCGCAGGCCCATGTTGCTCTGGAACCTAGCAAGCGCAAGCGCAAGTTTCCTGTCGAATTTCTTCGAGTTGCTCCATGCCTCCGGCGGCAGGTACCCTTCCACGATCAGGCGCTTGCGGAGAATGCGGACGCGCTTGCTGCGACTGCGGGGCACCAGCGTGCGTCCCTTCGGCAGGCGCGGCCAGCCACCGCGGCGAACAATGAGATCATAGCGGGCGATCGCCTCTTCCATGAGATGGGGCGACTGGGCGGTCACCATGGGCCATACGCCGCGATCCCACAGGATCTGGGTTTTCGTCGGTGCGGACGGCTTGCGGTTGAAGTTGGTGAGGAAACCGGCCTGCGCCGTTTCCATCGGTTTCAGGAAAGGCAGCAGAAGGCCTGCACCGCCCATTGCCAGAAACTGCCGGCGGCTGGAGATTTCCTGCATGTCGTCCGTCATCTTTGTCCCGTGTGACGCAATTCGTTTGCTTTGCATGATCGTCTATATACGTGCCACTCGTGGCATCTTCCAGACGTTTCATGGCAATATCCGATCACAAAGATGAAAGCGCTCCGCCACATCCGGCGGAGCGCCTCCCGTTTCCTGCGCTTATCCCGGCAGCATAGTCCCGGGTCAGTGTTTGCGCTCGACGCAGATCTTTCTCGCCTGAACAGCCTGAAGCGTTTTCACCAGAAGCAGCACGATCAACAGGCTCAGGAGGACGAGGAGAACCACTGCCAGAGAAGCCAGGAATGGTGCACCGGTCTTGCCTGCCATGACGAATGTCGCAATCGTCATGGCCGCCACAGGGAACGAATAGGCCCACCATGAAAGGAAGAAAGGCAGCCGGGCGAATCGCGGCACGTCGATGGCCATCAGCATGGCGAAGAACAGCGCCAGATAGTACAGGATGTGCGCGAACGCGTCGAGCTGTCCACCATTCAGCTTCAGGTAGGAGATGAAGCCCACGGCCGGCGGAGCGATGAGGATGAACAGTGTCGGCAGCAGCATGGTCGGCAGTGGATCGTGGAAGAGCATCCGGTTGAACACGATCGCCATCAGGATCACCCAGAAGGAAATGCCGACGGCAAAGAAGAACCAGGAAATCTCCACGTAGCCAAGCTCAACACCGGCAATTGGGGCGATCACGTTGCCGACCGCCGGAATGAACCAAGCTGGATTGAGATGTCCAAGCTGGAACTTGTCATGATGAACCCAGCTTCTGACCACGTGCAGCGTCAGCGCCAGGTGGGCGGCCACGCCGACCGACCACAGGACCAGGGAGAACGTCCTGTGCAGGGGCAGCATGCATATGGAAAGCAGAAGAAGCGAAATGGATATGGCCGGAAAGAAAGCCATCATCACGGGGTGGTTCAGCTCGCCGATCACCGCTTTCGGATACCGGACGAACTTCATCAGGTAGAAGGCGCCCAGCACCACGAAAACCGCCAGCGTGAATGCGGCCAGCACATGGCCAATCGGAAAGCTGATACCAAGCGCATGCTCGCCCTTGTGCCACGCCAAGGTCAGGCCGGAGAGGCCCATGACCATGGCAAAGAAGGATACGGGGAAGAACTTCAGTCGTGGCTGCTGTTCCTGCTCCATGGCCTGCGTCGTTTTCTGTGCGGTCATCTTCTGGACCCTTTCATGTATTTTTTCTTTCTTCCGTCCACAGAATACAAAACATGCGTTTCCCGTAGATGGAAGCATCGGTTCTGCGACAGATATAATTGCTGTGGCGGCGCCTTGCATGTGACATGATCACGTCGGCGTGAAGGATGCCGCCATGCGGAATGTATATTTGCGCTGCCGTTCCCATGCTTTCTGCTGTTAGACAAGGGTCTGTCTTTGCGCTCCGAAAGGGCGGTGTTACCAATGACCCGAAACACGCAAGGGAGCGGTCTTTGTCATGCAGGACATCCTGAAGGAATTGGAGGAGCGGCGTCAGCAGGCTCGCGCAGGCGGCGGCGAGCGACGCATCGAAGCGCAGCATGCGCGTGGCAAGCTCACGGCGCGCGAACGCATCGAGCTTTTGCTCGACGAGGGTTCCTTCGAGGAATTCGACATGTTCGTCGAACACCGCTGCACCGATTTCGGCATGGCCGACCGCCGGATCCCCGGCGACGGGGTGGTGACCGGTTGGGGCACGATCAATGGTCGCACCGTCTATGTCTTCGCCAAGGACTTTACCGTCTTCGGCGGCTCCCTTTCAGAAACCCACGCCGCCAAGATCTGCAAGATCCAGGACATGGCCCTGAAGAACCGGGCGCCCGTGATCGGTCTCTACGATGCCGGTGGAGCGCGCATTCAGGAGGGTGTTGCGGCGCTGGGTGGATACGGCGAGGTCTTCCGTCGCAACGTGGAGGCCTCGGGTGTCATTCCGCAGATTTCCGTGATCATGGGGCCCTGCGCCGGGGGTGACGTCTATTCTCCGGCCATGACGGACTTCATCTTCATGGTGCGGGACACCTCCTACATGTTCGTGACGGGGCC